>JAZOSN010000016.1:0-28682 GCA_045657105.1 Eubacteriales bacterium
AAAGTATAAAAAAATAGTCAAAAAGGCGGCACGCCCTCCCCCCTGCCCCGTTTTTATACTCTTCTTTTTATCTAAAAAGGTTGACAAAACGGACGATATATGTTAGAATTGTAGAATAATCGGAAAATATTGCTTTACGGCAACCGAAGATACATCAAGTCACCGAAAGGAAAGATAAAAGCAAATGAGAAAAGAACTCGCCAAGACTTACGATCCGTCCGAGATAGAGGACAGACTGTATAAGTTCTGGAACGAAAACGGCTATTTTACGCCCGATGCAAAAAATGAAAACGAATCGTTTTCGATAGTAATTCCGCCCCCCAACGTAACCGGTCAGCTCCATATGGGCCACGCGCTCGACGAAACCCTTCAAGACGTCCTTGTAAGATACAAGAGAATGCAGGGCTTCAACACTCTTTGGGTACCCGGTACCGACCATGCAGGAATTGCTACTCAGATAAAGGTTGAGGAGCGACTCAGAGTTGACGAGCAGCTCACAAGATACGACCTCGGAAGAGAAAAATTCTTAGAGAGAGTCTGGGCTTGGAAGGATACCTACGAAAACCGCATCACAAGTCAGCTCAAAAAGCTTGGCGCGTCCTGCGATTGGAGCCGTCAACGCTTCACTATGGACGAGGGCTGCTCGAAGGCGGTCCGCGAGGTATTTGTAAACCTTTACAACAAGGGACTTATCTACCGCGGAAACAGAATAATCAACTGGTGTCCGCACTGTCTTACCGCGCTTTCGGACGCAGAGGTAGAATACAAGGATCAACCCGGATTTTTCTGGCACATCAAGTATCCGATAAAGGGCGAGGACAACTACGTTGAGATAGCTACCACGCGTCCCGAAACCATGTTCGGTGATACTGCCGTTGCGGTAAACCCCGAGGACGAAAACACGAAGCATCTTATCGGAAAGACTCTTATTCTTCCGATAGTTGGCAGAGAAATTCCCGTAGTTGCCGATGATTACGTTGAGATCGGATTCGGTACGGGCTGTGTTAAGATCACCCCCGCACACGACCCCAACGACTTCCTCGTAGGACAAAGACACAATCTCGAACAGATCAAGGTCATGAACGACGACGCCACGATGAACGCCCACGCGGGCAAGTACGAGGGTATGGATCGCTACGCCTGCCGCAAGGCACTGGTTGCCGATCTCGAAGCTGATGGCTACCTCGTAAAGACCGAGCCTCACGACCACAACGTCGGCGTTTGCTACCGTTGCGGCACCACCGTAGAGCCCCTCACCTCAGACCAGTGGTTCGTAAAGATGAAGCCTCTCGCAGAGCCTGCAATCGAGGCAGTCGAGAACGGCTCGATAAGGTTCGTTCCCGAGCGCTTCTCGAAGAACTATTTTAACTGGATGAACAACATTCTCGACTGGTGTATCTCCCGTCAGCTTTGGTGGGGACACAGAATTCCCGCGTTCTACTGCGACGACTGCGGCGAGATGACAGTTTCGAAAGAGGATATTACCGTATGTCCGAAGTGCGGCGGAAAGGTTCATCAGGACAGCGACGTGCTTGACACATGGTTCTCCTCTGCACTCTGGCCCTTCTCTACTCTCGGTTGGCCCGAAACTACCGAGGATCTCAAAAAATACTATCCCACAAATGTTCTCGTTACCGGATACGACATCATCACCTTCTGGGTATCGAGAATGATCTTCTCGGGAATCGAGCATATGGGCGAAAAGCCTTTCTCTACCGTATTTATTCACGGTCTTGTACGCGACGCGCAGGGACGTAAGATGTCGAAATCGCTCGGCAACGGAATAGATCCGCTCGAGATCATATCGCAGTACGGCGCGGACGCTCTCCGCTTTGCGCTTGCTACCGGAAACAGTCCCGGAAACGATATGAGATTTTCTCCCGAAAAGATCGAGGCGGCACGTAACTTCAACAACAAGATCTGGAATGCAGCAAGATTCGTGCTTATGAATCTTACCATCGACGAGGCAAAGCTTCCCTGCGAGTGCGAGCTCGAGCTTGAAGATAAGTGGATTATTTCCAGGTTCAACACGCTCTGCCGCGAGGTTACGACCAATCTCGATCACTTCGAGCTCGGAGTATCTCTTTCGAAGCTTTACGACTTCATCTGGGACGTATTCTGCGACTGGTATATCGAGCTTGTCAAGCCCCGTCTTAACGACAAGGGATCAAAGAGCAACGAGGTCGCTCAGAACGTGCTCGTTTACGTTCTTTCCGAAACGCTCAAGCTTCTCCACCCGTTTATGCCCTTCATTACCGAGGAGATCTGGCAGTCGCTTCCTCACTCGGGCGAGAGCATTATGATAAGCGAGTATCCGAAATACAAGGAGAGCCTCTGCTTTGCCGAGGACGAGGAACGTATGGCGACACTTATCGGAACGATCCGCGCTATACGTAACCTCCGCAGTGAGATGAACGTCCCTCCGTCGAAGAAGGCGGCACTCACCATCGTTTCCGAGAGAGTCGATATATATAATGAAAAGACAGAAGCGTTCTTCGTAAAGCTCGCGTCTGCCTCTTCGGTAAGCGTTCTTTCAGAGTATCACGACGAAAAGTCGGTACAGACAGTTACCGAAAACGCGACCGTTTACATTCCGCTTGCCGAAATGATCGACTTTGAGAAGGAGATCGCACGTCTTGAAGGTGAGAAAAAGAACACGCTCGGCGAGATCGAACGACTCGAAAAGAAGCTTTCAAACGAAGGATTTGTCGCAAAAGCTCCTGCGGCGGTCGTCGAGGGAGAGCGTGCAAAGCTCGTAAAATATCGCGATACTCTTGAAAAAATCGAGAGCGCAATCGAAAAATTTAAAAACTGACCTTATTTTGACAAATTTTTCATGTAAAATGCAGTATCCTTATCCCGAGAGGGTTAAGGATACTGCTTTTTTCTTGCCCTTTTGCAAGTACGAAAAGAAAGGACAGGCTTTATGGACATAGCAAGCGTAAAATGTGTGATAAACAAGGACACGCTCTCTATCGAAATAGAGGGGGACGTTGATCATCACACGGCAAAATTCATCAGAGGAGAGATAGACAAGGCGATATTTTATTACCGACCGAAGGTCGCTCTTCTGAACGTCGGAAGCGTTGATTTTATGGACTCTTCCGGACTCGGACTCATTCTCGGACGTTATACGAGCGTTCGAGAGGTCGGCGGCGTGCTTAAAATCGTCAATCCGTCGAAGGAGGTCGAAAAGATACTCTCTCTTGCGGGGATCGAAAGACTCATACCCATAATAAAAACAAGGTCAGTTGCCAACTGAAAACAAAAGAAAGGACAAGTGAAATGAAAAAAATTTTGACTAACTCTATGTCACTTACGTTCAGATCTCTATCGCAAAACGAGAGCTTTGCAAGGCAGACGGTGTGCGCGTTTGCCGCACAGCTTGATCCGACGCTCGAGGAGCTTTCGGACATACGGATAATAATCTCGGAGGCGGTAACGAACTGCGTGGTACACGCTTACAGAAAGAGCGAGGGTGATATTTTTCTGTCGGTAAAATGCTACGACGACAGGAGCTTGCATATAAAAATACGCGACAGAGGTTGCGGCATCGCGGACGTAGAGCAGGCGATGGCTCCCTTCTACACCACCGACCGTCAAGGAGAGCGAAGCGGTATGGGCTTTGCCATAATGCAGGGACTTTCGAAGAAGCTGAAAGTGAGATCCGAGGTAAACAAAGGAACCACGCTTGATATATACATAAAGCTCGGCGAGTGATCTCTCCGAGCTCAAAAAGCGGAGGTTGAACAAAATGGCATACGATAATAATTTGCTTATAAAAAGACTGAGCGAGGGCGACGAGAGCGCACTTGACGAAATAGTTTCACAAAATATGGGGCTTGTAAAAAGCGTTGCTCTTCGTTTTTGCGGACGTGGCACCGAATACGAGGATCTCGTTCAGATAGGCTCGATAGGACTTATGCGCGCGGCAAGAAGCTTCGATTTTTCCTTCGGGTGTATGTTTTCGACCTACGCCGTTCCGCTTATCATCGGAGAGATACGGCGTTTTTTGCGCGACGACGGTCTTATCAAGGTAGGACGGGCGACGAAGCAGGCGGCAGGCGTCATAATGCGCGCAAGAGAGGAATTTCTCGCCGAAAACCAGAGAGAGCCGAGTGTGAACGAGCTTTCAGAGATCTGCAAAATGAGCGTTGAGGAGATCGTTTACGCGCTCGACGCGGCAGGTCCGGTCAGATCCCTTAGCGAATGTGTCGGTCCTGACGGCGACGGAGCATCTCTAGAATATTTTATAGCAGACCGCGAGAACCTTCTTGAAAAGCTGACAGACAGTATCGCTCTGCGCGAAGCCATCGCCACGCTTTCGCCAAGACAACAGGAGATAGTAAATCTCCGTTATTTCAGAGAAATGTCACAGCAACAGACCGGAGATGCGCTCGGAATAACTCAGGTGAAGGTGTCGAGAGAGGAAAAAAAGATAATGGAGCTGCTGAGGCGTGCGCTTTAAGTGTTAATATATGCCGATTTTAACTATTTTATATCCCTTTATTTCGGTATTTTATGCCGATTTTTCACGAAATTTTGCAAAAAACGATTTTTCTTATTGACAAATCCCGATGCGGTAAGTATAATATACCTTGCGACTTTTTGTGATGCAGGAAGTCTGATTTTAATTTCTTTTTAACGGAGATCATATGCTTATTGACGTAAGTCCGATTTTGCGCGGCGAAACCTCACTGCTTAAATTCGAATACGAGATGTCCGATCTGCCCGAAATAACGGGTGTTTCCTTTACGGGCGGCTGTAAGGTCGTCGGTAGCGTAGACAACCGCGCGGGCTATATGACACTCTCGCTCAGTGCTTCTCTGCCCTACGCTTCAAGTTGTGCAAGATGCCTTGAAGATATAAGCGGAGTGTTTGAGGTAAATGTGAATATGCCTCTTGCCGCACAGGGAACCCTCAGCGACGAGGACACCGACGACTACATTATAATAGTAAACAACTCGGTGGACTGCGACGCGCAGGTAAGCGAGGCAGTTCTGCTCGAATTCCCGATGCGACTGCTCTGCAAAGAGGACTGCGCCGGTCTGTGTGATGTCTGCGGAACGAATTTAAACCACTCAAAATGCTCGTGCACGAAAAAAGAAATTGATCCAAGACTCGAAATTCTCACAAAACTACTTGACAAATAAAATTATTTGGTATATAATACAGTTTAGGTAATTTTAGAAAAATATCCGGGAGGTGTTTATAAATGGCAGTACCGAAGAAGAAAGTATCTAAGGCAAGACGTGACAAAAGACGTTCGAACAACTCTAAGCTTGAAGCTCCTGCGCTTCAGATATGCCCTAAGTGCGGCGAGTACAAGGCTCCGCACAAGGTTTGCAGCGCATGCGGCACATACAACGGCAAGACTATCGTTGAAGTAAACAAGGATAACGTTGATGCTTAAAGCCAAATGAGGGTATGTTCGCAAGATAACGGACATACCCTATCGTTTTTTCAAGGCACGGTTTTGCCGGAAGTACGACAGAAGCGGCTGATCAGAAAAACAAATCTCACCGCTTTACGGCGGTGTATTTTGTTTTTAGGACAAAATACAAACGAAAAATACTCGAAAGGAAAGCAAAGGGAGGACTGTATACATGGTAACGGTAGCTTCGGTGAAAAAGGGATCTCTTGCCGACAGAGCAGGAATTCTTGACGGCGACATTCTCATTTCTGTAAACGGAAACGCTATCTCTGACGTGCTCGACTATCAGTTCTACATAGCTGAAAGCGAGCTTACCCTCGTTATACACCGCGGTCCCGAGCTTTTTGAACTCAGAATTTCAAAGGACGAATATTCGGACATCGGACTTGATTTCGACACATATCTTATGGACGAAAAAAGATCCTGCCGAAACGGTTGCGTTTTCTGCTTTATAGATCAGAATCCGCCCGGTATGCGCGAGTCGATCTATTTCAAAGACGACGATTCAAGACTTTCCTTCCTTTCGGGAAACTATATAACTCTTACAAATTTAAAGGATAGCGATATTGACCGCATTATAAAGATGCATATGTCGCCGATAAACGTATCGGTACATACGACAAATCCCGAGTTGCGATGCAAAATGATGAAGAACCGTTTTGCGGGGAAGTCGCTTGATTATCTGAAAAGACTTGCACAGGCGGGAATTACCATAAACGCTCAGATCGTTCTTTGCAAATCGCTCAATGACGGCGAGGAGCTTGACCGCACAATGCGCGATCTTTATGCGCTACACCCCGCAATTTCAAGCGTTTCGGTAGTCCCTGCGGGACTGACCAGACACAGAAGCGGTCTTTATCCGCTTGAAGCCTTTTCGAGCGAGGAGTCCGCACAGGTAATAAAACAGGTAAACGCTTTCGGTGACAGATGCCTCGCGAAGTGCGGAGAGAGAATCTTCTGCTGTGCCGACGAGCTGTATTTAAAATCGAAAACCCCGTTTCCCGACGCTTCCTATTACGGCGACTATCCGCAGTTTGAAAACGGAGTCGGAATGATAGTTTCAATGCTCGATGAATTCAGTAGCGAGCTTGAATATATCGACGAGGATTTCGACACGTCAGTAAAAAAGAATTTTTCTGTCGCAACGGGCGAGGCGGCGTTTGAATTCATCTCGTCGCTAAGTGACCGTTTGTGTGAAAAATGTCCGTCACTATCGGGAAACGTATACAAAATAGAAAACGAGTTTTTCGGAAGCTCGATAACCGTAGCGGGACTCATTTGCGGCTGTGATCTCGTTTCGCAGCTGCGCGGAAAGGAGCTTGGAGATACGCTTTATATCTCGTCAAATATGCTTCGTGCCCAAGGTGACCTTTTCCTTGACAGTGTGTCGCTTCGCGATGCCGAAAAGGAACTCGGCGTGAGGATCGTTCCCGTCCCTACCGACGGATACGAATTTATAAAAGCAATTCTTAGTAATTAAAACAACTTTTTAGAAAGGCGCTCTAAAAATGTCAAAACCCATAATTGCAATAGTCGGACGACCGAACGTCGGAAAATCGACACTATTTAACAAGCTTGCAGGCGAGAGAATAGCTATCGTTGAGGATACGCCCGGCGTTACACGCGACCGTATTTATCACGATATAGAATGGCGCGGAAAATCCTGTCTTATGATAGACACCGGCGGTATTGAGCCGAAAACCGACGACATAATTTTAAAACATATGCGTACTCAGGCGGAGATCGCAATCGAGAGCGCAGACGTTATAATCTTTATGTGCGACATTCATTCAGGCGTAACGGCGAGCGACAGAGATATAGCCAATATGCTCCTTCGCGCGCGCACTCCTGTTGTGGTTGCGGTAAACAAGATCGACAAGATAGGTGCTCCGCCCCCGGAATTTTACGAGTTTTACGAGCTCGGCTTCGACGGAGATCCTATTCCCCTTTCCTCTGTACACGGAAGCGGCACGGGTGACCTTCTTGACGCGGTATACGACAGACTTCCCGATTTTGAGGAGGAGGAGAACGACGACGACCGAATCAAGGTCGCAGTTATCGGAAAGCCGAATGCGGGAAAAAGCTCGATAATCAACAAGATTCTCGGAGAAAACCGTCTTATCGTATCAAACATCGCAGGAACAACTCGCGATGCCATTGATACCGAGGTCGATAACGACTTCGGAAAATACACCTTCATCGACACCGCAGGAATCAGACGCCAGAGCAGAGTTGACGACAAGATCGAAAAATACAGCGTTCTTCGCGCAAAAATGGCGGTCGAAAAGGCAGACGTCTGTCTTATCGTTATAGACGCCGAGGAAGGTATCACCGAGCAGGACGAAAAGATCGCAGGAATTGCTCACGAAGCAGGAAAAGCCTCGATAATCGTCGTAAACAAGTGGGATCTTATCGAAAAAGACAACTCGACAACAAGAAAATTCACAGAAAAGATATATCAGGCGCTCTCTTATATGACCTATGCGCCGCTCATCTTCGTTTCGGCAAAGACAGGTCAAAGGCTTGAAAAACTCTTTGAACACGTAAATTACGTCAATAATCAGTCCTGCACGAGAATAACTACGGGTATGCTCAACGATATGCTCGCAGACGCTATGGCGAGAGTTCAACCGCCGTCGGATAAGGGGCGCAGACTCAAAATATACTATATGACTCAGACCTCGATAAAGCCGCCGTCGTTCGTTCTCTTTTGCAACGACATCAGACTGTTCCATTATTCATATCAGAGATACATCGAAAACCAGCTTCGCGAGGTGTTTGGATTTAAAGGAACACCGATAAGATTTGTCCTTCGCCAACGCGGGGACGAAACCTGATCCCTTTCGGAGGTATTTATGAATTTCGCGCTTTACTCTTTTCAGGACATAAGACATTTCGGACTCATGTCACTTGCAAACGGTGATAGCGGTGTCGATCCCCTTCTCTTTATAACGGTCGCACTGCTTCTTGTAATCGGATCCTATCTCCTCGGAAGCGTCAACTTTGCTATCGTCATCTCGAAGGCGGCGTACGGCAAGGACATACGCGACTACGGAAGCAACAACGCCGGAATGACCAATATGATGCGTACCTTCGGCACGAAGGCGGCAGTCATGGTGCTTCTCGGCGACGTTATGAAGTCGATAGTCAGCGTCACACTGTCTATGCTCATTTGCGGAATAGACGTTGCATACATCGCAGGCGTTGCCTGCATAATCGGTCACTGCTTCCCCGTTTTCTATAAGTTCCGCGGCGGAAAGGGCTTTGCCACAACGGCAGGAATGGTGCTCGCCGCAGAGCCTATCATCTTCCTTATCTGCCTTGTAATATTCGTTGTGATAGTTGCCGCCACGAAATATATTTCGGCAGGCTCGATAATAACCGCTCTCTTCTTCCCGCTTATTCTTAACATGGTATACAGAGGTGCGGGCGGAATAAGTACCATCATGGCTATATGCGCGGTATTTCTTGCACTCTTTATCCTGTTTAACCACAGGGCTAACGTGTCAAGACTTATGAAGGGCGAGGAAAAGAAGTTCAGTTTCAAGAAAAGCGTACCGACCGAGGCCAAAAAATCGGGCGAAAAATCGGACGATAATTCGAAAGACGACTCAAACTGAGCGCAAAAAGTAGGGATTTTGCCGATTTGCAGAAAAATTTATAAATATTTTTTGTATTTTTTTCTGTTTTTTCAAAAATCCTCTTGCATTTTTGAAAGTATTGTGATATAATTCTATCCGTTGACTTTTCGAAAGTCGGCAGGATACTTAAAATAATAATTATTTGTATATAAAATTGGAGGTGCAGAATATGGCAAAGTGTGATATCTGCGGAAAAGGTGTAACGTTCGGACTTAAAGTTTCTCACTCTAACCGCAAGACCAACAGACAGTGGAAACCCAACATCAGAACAGTCAAGGCAGACGTAAACGGAACTCACAAGACTCTTCATGTGTGCTCGCGTTGCCTCCGTTCCGGTAAGGTTACCCGCGTTTAATTATAACGTATAATGTTATCATTAGCAAAAGATAAAGTGGACGAAGTATTTCGTCCATATTTGCTTTGTAGCGAAAATATCGGCAGCGAGGAGAAGCTTTTACTCGAAAAATCCTTTCGTGTACTGACGCTTCCGCCCTTTCACGCGCTAAGCAGCGCGGTGTCCTCGCACGCCGATATGCTTCTCTGCCCTTTGGGAGAGGCTCTTGCCACGCACCCGATGTACTATGACGAAAACAAAAAGCTTTTTGACGAAAACCTTATAAAGATAATTAAGATAGACGAGGCCGCGGGCAAAAAATATCCTGACGATATTCTTTTGAACGGGCTTTTTTTGTCCGAAAAGCTCTACGGACGAACCGATAAGCTTTCAAAAACGCTCGTAAATTTTGCAAAGGAAAGCGTTTTCACCCGTCAGGGATATACGCGTTGCAGTGTGTGCAAGCTGAGCGAGCACGCCATTATCACCGCAGACGCGAGTATCGCGCACGCCGCTTCTAAAAACGGAGTAGATACTCTGAAAATCTCGGCAGGAAATATTTTGCTCGAAGGATACGACTACGGATTCATCGGCGGAGCGTCTTTTACGTATAATGATACGGTATTTTTCTTCGGAAAAATAGAGCTTCACCCCGATTTCGACAAAATTCGCGATTTTGCGGCAAAGCATAGTGTAAAGCTCGTATCGCTTTCCGATAAACCTCTACACGACATAGGAGGTGCAGTGATCTATGAAAGATAACGGCAATACCGCAAAGCTTCAAAGAGCAGTTCGTATATTTCTTCTTTGCATAATCTCGCTCGCCGTTCTGACTCTTATTTTTTCTGCTATCGTAAACGCTTTTATGCTCTCTATCTCGCGCGATGATATCCTTGATTTTGACGAGATTAAAAACTCGGATATTTCGGCAGATTACGCGATAATCCTCGGTTGTCGGGTATATTCGGACAAAACTCCGAGCGTTATGCTCAAACACCGTCTTGACACGGGCGCAAGGCTTTATTTTAGCGGCAAGGTGAGCAAAATAATCGTAAGCGGTAATCCGAGTGAGAGCTACAATAACGAGCCCGAGGCTATGAAAAATCATCTCATCTCGCTCGGTGTTGATAGCGAGGATATAATCACCGACAACGGCGGACTGTCCACCTACGATACTATGAGCCGCGCAAGCGAGGTCTTTAACGTCAAAAGCGCGGTGGTCGTATCGCAAGAATATCACCTGTACCGCGCTATGTATATCGGCAAGGAGCGCGGCATCGAGATTTTCGGAGCTTCGGCAACGCTTGGAGCATACGACAATCAGTTCAAATACGATCTGCGCGAGTATCTTGCCCGTTGCAAGGACTTTTTTATGACACTTTTAGATCTTCCGTACGCGCACACATAAACGGCAAACAGACATTTTCCTCATTTCTCTCGGAGATAAAACTATGAAAACCATTCTCAAAATAACAATTTCGCTCGTTTTGCTTCTCGCTCTTCTGTCGGGAACCGTCCTGCTTCTCATACAGGACTACGATCAACCAGACGTGGACGACAGTGAACACGAAGGAGTCGAGCCTGAACCTGAACCTGAACCTGAACCTGAACCTGAACCCGAACCCGAGCCTGAGCCAGAGCCCGAACCCGAGCCCGAGCCCGAACCCGAGCCTGAGCCCGAACCCGAGCCCGAGCCTGAGCCCGAGCCCGAGCCCGAGCCCGAACCCGAACCCGAGCCTGAACCCGAGCCTGAGCCAGAGCCCGAACCCGAGCCTGAGCCCGAACCCGAACCTGAGCCGGACAACGACCAATATCTCACCGACGACGATTCGGGAATTAAAAACAGCGATTTCGTCCGCATAAAGGATCATATTCCGTCGATCTTTATCGACATAAGATACGGCGGAGAAAACAATCTGCTCGGAGATAAAATATACAAGTTTAACGAGGCTTATCTGCGATATGGCACGGTCAGAAAACTCAAAGCCGTACAAAACGAGCTCCTTTCGCAAGGTCTTTCTCTGAAAATATGGGACGCCTACCGTCCGCTTGATGCTCAAAGCGACCTCGCTATTCTGCTTCCGCAGAATGCGACCAATCCCACGAAGGGCTTTACAGAGTTCAATTACGGCGATACTCTTTCTCTGACTATCGTAAAATCTAACGGAAAAGCTATCGCGATGCCCACCGATTTCGACGCGAGCGGATCTAAGGCGGACAGAAATTTCAAGGATCTTTCAACGGAGGCCGCGGCAAACGGAAAGCTTCTCGACGATCTTATGAAAAAGCACGGATTCGTGCAGTATCTTTCGGCAAAATGGTACAGATATTCGGATAGCGCGAGCTATAAAATATCGCCCGAAACCTCTATTGACAAGAACGGACTTTACACCATATCCGATAAATGGGAAATAGACACCACATCGAGCGTCACCGTCTATACCGTTGCATCAAACAAAAAAGCCTGCGGCACCCTTTATGACGGAAAGGCAGTCACGCCCATCTTCTTTTACAGATCCTACGTTTATATCAAATACGGCAGTAAATACGGTCTTGTGTATTCGCATCAGATAATAAACTCCGACAAGTCCTACTATTCAGACGATCTCAGATACGTCAGCGCGAAGGATAAATATTCCTACGCTGATATGATTGCAGATGCCAAAGAGCTTGCAGAAAATTATCCCGACGTCGTAACCCTTTCCTCTATCGGAAAGAGCGAAGAAGGCAGAGATCTCACCCTGCTTCTCATCGGAGATCCGAACGCCAAGATAAACGTTATGATACAGGCAAGCATGCACGCGAGAGAGTATATAACGACTACCGTCCTTATGGCTCAGGTAGATTATATGCTCAAAAATCTTGACAAGGAGTACGAGGACTCGGGATACACCTTCCGAGAGCTGCTCGGTATGATCCGCTTCCACATCGTACCCATGTCCAATCCCGACGGCGTGCAGATAGTGCAGACCGGAATAATCTCTCCGCTCTACACGGGAAGCAGAGAAAACGTCAACACTTCCTCGTGGAAGGCAAACGCTAAGGGCGTCGATCTCAACTCGAATTTCAATGCTATATGGGAGCGCAAGGCGGCGCGCGACAGTCTGCCCGACGGACCTGCGCCCTCGTCCTACATAGGCGAAAATCCCGAGTGTGCCGCAGAAAGCAAGGCTCTTGCAAATTATCTGCGCGAGCACGCGATAGATATAACGCTCAGCTACCACACCTCGGGCTCGATAGTCTACTGGGATTTTGAGGATTATAAGAGCACGAACGCGCTCGGCAAATCACTCTGCGCTAAGATCACAAACAAATTAAAATACGTCCTTTACAGTGATCCCGCAACCTGTGCAGGATTTCACGACTGGGCGGTAACGCGCGGTATTCCTTCACTCACGATAGAATTCGGCTCAGGATCAAGTCCGAGCCATTTCAGAGAATTCTACACTATGTGGGCAAGAGGCAAGGATATAATCTACGACACCGCTCTCTGGGCGCTCGAAAACAAAAAATCCCTTCCCTATTATAATAAGACCTTCACTCCCGAATATGTCGACAAGGTCGAGCTGCTTTGCGGAGTAGTAACTGCCGACAGTCTTAACGTCCGCAAGGGTACGGGCACGAACTATGCAAAGCTCGGCGCTTTGAAAAAGGGTGATACCGTCGTAATAGTCGGCACTTACAGCGGTTGGCACAAAATAAAATACGGTAGCGGCTACGGCTTCGTTTCGACCGATTATATACAGCTTAAATACTCTGTCGATGCAAGAGAGCACGTGATCTACGACGGCGCAATAAACGATCTCTTCCCTATCGCCGAAAGCTATTCGTACGAGCGCGAGAACGATCCTGACTACGTTATGCTCCATTTTTCGAGTGCAATAAAGATAGATTGGAACGATCCCTACAACATGGATCTTATCCGCGATATTTTCCTTGACGGCGGGGTAGATGCGAACTATCTGATCGACAGAGATGGCAATATCTACTGCAACGTCCCCGAGGACAGAGTTGCATACCACGCAGGGCCCGGAACGTTCGGCGAGGTCAGCGGCGATATGAACAAGCGCTCGATCGGCATTGAGATAATGGCTATCGGCTCGAAGGAAGATATGTCGATCTATATGTCCGGCGAGAAATACGATACGATAGATCCTTCGCTTATCGGATACACCGAGGCTCAGTACGAGGCACTGGGAAGGCTTATTTCGGACATTTGCGAAAGATACGGCATCGAAAAGGACAGAGATCATATCATCGGTCACGACGAGTATAACCCAAACAAAAATGATCCCGGCGAGCTTTTTGACTGGGATAAGATGATCGATATTTTAAATCCGTAAAAACCGAAAATACGCACGGTGCAAGGATCGTTTTTCTAACACCAAAAGGAGATGCGCTATGAGCAAAAACAACAAGTCTTCACTCCCTTCAAGCGTTGCAAAAGCGCTTGAAAAAATAGAATACTATTACAAAGGCATCATTTTATGGCTTGCGCATATGTACGACACGAAAAGCGGCGGCTTCTATATGACCGTAAGCGGAATGCGCGATCCGAATATGGAGCCCGCGATCGAAATGACCTGCTGGGGCATAAAAATTTTAAAGGGCTATACCAGTGCACTTGACACTATGCCGTCCGACTTTCGTGAGGGCATTATAAGCTTTATAAATGACCGTCAGGATCCAAAAAGCGGAATGTATATTGATAAGCAGGGACCTGCCAATCCCCGCGAGACTGCAAGAAATCAGGCGGCGGCTTTGGATACGCTCTCCGTGCTTGGAGCAAAAACCAGATACACACACCCGAAAAGCCTCGGTAACGCCTCGGATATAACTCCCGTTATGCCCGAGTATATGGCTACTCCCGAATCGTATATCCGTTGGGTAAAGAGCTGGAACTGGGATACGGGCTCCTGGACCGCAGGTGACCAAACCCAGTCCTCACTTCAATACGTCAATATATTAGAGAACACAAGACGAGAAGAATATAAGCGGATCCTGTTTGCTTGGCTCGAAGAGCGACAGCAGGAAAACGGATTTTGGAGTCCGAATTTCGATTTCAACGCGGCATCAGGTGCCTTCAAAGTGGGACTTGTATATGAGAGCTACGGTATGCGTCTGCCAAACTATGACAAGATCATAGATTCGATCTTTGAGTGCTACAAGGTATCAAAGACCTCTAACCCCTTCTTTGTACGAAATCCTATTTCGGTGCTGTATCAGATGTCGAAATACGGTCCTGAAACGAAATCAAAAATCAAGCAAGGTCTGCTCGATAATATAGACGCCGTCGTTGCAAGCTTTGGCGAATTTCTCTGCCCCGACGGAGCGTTTTCGGCAAAAAAAGAGAGATCCATGCTTTCTTTTGGCGGAGTTGTCGGCTCGCACGAGCTTAACGAAGGAGACATTGACGCTACCCTGATGATGCTTATTGCCAGAAAAACGCTGTACTCTATATTTGACACCAAGGCACCCGATCTTGATACTACTGACTTTTGGTCGTGGATATACGAAAAAAAGCCAATGCCGAAGCTAAATGCCAATTAAATAAAAAACTCAGAAGCACTCTGCTTCTGAGTTTTTTATTTATTTCGAAAATCCCGCAGTTGCCGACGTTTTGCCGTCCTCGTATATCCAAAGCGCTTCTGCGCCGAGTCTTTCGCAAAGCACTTTTCCGTCCGCCTCGCTCATAAGAAAGAGCGCGGTCGAGAGAACGTCTGCGAGTCCGCTATCCTTCACACATACCGAAACCGACAGGAAATACTCGGACGGAAGCAGAGTTTCGGGATCTATTATATGGTGATAATTTTTGCCGTCCACCGTATAAAAGCGTTGATATGATCCGCTCGTTACTACCGAGCTGTCGGCAATTTCGCATATCGCAGGATAAGAGCTTCCTCCGTGTGGATCGGCTATTGCCACCTTCCACTTTTCACCGCTCGGCTTTGTTCCGATGGCGCGCACGTTTCCTCCTGCGCTTATAAGAACGCTTTTGTATCCTGCATCTTCAAGCGCCTGCGCGACCTTTTCGACCGCAAAGCCCTTGGCTATCGCGCCTACGTCGAGCGAGATGTTTTCGTCGTTTATATAAACTGAAAGCTCTTTCTCGTTTAACTCAATAGCGTTAATATTGGCGTGATCTGCCGCCTCGATTAGCAGGTCGCTTGGCGGAATTTCGGCGTTTTCGGGGTTTTCAAGTCCTGCCTCGCGGTAGGAGTGCCATATCTTCAAAACGCTCCCCATCGCGATATTAACCTTGCCGTTTGTCACATCAAACATCTCTTTTGAATAAGACAGAAGCTCGAAAAGGTCCTTGTCAACGACGGTCGGCGCTTTGCCCGCGTTTTTATTGACTGTGCAGAGGTTGTTTATGCCGTCGTACTCGTTGTAAATATCGAAAAGCTTGTCGTATCTGTCAAACTCCTCACACGCGATATTCCACACGCCCTCAAAATCGCCATTCGGTGCGCTTATCGTTGTGACCGTGTCAAACCATTCAAACGAGGTTTCGCTCACGAGCTTCTCACCCGTGCAGGACGGGAGCATCACAAGTACAAACGAAACAATTAGCGCGACGGATATTATTTTTGCCGTAAATTTACGCATAATTTCCTTATTTCCTTTTGAGATATATGGAAATTATAGCATTTCGGCAGGAAGATGTCAAGGGCAACCCTTTTTTCTCTCCATTCTATTGACAGACAAAATCCTTCGTGATATAATTATTACAATTATTTTGTTATTTAATATCTAAAACGGCAAATTAAACTCGAAAGGCAGAATTTCAAAATGGTAAAACTCACAAACAGCGGCGTTTTCTATAAGAACGGAAAATTCTCGGACAAGGGTGACCTTTCCGTAGACCAGGCGCGCAAAAATACGATGGCGTACTCGATACTCACATCACACAACGTATCGGGAAACGACTCTTTTCTTAATATCAAATTCGATGCTATGGCATCGCACGACATAACCTACGTCGGTATCATTCAGACCGCAAAGGCAAGCGGACTCAAAAAATTCCCTCTTCCTTACGTTCTCACAAACTGCCACAACTCGCTCTGCGCGGTCGGCGGAACGATCAACGAGGACGACCACGTATTCGGTCTTTCGGCGGCTAAAAAGTACGGCGGAATTTACGTTCCTGCACATCAGGCGGTCATTCACTCGTTTATGCGCGAGAATTTTGCAGGCTGCGGCAAAATGATCCTCGGCTCGGATAGCCATACCAGATACGGCGCTATCGGTTGTATGGCGGTCGGCGAGGGCGGTCCCGAGCTTGTAAAGCAGCTTCTCAGCCGTACGTACGATATAAAATACCCCGAGGTCATCTGCGTACATCTCACCGGTGCACCCCGCAAGGGCGTAGGTCCGCAGGACGTTGCTCTCGCACTCATCGGCGCGACCTTCAAGTCGGGCTTTGTTAAGAACAAGGTGCTTGAATTCGTAGGCGACGGCATCGCAAGTCTTCCTATGGAATTCCGTAACGGCATCGACGTTATGACCACCGAAACCACCTGTCTTTCCTCGATCTGGGAAACAGACGGCGAAACAGAAAAGTATCTCACGCGTCACAAAAGACCTGACGATTACAGGAAGCTCTCCCCGAAGGACGGCGCGTACTACGACGGACTCGTCGAGATAGATCTTACAAAGGTAGAGCCGATGATAGCTCTTCCCTTCCACCCGAGCAATACTTACACCATAAGAGAATTCCTCGCAAACGCTCCGGAAATTCTTGCAGAGGTTGAAAAGACGGCGGTCGAGCAGCTCGGCGTTCCCGAAGGACGTCTTGATCTCAGAAGCAAATTCTACGACGGCAAAATGCACGTCGATCAGGGCGTTATCGCAGGTTGTGCAGGCGGTACGTTCGACAATCTGACTGCGGCGGCAGACATTCTTAAAAACAGAAGCACCGGCAACGGCGCGTTCTCGCTCTCGGTTTATCCTGCGAGCCAGCCCGTTATGCTCGAGCTTATGAAACAGGGCGTTGCAGAAACTCTCGTTTCGGCAGGCGCAACTCTCAGAACTGCATTCTGCGGTCCCTGCTTCGGTGCAGGCGACGTTCCCGCGTGCGGCGGACTCTCGATAAGACATTCAACGAGAAACTTTCCGAACCGCGAGGGCTCAAAGCCGAACGACAACCAAATCGCGGCAGTAGCTCTTATGGACTCGCGCTCGATTGCGGCAACCGCGGCAAACGGCGGTATCCTTACCCCTGCCGACGAGTTCGATGGAGAGTTCACGACCTACGATTACAGCTTCGATAGTGGCGTTTACGACAACAGAATTTACAACGGATACGGAAACCCCATTCCCGAAACCGAGCTTGTTCTCGGACCGAACATCACAGACTGGCCCGAAATGCCTGCACTTGCAGAGGATCTGCTCATCAAGGCAGTTTCGATAATAAACGATCCGGTTACAACGACCGACGAGCTTATTCCCTCGGGTGACACATCGTCTTACCGCTCAAATCCGATAAGACTCGCTCAGTTCACCCTTTCGAGAAAGGATCCCGAGTACGTCGGAGAGGCGAAAAAGGCTCTTGAAGCTCCTGCACAGGCTATTCTTGACAAGATCTCAGAGATCAAGGGCAGCTCTGTCAAGGCAGACGATCTTCAGATCGGAAGCACGATCTGTGCGCTCCGTCCGGGCGACGGAAGTGCGCGTGAGCAGGCGGCTTCCTGCCAGAGAGTTCTCGGCGGAACTGCGAATATCGCGCTTGAATATGCGACCAAGCGTTACCGCTCCAACCTTATAAACTGGGGTATGCTTCCCTTCACCTACAAGGGCGATCTTAAAGTCGAAAAGGGAGATTATATCTTCATTTCAGGTGCAAGAAGCGCCGTAGTATCGGGCGCGGAAAAGGTAGACGCTTACGTTATAGGCGAGGGCAAGGTCGAAAAGATCGAGCTTCTTCTTGAAAACCTCTCGGCAGGTGAAAGAGAGATCCTTGCCGACGGTTGTCTTATCAATCATTACGCAAAATAATTTACTATACAAATGTCAAGTTTGTGCAAGTACCTGTCAATATCGGTATTGAACTGTTTTTACATATTTCTTATAATTATATTGTAAATTGATCTTACAAACCGAAAAGAGGTAATCAAAAATGATCAGAGTAACCGTATGGAATGAATTTTACCACGAACAACACCACGAAAGCGCAAAGGCGGTATATCCCGAGGGCATTCACAAGGTGATCGCAGATTTTCTCGGTGCCGAGGAAGATATTACCGTTCGCACCGCGACTCTCGGTGAGCCTAACTGCGGACTTTCCGAAGAAATTTTAAACGACACAGACGTTCTTCTCTGGTGGGGACATATGAAGCACAAGGACGTTCCCGATGAGGTGGCAGAAATGGTTCAGAATGCCGTTCTTAAAGGAATGGGCATAATATTCCTGCACTCGGGACACCACTCCAAGCCCTTCAAGCGCCTTATGGGCACTCCCGCAAATCTCTGTTGGAGAGAGGACGGCGACCTTGAAAGAGTTTGGGTAGTAAACCCCGCTCACCCGATAGCAAAGGGACTTCCTATGTATTTTGAGCTTGAACACGAGGAAACCTACGGCGAACCCTTTGACATTCCCGAACCCGATGAGCTTGTCTTCATCGGTTGGTTTGAGGGCGGTGAGGTATTCCGCTCGGGTTGCTGCTACCGCAGAGGTCAGGGCAAGATATTCTATTTCCAGCCCGGTCACGAAACCTTCCCGACCTATTACAACGAGCAGGTTCAGACGGTCATCAAAAACGGCGTAAGATGGGCATATCCCGACCGCCGCATCGACGCTCTTGCAGCTCCGCACGTAAGAAAGATCGGCACGGCCAGCGAGTACGTTATTAAAAAATAATCTTTACGTAAAACTCTCTGATTTATCGGAGAGTTTTTTGTTTCTATTGACAAATTATTACAGTTTTGGTATAATAAACGTAAGTATTTTACAGTGAGGTGGGATTGTACTATGAAAAAATTCTTACTTCCCGAAAGCGGAAACTTCTACAAGGCAAATCTTCATTGTCACACGGTTTACTCGGACGGAAAATTCACTCCCGAAGAGGTAAAAAAGATTTATAAAGAGCGCGGATATTCGATAGTCGCTTACACCGATCACGACATTATGATCGACCACAGTGACCTTGCCGACGAGGATTTTCTCCCTCTGCGCGGCTACGAAATGGAGATCACCGAGCCTGCAAACGGACGTGAATTCAAGTTTTTAAAGACTTGTCACATCTGTCTTATCGCGCTTGATCCCGATAATTTAAGGCAGGTCTGCTACCACAGATCGAAATATCTTTTCAGAGGCGCACTCGAACACCGCGACGAGATAAAATTCTACGAGGACGAGCCCGATTTCGAGAGATACTACACTCCCGAAAGAATAAACGAGATGATAAAAATCGCTCGCGAGAAGGGATTTTTCGTCACCTACAATCACCCCTCGTGGTCGCTTGAAAGCTATCCCGACTATGTCAAATACGAAGGAATGAACGCTTTTGAGATCTACAATTCCTGCGAAATACAGGGATATTCCGATTACAGCCCTCGCGTTTACGACGATCTTCTCCGCACGGGACACAGACTCTACTGTATTGCGGCAGACGACAACCACAACGGCGGCATTCCGGGAAGAAAGTCCGACACATCGTTCAAGGGTGCAACGGTCATAAAGGCGGACAAACTCGAATACAAAACCATCACGAAAGCACTCGAAGACGGTCATTTCTACGCCACGACAGGCCCCGAGATATATTCGCTTTATTTCGAGGACGGAAAGGTGTTTATCGAGTGCTCGGATGCCGAATGTATTATGCTTCACACAGGCATTCGCAAAGCAGGGGCAGTCTGGGCTCCCGACGGAGAAGCGCTTACAAGGGCAAGCTTTACTGTTGATCCGGACTGTGGTTACATACGCCTCTCGGTACGGGACGCGAGCGGCAAGGTGGCAAACACCAACGCTTATTTCACCGATGGGCTTTTCGAAAATAATTAAATGGGAGATCAAAAATGATTTTCAAGAAAATAGAAAAAATCTACCGTAATCAGATCTACACGCGATGCGACGACAACGGCAGTATATTTTACTTTTCGAGCGATGATTTTGAAGGTCTGAGGAAGCTTCCCTATCCCTTCAAATCCTCAAAGGGACATACGCTTCAAGGATATTTTTACTTTTACGACGGATACAAAAACGACCGTATAGTAATGTTCGAGCACGGTATGGGCTCGGGACACCGCGGTTATATGAAGGAGATCGAGATGCTCGCTCGTCACGGCTATCTCGTATTTTCATACGATCATACAGGTTGTATGGAGTCGGGCGGTGAAACGACGGGCGGATTCGTTCACTCGATAATCGATCTTGACGACGCGATAAGCACTCTGCGTGCAGACGAAAAATATTCTTCTCTTGACATTTCGATAGTAGGTCATAGCTGGGGCGCATATTCAACGCTTAATATATCAAGTTTCAAAGGTGGCATAAAGCACCTCGTTGCGCTTTCGGGACCTATTTCTCTGCGCGCGCTTTTAAAGCAGTCGTTCGGCGGACTCCTTTCGCCTATCGGCAATAGGCTTTACAAAAAAGAGCTCGCTCAAAACCCGAAATACGTTCCCTCGGACGCGGTCACGGCACTGTCAAAGACCTCTGCCAAGGTTCTCATTATTCATTCGGACGATGATGCGATAGTAAAATGCGACCGCCATTTCGACGTTATGGAAAAAGCTCTCGCGGACAAAGAAAACATAAAATTCGTAAAGGTTCACGGCAAGGCACACAATCCGAACTATACCGAGGATTCGGTGCGCTACAAAGATTCCTTCTTCGAGATCTACAAAAAAGCACTTAGCGAAAGAGCGCTTGATACCGACGCGGCAAAGACCGAATTTAAAAGCAGATTCGACTGGAACCGTATGACCGCGCAGGACCAAAGCGTATGGGATTTGATCTTTGACACGCTCGACGCGTAAAATCCGCACAAAATTCATATTTTATGCTACAATTCTTATATTTTTTTGCATGTTTTTATGTTATAATGTCTGTATGTAATTTTAATTTTTCATACATGGAGGAATAATTTATGAAAAAAATCATCTCTGCCATTCTGCTCGTTTGCACGTTGCTCACACTTCTTGCAGCTTGCACGGGGGGAAATCAGGACGATGGCAACGATGATCCGATAACACCGGATAACGGAGAAAGCATCAAAGGAATAGACATAAGCAAGTATACGATAGTACGTCCGGACGGAGTGGGCCAGCTTCTGATGAAATACGTTCCGCTTTTCCAGAGCGAGCTTCTTCGCTACACCAAAGCAGACCTCGCAGTTTCGACTGATTACGAAACTACGGGTGAGGGTGTGAAGGAGATCCTTCTCGGAAATACCAACCGCGCGGAAAGCTCCGCCGCATCCGATGCCCTTAAAAAAGCTCCCGAAAACGCTTACATTATAAGAGCGACCGAGGACAAAATAGTCATCTCGGCAAAGAGCGACGAGGGTCTTGTCCGCGCTATGAAGTATTTCCTTATGACATATGCAGCAGACTGCAACAGTGACAACTACGTAAGCCTCGAAGTCGGTAAATCGGACTCGGGTAAGGTAAATCTCGACTCACTTCTCTTTGACAACTATACCGAGATGAGCGTAACGCGCTCCTCTACGATCGCAACGTCGATCAAGGATTTTGACGGCATATGCGGATACGAAACTCTTATCGAGCTAAGCCACAACGGCAAAAACAACGGAGCTCTTTACGCGTCCTTCGCTACCTACTCCGAGCAGGGATACCGTATTTACAAGAGCACCGACGACGGAAAGACATGGACTCATATTTCCACCGCCAAGGATACCTACAACAACAGTATGACAAATCCGCAAAATCCCACCAAGCACGTAGCAAAAGGATACTGCCTGCAACCCTGCCTCTTCGAGCTTCCCAAGGATATGGGAGATTTCAAAGAAGGAACTCTCTTCCTCGGAGCTTGCACCACGGGTGAAGGATATTATAAGGGCGAGAAGGTAAGCACTACGAGCATGACGCTCTATTACAGCCTTGACCTGGGACTTAGCTGGACTCCGTACTGCAACGTCGACCTTGCAGGAAACGATCCCGACGATACCGGCGTATGGGAGCCCTACTTCGTATTTGAAGAGGAAACCGGACGTGTATACTGCTACTACTCGGACGAGAGTAACGAGATAAATGACAAACACGGACCTAAGGCGCAGAAGCTTGTATTTAAGTACACTACCGATATGAAAACATGGATCGGCAAGGACGGCAAGACCGGAGTCACCGACGAGCCCTTTATCGTTGCAAACTGCACGATCAACGATATGCGCCCCGGTATGATCTCGATTGCCAAGATGGGCAACGGAGAATACCTTATGGCTTACGAGCTCTGCGGCATTACCGGTTGTCCGATATTTTACAGAACGACCACAAATCTTGCAGAGTGGCCTAACGTCAGCTCCACAGGCAAGCAGGTCACCAGTATAAAGGGCGAAACGACCGGTTCTGCTCCCTGGTGCGCTTGGACTCCCGCAGGCGGCGAGTGCGGCACGCTCTTCGTTATAGGCGACCACAAAAAGCTCTTTATGAGCTTTGACTACGGCAAGAGCTTTATCACTATAACGAACCCTATGTACGTCGGTCAGGTAAGTATAGAAAAGACATCTTACAGCCCGTTCCTCGGCTTCTCTGCCGACGGACGCACGCTTTACTATCTTGACAATCCGCAGGACAAGAACAACTCGGGAATACAGTACGTAAAGTTCCAGAGCATCAAGATCTGGTAACTCTATAAAACTAAAACACCGCAAGGAAAATTCCTTGCGGTGCTTTAATTATTTTACCACTTCAACCTTAATGATGTTGGTGTTTCCCGGCTCGCCGTTTATCTGACCGCCGGTGAGGACTACGTTGTCCCCCTTTGAAAGTCCAAGCACTTTTTTAGCCTGAACCATCGCCTGATAGAATATGACCTCGATCGAAGAAAACTCCTCGCTCATAACGGGGGTAACTCCCCAACTGAGATTAAGCTTTCTCCAAGCCTTTTCCTCGGTCGTCATACCGATTATATCAACGGGGCTACGGAAACGGCTTACCATTCGTGCAGTCTGTCCGCTCTTGGTGCTTATTACCATCGCCTTGGCATTAACGTCGATTGCCATCGCGCAGGTCGCGTGCGATATAGCGTCAAGATTGTTTCTGATTCTGAACTCCGTCGAGAGGAACCAGTGTCTGTAATCAAGACGCTTTTCGGTGAATTCTGCAATCTCCGCCATATTGCGGACCGCATCGACAGGATACTTTCCTGCCGCAGTTTCTCCCGAAAGCATTATCGCCGAAGAGCCGTCGTAAACCGCGTTTGCAACGTCGGAGATTTCTGCTCTCGTCGGTCTTGGATTGTTTATCATTGATTCGAGCATCTCGGTAGCGGTTATAACTCTCTTTCCGAGAAGTCTACACTTGTTTATGAGATATTTCTGAACTGAAGGAACCTCGACGAAGGGTATTTCGACTCCGAGATCTCCTCTTGCGACCATTATTCCGTCGGCAATATCGCAGATCTCGTCGATGTTATCAACGCCCGCGCGGTTTTCGATCTTTGCGATAATATCAACGTCCTTGCCGCCGTTTTCGTTTAGAAACTCTCTTATTGCCGCAATATCGCTCTTGTTTGATACGAAAGATGCCGCAACGAAATCAATATCGTTCTCAATGCCGAAAACCAGGTCGGATTTGTCCTGCTCACTGAGATATTCCTGATCGAGCACCTTGTTCGGGAAATTCATACTCTTTCTGTCCGAAAGAACTCCGCCGTGAATTACCTTGCAGTTTGCATTCGTACCGTCAAGACTTTCAACCTCAAAGCTGACTAGCCCGTTGTTTACGAGTATAATATCACCCACCGAAAGCTCCTCGATAAGATGCTTGTACGTGACCGAAACGCGGGTATTATCTCCGATTATATCGTCGGTCGTGAATATAAACTTATCACCGTCAGAAAGGGTTATTTTTTTATTTACAAAGGTCTTGATACGGTATTCCGGTCCCTTTGTATCAAGCATTATTGCTATCGGCATACCGAGCTTTTCTCTGACGCTCTTTATCAGCTCGATCGTTTTTCTATGCTCATCGTGTGTTCCGTGCGAGAAATTAAGACGGGCTACGTTCATACCCTCGCGACACATCTTCGTGAGCGTTTTTTCGTCGTTGCACGCGGGTCCTATGGTGCATATTATTTTAGTCTTACGCATTTGATTTCACCTTAGTTACTTGAATTCTTAAGCTTTGCCTGTGCTTTGAGTCTGTTTGCGGTGTTGAGTATCTGTTTTCTTATTCTTATCTTGCTCGGAGTAACCTCAATAAGCTCATCGGCATTTATAAACTCGATAGCTTCTTCAAGACTCATAATCCTCGGGGGAGTAAGAATGAGCTTCTCGTCAGCGCCCTTCGAGCGCACTGCGGTAAGATGCTTTTCCTTGCAGGGATTAAGCGTAATATCGCCAAGCTTCGGATTTTCTCCGATAACCATTCCCTCGTAAACGGGAGTCTGAACTCCGATAAAGAGCTGTCCTCTGTCCTGAGTGTTGTAAAGACCGTAGGAGGTCGTGACTCCATTCTCAGAGGCTACGAGCGAGCCTGTAAATCTTGCGGTGATCTCGCCCTTGTACGGCTGATAGCCGTCAAAAACGGTATTGAGTATTCCCTCTCCTCTTGTATCGGTCATGAATTTGCTTCTGTAACCGAACAGACAACGGGTGGGAATTACGTATTCGAGCTTGGTACGCGTTCCGTTCGAGTTTACCGACATATCGACAAATTCTCCTCTGCGCGCGCCCAACTTTTCCATAACCGCGCCCGCAAATTCGCTTCCGACGTCAATATAAACTCTTTCCATAGGCTCGCACTTTACGCCGTCTATTTCCTTGAAGATAACTCTCGGCGCGGATACCGCAACCTCAAAGCCCTCACGGCGCATATTTTCGATAAGTATTGAAAGGTGCATTTCGCCTCTTCCCGATACCTTGAAGCTATCGGTCGTTTCGCCGTCGGTAACTCTCAGAGAAACGTCTTTGAGAAGCTCGTCATAAAGACGCTTTCTTATCTGACGCGATGTGACGAATTTACCTTCCTTGCCTGCAAAAGGACTGTCGTTTACCGAAATGGTCATTTCGAGTGTAGGCTCGCTTATCTTTACGAAAGGAAGCGGTGTGGGATCTGCAACCGAGCAAATAGTATCTCCTATGCTAAGCGCCTCTGCGCCCGAGAAGCAAACTATATCTCCGGGATACGCCGTATCTACCGACACCTTTCCGAGTCCGTCGAACTGTTGGAGAGATACGACTCTCGTTTTGGTGGGAGCGTCCTGCTTGTGATAGTTGCAAATAGCAACCTCGTCGCCTACCTTGACTACGCCTCTCTCCACTCTTCCTACGCCGATTCTTCCGACGTATTCGTTATAGTCGATAGACGAAACGAGAAGCTGAAGTCCGTCGTTCTCGTCGCCTTCGGGAGCCTGAATGTATTCAAGTATCGTATCGAAAAGCGGAACGAGGTCCGTTCCCTGCTCTTCGGGCGAAAACGATGCGGTTCCGGCTCTTCCCGAGCAGAAGAGCATCGGGGAGTCGAGCTGTTCCTCGGTCGCTTCAAGATCGATAAGAAGCTCGAGAACCTCGTCAACTACCTCGTGGATACGGGCGTCCGGCTTGTCGATCTTGTTTACGACCACGATAACTCTGTGGTTGAGCTCGAGTGCTCTTTGAAGCACGAATCGAGTCTGAGGCATAGGGCCCTCTGCGGCGTCAACGAGAAGAAGAACTCCGTTTACCATTTTGAGAATTCTCTCGACCTCGCCGCCGAAATCTGCATGTCCGGGGGTATCGATTATGTTGATCTTCGCGTCCTTATAGTGAACCGCCGTGTTCTTTGCAAGAATTGTAATTCCGCGTTCTCTTTCGAGATCGTTCGAGTCCATTACTCGCTCGGTGGTCGACTGATTATCACGGTAAATACCGCCCTGTTTGAGCATCTCGTCAACGAGAGTGGTCTTTCCGTGGTCAACGTGCGCTATTATTGCTATGTTTCTTAAATCGTTGCGTACCAAATCTGTTACCTCTTACTTTAAAATTTCCTTAATTTTATTCAAACAAGTTATTATAACATATTTACTCCAAAATTAAAATAGATTTTGTTAATTTTTTTGAGTTTTCACCATACTTTTTGTATTTTGGAGTTTTTACACTTGAAATGACAGAAAAAAGATTGTATAATTAGAATAAGTGCAAAGTGCAAAGCCAGATGCCGTTGGCATCGCGTAACGGTTTGCTTCGCAAATCTAAGTTTTTGAAAAGGTGCGGAAAATAAAAAATGTCTATTTTCAAGAAAAAGATGCCGAAAAATACAAATAGCAAGGCTTACCGCGTCAAGATGGCAGAGTTTTTAAACGGACGCGCTATCAAATACTGCTCGGAGCGAATTGACGGAGTTGAAAACGTCGTCGGAAAATCGGGCAGTCTGACGGTAAGAAACGGAGAATTTCTCGTTTTTTCGTCGGGCGATATTGTAATGCGCGCCAAGATCGAAGAGCTAAGCGCGTCCGAGCTTCTTTCGCTCGAAGGAGTTATACTGACTGCTCCCGACTACGAGCACGGCGGCAAGGAAAGAACTATAATTGCTTATTATACTTATTACAGGAAGTAAAAATGTACTCACGAGTTTACGTTGAAATAACGAATATCTGCAACAAAAACTGCACATTCTGTCACGGAACGAAGCGTCCGCCGCGCTCTATGACGATGGACGAATTTGCTCTCGTCTGCGAAAGACTCTCGGGCGTGACAGAGTATCTTTATCTGCACGTTATGGGCGAGCCGCTCACACACGCGCTTCTCGGCGATTTCATAAGACACGCCACCGAAAAAGGCTTCAAGGTCGCTATAACCACAAACGGCAGTCTGCTGAGTAGCCGCGGCGAGGAGCTCATCTCCGCAGGCGCTTACAAGGTTAATATTTCGCTTCACAGCTTCGAGTTCGGCGAGAGTGATAAACACGCCGAGTACCTGAAAAAGTGTCTTGATTTCGCAGATATTGCCTCTAAAAACGGGGTTCTGACCGTCCTTCGACTGTGGAACGGCGGAGTCACCGACACTAAGAACGACGAAACACTTTCTCTTCTTCACGAAAAGTTCCCAAGCGAGTGGCATATCGGAGCGCGCGGTGCACGGATACGCGATAAACTTCATCTCGAATACGGCGAGCGTTTTATATGGCCGGATATAGACTCTGAAAATATAGGGTGCGAGTTGTTCTGTCACGGTCTTGGAGATCATTTCGGTATCCTCTCTGACGGCAGAGTCATTCCCTGCTGTCTTGACAGTGACGGCGTGATAGAGCTTGGAAACGTCTACACTCAGAAGATCGAAGATATTTTATCCTCCGCGCGTGCATTAAATATCAAAAACGGATTTCAAAACAAAAAAGCCGTCGAGGAGCTTTGTAAGAAATGCCCTTACGCTCGGAGATTTAAGTTATAAAGGAAAATAGAATGCTAAAACGATTTATTTCATACTACAAACCGCACAAACTGATATTTTCTCTCGATATGCTCGCCTCTCTCGCGGTCGCGCTTATCGGTATTCTCTACCCGATAGTAACAAGAGAAATGCTTAATAGTTTTATTCCGGACAGGAACTACCGTATGATAGTTCTCGCAGGAATTCTCGTCCTTGCTATCTACATAGTGCGAATGTTGCTTAACTATTTCATTCAGTATTACGGACACGTTATGGGAGTACGTATGCAGGCAGAGATGCGCTCGGATATGTTCCGCCATCTCGAAACGCTCCCATATTCGTTCTACGACAACAATGAAACGGGTAAAATAATGTCCCGTATGACAAACGACCTCATGGACATTTCAGAGCTTGCCCATCACGGTCCCGAAAACCTGATAATTTCAAGCATTTCGATAATCACGTCGTTCGTTTATCTCTTCACGATAAATCCTTGGCTCACGCTTATAGTTTTCTCGTGTGTGCCGCTTCTCTTTATAGTGGCTTTCCTGCTTCGAAAAAAGATGAGAAACGCGTTTATGGAAAGCCGCGTTTCGACGGCACAGATAAACGCTTCGCTCGAAAGCAGTATTTCGGGTATTCGCGTGACCAAGGCGTTCACTAATTCTGACAAGGAAGAGGAAAAATTCGAGGAAGGCAACTCTGCATTCGTATCGGCTCGCCGAAAGGCTTATAAGGCGATG
>JAZOSN010000017.1:0-27276 GCA_045657105.1 Eubacteriales bacterium
ATATCTCGCGCATAATCCATAAACTCCTCACCATCGGGAGTCAAAACCATTCCCTTCGCGCTTCGTTGGAATATGGTAATTCCAAGATCAGCTTCGAGCTCTTTGATAGATCGGCTGATATTCGGTTGTGCAATCATAAGCGTTTCCGCCGCTTTATTCAACGAGCCGAGTCTTGCAACTTCGACCGCATATTTCATATGTAGAATATTCATAAACAAGTCCTCCTCACATTGCATTGCTTACATATCTATTCTATTATATCACAAAAGCGTTAATAATTCAAGGCGTTTATTTCCATTTATTTTGATAAGTGCAGAACAAGACGGTATAGGAGCGTTAACGTAGTCGCTCCTCGTAGCGTGAAAGCCCGCTCTTGTAAACTTGTCGGCAGATCGTTTGTCGAAACGATGCCGACACAATCAGATATTTCACTTTATTATAACAAAAAACAACTGTAATTTCAATAGCGAACAATTTATAAATAATAATTTATGCGATTGCCGCATAAGCATATAAAAACGACATACAGAGGTAAAATTATGAAACGGCAAATAGGACTTTGGCAGTTCGTAGGTTTTGGAGTGGCATCGCTCGGCGGTACAGTTTTACATTTTTTATACGACTGGCTTGGAGAGGCGGTATGGATCGCGCCATTTTCGGGAGTGAACGAGTCAACGTGGGAACACATGAAGCTACTGTTTTGGCCGACGTTCATCTTCGCAATCGTGCAGAGCTTTTTCTTTCGTGATCGTGATGATTTCTGGTGTGTGAAGCTTCGCGGAATTATTCTCGGACTTATTTCAATTCCCGTTTTATTTTACACTTATAACGGTGTAGTCGGCAGATCTCCCGACTGGCTTAATATCGCGATTTTTTTCGTTTCTGCCGCGATCAGTTACATATATGAATCCCTGCTCTTCAAAAACGAAAAAACGCGTTGCAAATCCAAAATATTGCCTATTACGCTACTTTCGGTTATCGCGCTCCTGTTTGTTATTTTCACCTTTGCGACTCCCGAAATCGGGATATTCAAGGATCCGCTTACCGGAAGCTACGGCATATAATACAGGCCGCCAAGGAGTTTTCCTTAGCGGCGATTTTTGTTTACAAATAAATTTTCCTGCAACTTTTAAGTAATTATATCAAATTTTCAACACAGTTAGTATATTCACTATTGACTAAACTCGAGAAAACTGTTATAATTAGGTATAAATATTTTAGGGAGGCATATTATGTCCAAAAAAGTAGAGCAGATCTTAGCGCTTATTAAAGAAAAAGGTATAAAAATGATCGACTTCAAAATGGTCGATATTAACGGTCAGTACAGACACGTTACTATACCTGCCGAAAATTTTTCAGAAAGCACAATGAAAAACGGAATTGGATTTGACGCTTCCAACTACGGCTACGCGGTAGTTGAGAAAAGCGATATGGTCTTTATTCCTGATCCTGACACCGCACTTATCGATCCGTTCTGTGAGATCCCCACACTTTCTATGACGGGTAACGCGATGATCATCGACTCGCCCGAAAACCGTCCGCTTGCTCAGTATCCGCGTAACATCATCAGAGCTGCCGTTCAGTATATGAAGGATAGCGGCGTTGCGGATACCATGAAGATCCTTCCCGAATTTGAATTCTATCTTTTCGACGACGTAACATGGGGTGTCGAGCCTAACTACATCGGCGCTTCGGTAGATGCAAAGCAGTCCTACTGGAACAGTGCGGTCGACGGAAAAGGCGTCATCGTTCCCAAGCAGAAGAACTATCATATAGCAAAGCCCTTCGACGTTTCTTACGAGTGCCGCAGTGAAATGTGCCTGCACATGAAGGACGCTGGAATAGAGATAAATTATCATCACCCCGAGGTTGCCGCTTCCGGACAGTTTGAGATCGAGCCCGATCTCGGCGAGGTCGTACACATGGCAGACGCTACTATGATGATAAAATACATCATTCACAACACCGCTCTCAAATACGGCAAGAGCGCAACCTTTATGCCCAAGCCTATCTACGGTGAGGCAGGAAGCGGAATGCACGTCCATATGCTTCTGCTCAAAAACGGCGAGCCGGTATTCTCGGACGATAATGGATACGCGCATCTGAGCGAAACGGCACACTACTTTATGGGCGGTCTGCTCAAACACATCGCTTCCCTTTGCGCTATAACTAATCCGAGCACCAACTCCTTCAAGCGTCTTGTTCCCGGATTTGAAGCTCCCGTTACCGTTGGATACGCGACATCTAACAGAAGTGCGGTAATTCGTATTCCTGCATATGCAAAAACGCCCGAAAAGCGCCGCTTCGAGCTCAGAAACCCTGATGCTACCTGCAACCCTTATTTCTGCTACGCGGCAATTCTTATGGCAGGTCTTGACGGTATAAAGAATAAGATCGATCCTCACGCTAACGGTTGGGGACCTTACGATGTAAATCTTTATCACCTCAGCGACGAGGAGAAGGCAAAGCTCCACCACCTTCCCACATCTCTTGACGAAGCACTTTCCGCACTCGAAGCAGATCACGACTATCTCACCGCAGGCGGAGTATTCCCCGAAGAGCTTATAAAGAACTTTATAAAGAACAAGCGCTCCGAATGTGCAGAGCTTGCTAAAATCCCCCACCCCGCAGAGTTTGACAGATATTACAATCTGTGATATAAAAACAAAAAATCCGAGCCGAAAAGCTCGGATTTTTTATTGTCGTTTAATAGCTGATCTCTATTTTAACAAGGTCGATTGCATAACCGTTGCCGTATTTATTAGCGACGTTTGTAGCAAAGTAAAGAGTTTTTCCGTCTGCCGAGAAGAAGAGCGCGGGAGAATATCCGCAGTTATTTTTTCTTCCGTTAGGACCGGTGCCTCCGTCGACACTGTACGTGAAGGGGTTTTCGAGCGTTATGAAGGTTTCACCGTAGTCAAAGCTTATGAAGAGATCGGTCTGCGACTTATCACTGCTTGCCCAGGTTCTTCCGTAAAGCACGAGCATTCCGGCTTCACTGATGGTAGGCGAGTAGGTTACCCAAGGAGAAAGTCCCATATAACGTCCATCTTCAAGCTGAGCAACCGTTCCGGGATCTGCAATATCCCATTTATCAAGAGCGGTCGACTTCTTATAAAGGTCGGGACTGTGCGTGTAGGTCTTTCCGTCAACCTTTATCTGACCGTTAGGTCTGCCGGGAGCGTAAACGACGATGTCGTAGACCGCAAGATACTCGCCATTATTCATCTTTACCAGCGAGATCATTCCCGGGCGGTAATCCTTATCCTCACAGCAAACGATCTCAAAGGGATCGCCGTCTGCACCGTTTTTGCCGACAATACCATCTTTACCTACCCAGTTTTTCATATCGGTAGTGTATTTATAAACGAGCTTCTGGTCGTGATTGGGATCGGAGTCGTCCGAGTAGAAGCAATAAATTCTTCCGTTATCGTACATAAGGAAGGGCTCCCAAACGCCGAGGTCAACCTGTACGTTTGCAGGATAGAACTGTGCTCCGCCGTAATCTATGTTATAAAGAGTCGTCCAGGTCTTTCCGAGGTCTTTACTTGCATAGAAGGTTATAGTGGTTATATTAGCAGTTCCTGTGTTTCCGTCGGAAGAGGTTCCTGCAAGAATAAGGTCACCTTTCTTGAATTCTCCCATATCTACCGGCATTTCATAGAGGTAAGGCATACGTCCGCCCCAGATTCCGCTTATTCCGTTTATAGTATCATAAACACGGGTTATTTCACTCCACGTTTCTCCGTCGTCGGTGCTTTTAAGAATAGGGTAATAATCCTCTGCCGCGTTCAGGGTAGCAAACAGGATACCGTTATTATTTTCGTTGCTCTGATGCTGAAGCTGGATCATTTTCGGATAGCTGAGCGTTCTTGAATCATACGGAGTTTCTCCGCCGTAAACGGTATACTTCTTACTGTACGAAAATTCCACGAGATTTTCGGGATAAATCACAGAGCTTGTATCTGCCTTATTGGCTTTACTGTAATTAGGATCGATAGTAATAGTTCCCTCGTGCTCAGAGGTGGAAACGAAGTTTACCGCGAAATATTTAATAGCGCGGATAGTTATTTCATCGCTCTTACCGAGAATAACGATCTTATTTCCGCTTACTTCGATAACGAAAGCCTTGTCGTTGTTTATCTCGTCGAGCTTAGCCTTTGCATCGGCAGTTTCGGTGCGGTTAGTATCACCGATAAGAATTTCTTTTTTCGAGTTTACGTCCTCGCCCTCTTCATACCAGTCGTCGCTTATCGAAAGCGTTGTGCCGGTATTGGTGATAAGTCTGTTTTGCAGAGCTATCGTTGCAGTTACAAGATCATCACTTGCGCTATCAGAGCGAACGAGCGTGTAATCTTTAATGGAAAATCCGGTAACCTCTTCTCCGTCACCATCTCCGTCCTCGTCTTTACAGGATGCGAAGGTAAGAAGACAGGTAAGAACTGTGCAAATACAGAGCAGAAGTGATACAAATTTTTTCATTTTATACATTTCCTTTCCGAATATTTATCTGACTATTTCAAAGTTATTTCTATTGCAGCAACCGCGGCGGCAGGAAGCTCAATCTTATTTCCCTCGATAAGTGTTTCCTTTACCGGGAAGCAGTCGTGATTGAGAGGAGTGATCTCAAGAGTGGGATTCTCTGCGATATAGTACATCTTTGCGCTTTCGATCTCTTTTCCGTCAAGATCAAGGTCGAGAGTCTGTGCATAATGCATATCTGTATTTGCGATATGAATGAATATCTTATTGTCGGTCTTGGAAGCAACGGCGTCAACTGCTCCGTTGTAGGAAATATCGACCTCTTTCTTACCCTGATGATGTGCAAAGAGGCTCATAACTGCTCCCACGGGCTGGAGATATGGGAATCCGGGCTTCCACGTGATAGGCGTAGGGATCATAAGAGCGTTGACCTGCCATACGTTACCGAAGAAGTCTGCCATTGTTGCAATATCGAGAATATCACTGTTACGCATAAGCACGTTAAGGCATCTCGCGTAAGAAACGCCTGCCATCCAGGAGGAAAGAACCTCGCATCTGTTTCTACCGGGAAGCTGATAATGTCCCTCAGTCATAGCAAGACGCTTGTTTGAGCACTCTGCTCTCATCTTGCCGATGTGATTCTCGAGCGACTTATAAGCGTTCATCATATGGAGCCAGCTGTTATCGGGATCTTCTCTGTATTTCGTTCCCGTAAGAGGAGAATTCGGAAGTCCGGAATTAAAGTGATGGTGGAATGTGATCATATCGATTCCGTCAACCTCACTCATCTTCTTACACCAGTTGCCGTCTATCTGCGCCTGCTCTTTGTTTACGGGATCGTCACCCCAACCGATAAGCTTGATCGTGGGATCGGCATTTCTCATAGGATCGATAAAACGCTTGGTAGCTTCAACACACTGATCACTGTTGAATCCGCGTTTGTCGTAAGAGGTTTCGTTACCGATCTGCCAATATTTAATGGTCAGGGGATTTTCTTCTCCGTTTGCTATACGGAGAGCGTTGTTAGGATTGTTGCAGTAATCGACCCATTCTGCCGCTTCCTGTGCCGTGCCGAAACGGTCAACACCCTCTTTGGGATATGCCCAATGCATACGTCCGTCAGACTCCATATTTACAACCATAAGCGGCTCTGCGTTTACCTGACGGCAGAAATCTACGATCTCGTGAGTTCCTACCATATTTGAATACAGTCCGCCCCAACAGTAGTTGAGCATCGGAATTCTGTTTTCGAACTTACCGATAGCCTCTCTCCAACGGTAGTAAGAAGCAAAGCAACCGCCGAAGCGAACCATGGTCGGAGCAAGCTCCTTTACCTTATCTATAACCTGCGGATGCCAACGCTCCTTTTCAAAATCCCATGCAGCATCGACCGAAGAGTCTGCAACTCCGAGCGGTTCCATAAACTGCATATAGAGATAAGGAGATATTTCGTGCTTGTCTTTTGTACCAATTTTCAAAGTGACCATAATACCTGACCAACCTTTCAAAAAACATTTACACCTTAATTATAATTGTGAAATACTAAAAAGTAAAGTAATAGGACAGACATTTTCAAAAAAATATGTCTTTATTTTGCAGTTTTTTTGTGCAATCTATTGAATTTCGACTTTTTTATGCTATAATATGTGTATGAGTAACCAAACAAAAGAAAGACCGGCATTCTTCATAGACGTTTTTGGAATACACTTTAAAGTGTTCGGAACTCCGTTCTCTTCAAGAATTCCGGGGGAACAAGCGTCGTCGAAGGATCCGAAACGAATGAAAAATATACATACTCACTTTGCTTACGAGGTGTTTTTCGTCACCGACGGAAATCTGGAGCTTGTCAGCGAGCGCGGTATCACGACCTATGAAAGGAAGATCGTAATAATCCCGCCCAAGATCAAGCACTTTACCACTCCGAGCAGTAGAGGAAGCTTCGGACTTCTTTTTTCGATAGAAAATTCAAAGGGATCTGCACTCTCCACACAGTTTCAGACCGCTCTTAATAAGGAGTGTTCAAACACTGTGGCGTGCGAGCTTCCCATCTCCGACGATATTGCATTTTACATACGAAAGATCTCTGAGAAAATAGGAAATCGAAACGGAGTATCCGAAAAGGAAGCCGAACTGTTAATATCGCTTATCTTTCACGAGATAGTGCAGATGATAGTTCCCGACATCGAGGACAAGCTTGTTGAGAAAAACAATTCGAGTCATATAAACGCGATAGAGGCTTTTATAAACTTCAAGTTCAACGAAAAGGTCAGACTTTCTGACGTCGCGGAACACGTTTTTCTGAGTACAAGACAGGTATCGAGAATAATTCAGAAGGAATACGGTTGCACGCTCGCTGAGCTTATTATTGAAAAAAAGCTTGCCTCTGCCGAAATACTTATCAAGAATACCAATATGAAAATAAGCGACATAGCACATCAAACCAATCTCGGATCTGAAAACTATTTTTATTCGCTATTTAAAAAGCGATACGGTATGTCCCCACTCAAATACAGAAAACAGTGTTGGGAAAACACAAGTAATACTCGATAAGATGAACAAATCCCGTTCCTGCGGTGCAGGAACGGGATTTTGTTAGTCAGTTATAGTTATTCTTAGATACCCAAAATTCTTGCTATTTTAAGTACCGCGACCTGAGTCTTTGCATCTCTTATTTCGCCGCTCATAACCATTTCGAGAGCCTTATCAAGCGGTATCTCTTCAAGCGCCAAAAACTCGTCTGTATCGAGATGCTGTTCGCCCTTTTCAAGAGAAGGCGCAAAAAATATATATATCTTCTCTCCGCAGTAGCCGGGCGTAGGATACAAAATACCGAGATCCTTAATTTCCTTTGCGGTATAACCGGTTTCCTCAGAGAGCTCACGGAGCCCTGCGCTCTTTGGATCCTCTCCCTTTTCAAGCTTACCTGCGGGCAGCTCCAATATCACTTCCTTATAAGGATAGCGGAACTGACGCACGAACACGAGCTTATTATCCTTTGTAAGCGGTGCTATGCAAACTCCGCCGTTATGCTCGACCACCTCGCGAAAGGCCTTGTTTCCGTTTGGAAGGAGCACGTCATCGCGCTTTACTTTGATTATTTTGCCGTCAAAGACGGTCGTCGTGGAGATAGTTTTTTCGCATAGCTCTTTATCCGCCGAGCGTGCATTTTCAGAGAAAACACAACCGCAGTAATCCTGTCTGTAAAGCGAATACTTTTTTGAAAGCTCAATGCTCTTTTTATAGCCTTCATTCTTTTTAAAATCGGAAGGAAGACAGCTTACTCCGTAGATTTCGGCAAGCTCTTTTCCGATCTCATTTATAGCCTGAGCGTTTTTGAGCGGACTTATTGTAAGCGTGGTTGAGAAATAGTCGTATCCAAGCTCTTTTGCCTTTTTTGCGGACTCTTCAAGGCGCAGGCGGTAGCAGATCTTGCACCTTTCCCCGCCCTCGCGGCAGTCCTCAAAGCCTCTTACCGCATCAAAGAATATTTTTCCGTCGTACTTGCACTCGATAAAATCGACATTATGCTTTGTCGGCATCTCTCCGATAAGGCGTTTCTGCTCTGCGGCACGCTTTAAATATTCCTGTCTTTCACTGATATTGGGATTATAATAAAACACGGTAATATCAAGGTAATTTGCGAGATAGGATATAACGTACGACGAGCAGGGCGCGCAGCAGCTGTGAAGCAAAAGCCGTTTGCCGTCAGGGATATTTTCAAGCAGCTTTTCAAGCTCCTTCTGATAATTTATCTTAGTCATTATTTTTCTTACTTTCTTCGATTTTCTTTATTGAATCCTCTTTGAGCTGCTCTCTGAGCGCTCTCGTCCAGGGCGACCACTGAGCGTTTTCCTCGCCGTAGCTAAGGTTCATCCAGTATTCATCGGGTATCCACGTGGAGATCGGTGCTTCGTTATGCGAAACGACCGCTTCCATATTGTCAAGCGCCTTATAGAGCTTTGCCTCAGGCGTTTCAAGAGCTCTCATCTCATCAAAAAGTGAGGTAAGCTCTTTTTGGTAAGACTCCGGAAGCCTTGCAAGGAGATCGGCTATCGCCTTCTCTTCTGTTTCTTCGTGCGAATCGGTTTTGAGAAAGGACGGAATATCTCCTGTTATAGCCTCACCGAAATCGTGAACGAGGCACATCTTTATAACCTTATTTATATCAAGCTCAGGATATTCGTCGGCGCAAAGCATAGCCATTACCGAAAGTCGCCACGAGTGCTCTGCAACGCTTTCGTGACGTCCGCTCGACGTCCATGAATGGCGAGTATTGCACTTGTTTTTTTCTATTATGTCGAGAAAATCAATGTAATCGCGTGGTTTCATAAGCAGCTCCTGTGTTTATTCTTACAGTTATTTTACATTAGCAAACCCTAAAAGTCAAGTGCGAGTGTAAACATTTTATGCTTATTCTTGACAACGGCAGATAATACTATTATAATAAAAATAATCAATTCTACTACTGAGGAAACAAAAATGGCTATATGCAGCTGCACAGAATGTAAAAACATATTTATAACGCGAAACGAAAGCGAAAACGTCGCGGTCTGCCCGAAATGCGGAAAAAGTGCCGAAATACTCTCCGAGGGAAAGATAAAGGAGCGTCGTGACGAGATATATCTTTCGGCGCTTCACAAGAAGCAGATCGCTCTCTATCCCCGTGATCTTTATGAGGCAAAAGAGCTCTTCTCCGCTCTCGGCGCATACAGAGATACCCCCGAACAGATCGAGTCCTGCACCTATCTTGCAAAGCGTCTTGAAGAACGTGAGCGCATTGAGGACGAGTCGCGCACGTTTGCTCCGAAAAAGGTAAAGAAGGCACTCAAAATAACTCTTGCAGTCGTACTGTCACTCACTCTTATAATAAGCGCGATGCTTCTTCTGACATCTCCGATAAAATACGCGATGGCGAAAAGCAGTTTTGAAAAAGGCAATTACGACCGAGCGGCGGAGCTCTTCTCCGAAATTTCGGATTTCAGTGACAGTAAGGATTTTCTGAAAGAGATCTACGCGCATTTTTCGGAAAAAGAAGGAAAGGTCGTTTCCTGCTCGGCGCTTGAACCGTACTTCGAGATCAACGCGGCAGGTGCGATCACGTTTGTACGAAGCGGCTACTCGGGCGACGGAAACATCATTATCCCCGCTGTTTTCGATGGAATAGAGGTAGACTCTATCGCGCGTAACGCCTTCAAGAACTACACGAAGCTTAAAACCGTCGAAATTCCCGAGAGCGTGACGTCCGTAAACGACTACGCCTTTTACGGTTGCAGCTCTATCGAGTCGATAAAGCTGCCCGAAAATATCGATACTATCGCGCAGTATGCTTTTACAAACTGTACCTCGCTCAGAAGCATCAACATTCCGAGCAGAGTAACTGCGATAAATAAAAACACTTTTGCCGGTTGCTCTTCTCTTTTGTTCCCGACTCTTCCCGACACGCTCACTAAAATAGACACCTCTGCTTTTATGGGCTGCACCGCTTTTAATAAGGTCACGCTCCCCATGAACGTAACCCAAATAGCTCCATTTGCTTTTTCGGATTGCTCTGCGCTTAGTGAGATAACCTTGTCTGCTCAGATGACCGAGATAGGCGAGAGCGCGTTTTACGGTTGCGGCGAGCTCACAAGCGTAATATATATGGGAACTGCCGATGAATATAAAAATATCAAGATTAAAGACGGCAACGAAGCACTCACCGAGGCGGTCGTTGAATACGCCGCAAAATAATTATTTAATTTTTTTCTATTTTTTGCGATTTTGCTCTTGACAAAAGGAAAATCTTGTGTTATACTCGGTAAGTACGAAACGCAAGACCGCGTTACGTCGACAAATACGCGCCCGTAGCTCAGTGGATAGAGTGCCCGGCTACGAACCGGTAGGTCGCAGGTTCGAATCCTGCCGGGCGCGTAAAAAAGCAGATGAGATTTTCTCATCTGCTTTTTTAATTGTTCTTAACGATTCGAACCTCTCAAATGGCTCTGCCATTTGATCGTTTGCGCAAAGCAAATTATAAATAACACTAAGCGTAGGCGCAAACTTAGGTTCAGAATCCTGCCGGTTTTATGGTGTGCTTTTCCGTTTGATCGTTTGCGCAAAGTATATTTCATAACAAAAAAAGCAAGTCGCTTGACTTGCTTTTAATTTTCATCTCACAAACCCCGTGGAGATCTTCTCTTCCTTCTCGGGCAGACCGAACTGCTTTTTCCCAAGCTCGATACTCCTTATAAGGAATGTCATATTCTTTGCAAGCGTGCGCATAGTTTGGAGTCCTTCGAGGTCTTCCTCTGCCTGACCCGGCTTTGCACCGTGAACGCTGTTCCAATACTGGCTGGACGCTATCGGCATACCGCTTATCGTAAAATATTTATTGAGCATATCAAAGGTCGCCGAGCAACCGCCGCGTCTTGCGACCGCAACACTCGCGCCGACCTTCATTCTCTTATCAAAATGTGTACTGTAAAAGAGTCTGTCGAGGCAGGAAACGAGAGTTCCGTTAGGCGAAGCGTAATATACCGGACTTGCGACGATAAGTCCGTCGCACTGCTCGAACTTCTTTGCAATCTCGTTTACTATATCGTCGACGACACATTTGCCGGTCTTATAACAGGTCGTACAGGCGACACAACCGCGTATCTCCTTATTTCCGACCTGAACTATCTCAGTTTCGACACCCTCTGCCGCAAACGTTTTTTCAAGCTCTGCGAGCGCCCTTGCGGTATTTCCGTTCTTTCTGGGACTACCGTTTAAAATCAAAACCTTCATAAGTAACTATCTCCTTTTATTTATGCTCTGCCGCTATAACGAACGGACGGTCAATTTCTATTACCGTATTGTAATGCGGATCGAATTCTCTTATTTTATCCGATATAAGCGCTTTTATTTCTTTATCCGAGAGCTTTATATCGTACGGAATTACCGCATCGAATATAAGATTTGTATGTGTATTTCCGCTAACCATTCGGAAATCGTGTATTGTAATACGCGCATCAACGGTTTTTATAATATTTACTACCTTATCCTTTGTTTCCGCGACAAGAGAGTCACCGGTTTCAACGGGATCCATATGAATTACCGCGTCGCAATGGAGCGTATCGCGCAGATTTTTTTCGATATTATCAATAGCGTCGTGAACCTCTAAAAGATCGGAGTCGGCAGGCACCTCGGCGTGAAGAGATACCATTCTTCTGCCCGGTCCGTAATCGTGAACTATAAGGTCGTGAACGCCGCATACAAACGGACACTGCTTGACTATACTCTCTATATTCTCAACGAATTCGGCGGTCGGATTTTGTCCGAGCAGAGGGCTTATCGTTTCTTTTGCGGAACGAAATCCCGAATAGAATATGAACATCGACACCGCAAGTCCGCAGTAGGCGTCGATTTGCAGGCTCGTGAAGTAAGAAACGAGCATACATACAAGCACCACGGTAGTTGCAACCGAGTCGGACAGACTGTCTGTCGCGGTTGCCTTCATAGCAGACGAATTTATCTTCTTTCCTATTCTGAAATTGTAAAAAGCCATATAAAGCTTGATAACTACCGAAATTACAAGTATAACTATCGAAAGAGTTGAAAACTCAACGTCTATCGGCGAAATTATCTTTTCCACCGAGCTTTTTGCAAGCTCAAATCCGACGAGCAGAATAAGCAGTGAGATTATAAATCCCGATATGTATTCCGAGCGTCCGTGACCGAACGGGTGATCGGCGTCCGGCTTCTTTGCGGCGAGTCTAAAACCAAACAGGGTTATAACCGACGATCCTGCGTCCGAGAGATTATTGAAGGCGTCTGCGGTCACCGAGATCGCGCCTGTCATAAGACCTGCTAAAAATTTTATTATAAAAAGCAGTACGTTTAGGAGTATACCGAGAATTCCGTAAAAAACTCCGTATTTTTCACGAAGCTCTGCCTCGGACAGGTTTTCCGAGTGCTTTTTTATTATTTTTTCAAGAAGCATACGTAATATTTCCTATTCTTCGTTAAATTTCAGTATAAGTTTTCTTTCATTGGAAAATATAGTAGAAAGACTGTAAAATCAGTGTTTTGTTACATTATATCACCCTTTTTATGGCGAGTCAAGACAAGAATTTTGACGTTTTGCAAAAAAAGTAGTATTTTTTTGTCAAAAAACTGTTGATTTTTATGAAAAGACGTGCTATAATATAGAAAAATATACGAAAGGATGTCTTTTTTATTTCAAAAAAGACCTAATGAAAGCTATGAAAAAGAAGGATTTTGTCGCAAAAGTCGCTCAGGCTAACGGACTCTCCAATGCAAAAACCGCAGAGGTTATCGATTCGTTCATCGATGAGGTTATTGAAGCTCTCGCAAACGGCGAAAAGATTATGCTCTCCGGATTCGGTACTCTCGAGGTTAAGAATCGCGCAGGAAGAATCGGCCGCGACATCAAGACCGGTGCTCAGATCCAGCTTCCCGCAACCAAAATAGTTTCTTTCCGTCAGTCCAGTAAGCTTCGTGAGAAGATAAACAAATAAGTTTATGTCTATAAGAAGAATGACATCTTCGATTTTAAAACGCCCGCTATGCTACTCGCTTGCGGGCTTTCTTCTTGCCTATTTCCTTTGCGGCTTCTTTTCAAGTAATTTCAAGCTTTCTTTTTCTATCATCGGCTTTTATATCACCCTCGTACTTATAATAGCAGGATCGGTATTAAAGGTTCTTAAAAAGAATATAAAACTGCTTCCCGTGATACTTATTCTCTTTTCAATATCCCTTTCGTTTCTTTTATCGTGGGTAAGCTTTGACCGCAAGTTTGATAGCCTTAGCGAAAAATATCACGGCAGAGATGCCGAGGTAAAGCTCGTGGTTTTGGACGCTGAAACGATCTCGGATAACTATTCGAGTCACGAGGTAGTAATTACCGAGATAAACGGCGAAAAATGCAGATACAAGGCTAAGATGGTTTCGAGCTATTATAATGCATACGACGATCTTGACACTCTTAGGCTGCCTGTAAAAATATCGCTCACTGCCGAATTTTCAGATCTTTCGGATGCGTACGATCTTTCTCACGGCTTTCTTTTTGAGCTAAGCTCTGAAAGTGACGAAAATACCGAAATAATCGACAAGGAAAATGTCTTCCCCTATACTCAGACCGCATCTCTCAGAAAGAGCGTGTCGAGGATAGTCGGACGCTTTACCGAGGGCAATGGCAGGGCGATTTCCAAGGCTTTGCTTTACGGTGACAGAGCCGACCTTTCGTACTCGTTTACAAGTGCATTCAGGGAACTCGGCATTTCTCATATGCTTGCAATAAGCGGAATGCATTTCTCTATAATCGTCGGATTGCTCGCAATAATTTTTTCAAAAATACGGATAAACAAAAAGCTTTCAACAGTCCTTCTCACCCTTTTCGTTCTGCTCTACGCCTTTCTTGCGGGATTTTCCGGCTCTGTCTGCCGAGCGGCGATAATGCTTCTGTTCTCTTATTCATCGTTTATTCTCGGAAAAAGATCTGACGCCATAACCTCGCTCTTCTCGGCGGCTTTTATCATCTGCATCTTTAATCCATACGCGATATACGACGTAGGACTTCTCCTTTCATTCTTTTCAACGCTTGGAATTCTGACACTTGCGCTTCCCACAGGCGAAAAGCTTCGTAAAAGCAAGCTATCAAAGATAAAACCTCTGTTTTCGCTTGTATCGGCGATAAATATAACGCTCTCCGCGGTACTCTTTACTCTTCCTATATGCTTTTTCTGCTTCGGCTACATTTCCTACGTTTCACCGATAACAAACCTAATCTTTGTACCGTTTATTACTCTGATACTTTACCTGCTTCCGCTTCTTATAATCTTTTCTCCGATAAAGCTCGTCGCCTACGCGATAGGACAGGTAATAAACGTAATATCAAGGATAACCGTATATCTTTCGGAGGATATTGCCGCATCGGGAGATTTTTATATCCGATTTGATTATTTCTTCTGCACCGTTCTGCTTGTACTGATGCTTATAATACTATTTCTGATGATAATATTTGTAAAGGACTTCGGAAGTCGCAGAGAGCTTGCATACATACCGCTTCTTGTTTTCGTCGTCGGTTGCTACATCGGAAATTATATTATGCTTCACCCGTATATTACCGGTAGCTCAGTCAGCTATTACACAGAAAACGAAAACGACGCGATAATTATTTCATCGGGCGGCGAGTCGCTTTTCTGCGATAGCTCTGGCGGTAGTTATACGTATGCCAAAAACGCCATTGATTATGCCGAAGAGCTTGGCAAAACCCAGATCACAACGTATATGATAACCGATTATCATTATACACATATCGCGACAGTCACGAAGCTTTATACTTATATGGGTATAAGAAACTTCATTCTTCCGCTTCCGCAGGAGCGCGACATAGATTATCACAACGCCATAGCGAGATTTCTCGATTACAGCGAATGCAATATAGTTTTTTATACTCCGTCAAAAGAACCCATAAAATTCGGTGAATTTGAAATAAGCGTGGATATTTACACTCACAAGACCGCAAATCCGGCGTCGCTAATTTATATTAAGAGCGATAAGTATTCTCTTCCCGATTATACGTATATTTCAAATACCAAAAACCTTACCGACTCAAACGATGACTTTGTAGAGCATCTTACCGAAGCCGCACTTTACTGCGATTATTTAATATGCGGCTCGCACGGAAACAGTGAAAAAGCGCTTTCCAAAATCAAGGCATACCTTTCAAGAGAAGCTCTGACCGAGTCATTTTATTCCGGATTCAAAGATTAAAGTGCCTTAAAAGGCATAAAATGTAAAAAAACTCCCCATAATAGGTTTGTTAAAGATCAGACCTTAGTGGGGAGGTTTTATTTATCAGTACCAAATATAAGTTAAGTAATCTTTCGGGCGAGCTTCTCCGCCTGAAACTCAGAAAGCTGCTCATAAAGCAGTATCCGCTTTGTTTTTCAATACTTACGTCATATCCAAAGACGTTAGCTCGGGATCGAAAGACATGGATATACCGCCTGCTTGAAGATTTTTTAATGGAAAAGGATTTCAACGTGGGCGAAAAAGAGATCTGCGATCTTCTTATCGACGAGGCGAAAAAAAGAGGCTTTCGCGACAAAGAAACGGTCATGATACTTCCCTTTATATCGGATATTATCTCGCGCAAAATAGCATATTTTAACTACTTGTGCGAAGGAAATACAAAGGACACCGTAAACAGATGCTTATCTCTTCTGCGCTCATTCGAGCTTGTAGATATCGAGAGCATCAGAGAAAAAATATCAGTGATAGACCGCACACTCTCATCGCGTAGCGACTCATTTTACAAAGAAAGCACCGACCTTACAAAGGCGCTTACTCGCGGTAAGATCTCGTCATTTGCGCGCCGTCACAGAATATCAGAAAAGGACGCCGCAAGCATCTACTGCGAGAACGGCAGATTTACAGAGGAAAAAAGAATACGAAAAAGAAATATTATCATATATTTCTCTTCTCTCGCTGTTTTCACTCTTCTGATCTCCTTTGCAGTAACCTATTTTTCAAAAAGTAATCAGATAATATTTTTCCTTATCCTCTTTCCTGTAAGCGAAGCGGTAAAGTTTATAACAGAAAGACTTTTTTCGCGTTTTCTTGCACCCTCTGCTATACCGCGCTTAAAGCTTGACAGTATTCCCGAAAATGCAAAAACACTTACCGTTATCACCTCGCTTATTTCATCGGGCGACGAGGGAGTTTTCAGACAGATCGAAGAATTTTATCTCTCAAACAGAGATAAAAACGCTCTTTTCGGTCTGCTTCTCGACCTTCCGGAAGCAAAAAACAAAACCGGAAAAAGTGATGTAGAGCTTATTGATTTCGCCAAGGAAAAGATAGTTTCGCTGAATGAAAAATACGGTGACGTTTTCTGCCTGTTTATCAGAGAGCGAACGAGAAGCCTTAGCGAAAATAAATATATGGGATACGAGCGAAAGCGCGGAGCTCTTATTGACCTTGCCTGCTTTTTGCGCCAAAGAGGTCGTGATTTTGCCGTATTTATCGGTGATAAAAAGCAGCTTTCCGATATAAAATACGTGGTAACTCTCGACAGAGATACCCGACTTTACTGTGGAGCTGTTCGCGATATGGTATCGGCTATGCTACACCCAAGTAACGCTCCCGTTATAAAGGGCAGTCGAGTTGTATCCGGCTACGCTATAATGCAGCCTCATATGGCGACCTCGCTCGCTTCGTTCGGCAAAAGCTATTTTTCATCGCTTATGTCAAGAGGTGGAGTCGATCCTTATCAGAGCGCGTCCTTTGACCTTTACCAGTCGCTTTTCGGTGAAGGAATTTTCTGCGGAAAAGGAATATTTGACGTTGACGCCTACAACGCTCTTATTCCCGATGCCTTCTCGGACGGCATAGTGCTAAGTCACGACCTTCTTGAAGGCAGTCGCCTGAGATGCGGTGTTCTTTCGGACGTCGTGCTAAGTGACTCGCACCCTGCAACACCCTCCTCGTTTTTCAAAAGAATGCACAGGTGGATACGCGGAGATATACAATCCACCTTATATGCCCAAAGATACGTTTACGACAGACTCGGAAGAAAAGAAAAAAATCCGGTATCCGCGCTCTCGAGCTTTTTTATTCTCGATAACGTAAGACGCGCACTCGTTCCGATATGCGCCTCTGCCGCCATGCTTATCTCACTTTTCTATCCGAGCGCTCAAAATCTTATTGCGCTTGCATCTCTTTCGTATTTACTGATCCCCCCGATACTTGGTGCTATAAGATCTGTCGGAAGAATAAACAGACGCTTCTTCTCGCACGTTATGCCGTCGGTAGGCAACTCTCTTTGGGATCTTATCTTCGGAGTAGCGTCCATATTCGGATATGCCTTCGTATCGCTTGACGCGATCATAAAAGGGCTTGTACGCTCACGTATTACACGCAAAAAGACTCTTGAATGGTCGGTATCCTCGCTCGAAGCGGCAGGCGGATTTTTCTCTCAGATCTCGTGGAGCGTTCTGTCCTATGCAAGCGGATTTATAACTCTCGTTTTCGCATCGGGAGCCCTGCTGAAAGGAGCCGCCCTGCTCTGGACCTTTCTTCCCGTAATGCTTCTCCTGCTATCTTTTGATATTCCAAAGGCGAAAAAGCCGTCGTCGTCAGAAAAAGCGCTTCTTCTGAGATGGCTTTTCGACACTTGGAGCTTCTTTTCAACCTACGTTAACGAGCAGGAAAATCATCTTCCGCCCGATAACGTGCAGGAGTTCCCTACACTTACGGTCGCGCACCGCACGTCACCGACAAATATCGGTATGTATCTTCTCTCCGTTCTTGCCGCCTGCGACTGCGGATTTATAGATCCTCACACTCTGTGTACCCGACTTGAAAACACGCTTAACACGCTTGAAGATCTGCCGAAAAAGCACGGACATCTATACAACTGGTACGATACGAAAAAGCTGACCGTTCTCGGCTCTCCATACGTTTCTACGGTAGATAGCGGAAATTTCGTGGTATCGCTTGTTACACTTTCCGAAGGAATATCCGAATACGAAAAGGTCGAGCCGCGCCTTATAAAAGTAAAAAAGCGTCTGGAAGCTCTTGCTTACGGAGCGGATTTTTCAGTTCTGTATTCAAAGAGAAGGAAGCTTTTTTATATCGGTATGGACGCTGCCGACGAGGTATCGGAGGAAAACTGCTACGACCTTTATATGAGTGAGATACGCTCTACCTGCTATTATGCGATTGCACGCGGAGCAGTCAGTCCCGAGCACTGGAAAAAGCTCGGACGTCCGATAATCGGAAAATTCGGATATATCGGCGTGGCGTCCTGGTCTGGCAGTATGTTTGAATATTTTATGCCGCATCTTTTCCTGCCGTCATACGAGGGCTCTCTTTCGGGAGAGGCGCTTGCCTTTGCGGCAAATGCACAGATAGAAAACAAAATAAAAGGCTTCTGGGGTATATCCGAAAGCGCTTATTACGCCTTTGATCTTGCTATGAACTATCAGTACAGAGCAAACGGAGTTCCAAGACTTGCGCTCGATCCTGCAATCGGAAAAGAAAAGGTGATCTCGCCCTATTCGTCATTTCTCTGCCTCGGTGTTGCGCGCAGGGCTGCAATTAAAAATCTTGAAAAGCTCCGCTCTGCCGGAGCATACGGAAAGCACGGCTTTTACGAGGCAGTTGACTTCACCGTTTCGCGCGTAGGTCTTTCGAGCGAGATAGTGAGAAGCTATATGTCACATCACGTCGGTATGAGCATTATTGCCGCCACTAACGCCTGTTTTGACAATATTTTCGTCAAACGCTTTATGCGCGATCCCGAAATGTCATCGGTAAAAGAGCTACTGTGCGAAAGTATCCCCACCGACGCGGGAATATCAAAAAAAGCACGTCCGAAAAGCTTTGAAGGTATGCCCGGAAGGTATCATATAAGCGAAAAAACCGTAAAGATCTCATCCGAACGCGGACGAATTCCCTCGGTATGTATGCTCTCCTCGGAAAGCTCATCTATCACAGTTTCAAGCGCAGGTCACGTGATGCTCAAAAAGGACGATATTCTCATAAGCAGAGATCCGTTTGACTCTCGCGATATGTATTCAACGCTTGACGGCTTGCAGGTCTTTTTCAAAGCAGACCAAAAAGCGTTCAAAATAACGCCGGACTCGATGAGCTATTCGGGCTCAAAGGCGGTATTTCGAAGTCAGAACACTGTATCTTCAAGTGCGCTCACGTTTACTCTCAGAAAAAGCGAGGATATGTACTGCATAAAGCTTGAAGTAAACGGAAAATTCACACTATTTTCGCCTATGATAGCCTTTGAGGTAGTGCTTTCAAAAGCAGAGGACAGAATATCGCACCCATTTTACAACGCGCTTTCGATCGACTCGTTTTACAGTAAGGAATACAAGGTACTCTCCTTCCGCGCACGGTCTAAGAATTCAGAGGGTGAGAAGTGGCTCGGAATATCACTCGAAAACTATCCGGGCGACATCGAGTTTGACACACGAAGCGAGATATTACCGCTGAATTACGACGAAAACGATCTGAAAGAGCTACTCTTCAAGGAGCTTCCCTCGCGAAGCGGCGCCTGCATCTCTCCGTACTGTATTTTGAAAGGTAAGCCTATTGAGTGTAGCGGTAAGATCTCCTGTGAATTCGTTATAGCTTACGGAGATTCTTACGAGGATATTATCCGAAAATACGGCTTTATACGAAAAAATACCGGCAGAGATATAAGCAGCTTTTTTGCTTCTTCCCTGCACCCGCTCTCTCAAAGCCGTCTTGCAAGTGTAAATCTCGCTCCAAGCTATCTGAAATATGCCGACTACTATCTTGCCGCTCTTCATTTTTATCCGAACGACAAAGCGCCGTGTGACAAGAGCTTTCCGAAAAACGTCCTGTGGGCGCACGGAATATCGGGAGATCTTCCGATAGTTACCGTCGCCTTGCCTATCGAATTTTCCGCGATATGCAGAAAGATATGCGACACTCTTATACGCCTGCACCGGCTCTGCCGTATACGCGGCAAAAAGAGCGATCTTGTATTCATCGTGTCGGAAAGCGACGGCTACAACAGTCGAAACCGAAATGCCCTCTCCGACATCATAGCAAGATGCGGATCAAGCGAACTGTTTTGCAGATACGGCGGCATCTTCTCTATAAGCGACTCCTCTATGCAGGAAGCACTGTCATCGATCAGTGCTCTGTTTATCACACTTGAAAAGGACTCGTCGATAGAGGAAATATTCCATTCGTTTATGAAAAGACTTCTCAGAACAAAAGATGAGATCGAAATCATAAAAAGTAATCGGCATAGCCCTTCGGACGGCGGATTTAAGGTATACGCGGGAGCATTTGAAGAAAACGGCTTTTCGGTGGACAAATCTAAAGCCGAGCTTGTCTGGTCTTATATCTATGCAAACCGCACCTTCGGTACGCTTCTGACTCAAAATTCTCTCGGCTACACTTGGTTTGCAAACTCAAAGGAAAAACGCCTTACCCCGTATTTCTCTTCATTCAGACGCGATATTTGCGGCGAGCGACTTATCCTTGTGACTTCCGAGAACAAAAAATACGACGTCATAGCATCGTCGCATTCCTGCCGCTTTGAAAGAGGTTGTGCCGTATACGAAGCCGAAATCGAAGGAGCGTCGGTTTGCGCGAAGGTGGGAGTTGACGAGAAACTCCAAATCAAAATGATACGTGTAGATATTTCGGGAAACACCGACGTCTGTCGCGATATATTTTACAGTGTAGATCCTATACTCGGAGAAAACGTCTGCGCTCCAAATCTTATACAGAAAAAAGAGTATGCAGATACCACCTTTTTCAGAAGGCGTTACGATTCGCATCTTTCCGAGCACACGGTCTTTTTGCACAGGTTAAGTCCTGAAAACAGTGAAAAAATCCGAAGCTACGGCTTCATTTTCGGTATTTTCCCGAGCTTCTCAGACAGAGCGTATTATCACGTCATAAAGAAATATTCATCTGTATCCGATATTGAAAAGGGATTTGAGCAGTACGGGGATTTTTATAAAAATCTCTTCTCTGCCGTACAGATAGAGAGTCCTGACAAGGCTCTTGACCTTGCAATTAACTATTATATTCCCTATCAGGTATTTACCGCGCGTCTTTTCGGACGGACAGGCTTTTATCAGTCGAGCGGAGCTTACGGATTCAGAGATCAACTGCAAGATTCTCTTGCCGCGCTCTATTACGATCCTGATTTCTGCAAATATCAGATCCTGAGAGCCGCCGCACATCAATATACAGAGGGTGACGTTCAGCACTGGTGGCATAATTCGGAAAGCTCAAACAACGAGGGTAAATGGCATGCAGGTCTGCGCTCAAAATGCTCGGACGATCTGCTGTGGCTTCCCTATGCGGTCGCAAAATATCTGAAATTCACGGGAGATTATTCGATACTCGATCTAAAAGTCAGATATATCGAATCTCGCGAGCTCGACGAAAATGAGCTTACACGATACGAGCGTCCGATACGTTCAAAATATAGGGAGAGCCTTTACAATCACTGCATAAGAGCTATCGAGCGTTCTCTGCGCTTTGGCAGACACAGACTTCCGCTTATCGGAAGCTGTGACTGGAACGACGGCTTTGACAAGGTCGGTTATAAGGGCAAGGGTGAATCTGTATGGCTTGCGCAGTTTATGTCTATGATACTTTCCGAATTTAAAACCATCTGCAAAAGGCGAGGCGATATTGAGGGCGCGCTGAAATACGAAGAAATATCGAGCGAGCTCTCGGACACCGTTGAAAAGAGCTGCTTTGATACCGACAGATATTTGCGCGGCTTTTACGACAGTGGAAAGCCTCTCGGCGCACTCGGCGACAAGGAATGCGAGATAGATCTTCTGACACAGTCCTTTGCGGCGATCTCGGGCAAGGAGCGCGCAAGGGCGAAAGAGGCTATTAATCTCGCCTGCGACAAGCTCTGGGACAGAGAAAACGGCATAGTAAAGCTATTTACTCCACCTTTTTCAGGCAGAGGCGACAATCCAGGTTATATCACCTCTTACTGTGACGGTTTCAGAGAAAACGGCGGACAGTACACTCACGCTGCTCTCTGGGCGGTATGGGGACTGATCTCAGTCGGAGAAATTGAAAAAGCATACGAAATGCTCTGCGATATAAATCCGATAGTTCGCTCACTTGACAAAAGCGCTGCCGTGCGCTATAAAACCGAGCCCTACGCTCTCTGCGGTGACGTTTATTCAAACAAGGATCACGAAGGCAGGGGCGGTTGGAGCCTGTATACCGGATCTGCTTCGTGGTTCGTACAGATTTTACTCGGTGAATTTATCGGACTGACAAGCTATGGCAAAGTTTTCTCGCCCTCTAAGTCAAAATTACCCGAACATCTTAGGGGCATTAAGGTCATAACCAAGGCGGATAAAAAGGAAAATTTTTCTCAGCAACAGTAATATTTATTTAAATAACGGTTGAAAATCCTCAAAATATATGGTATAATAAATGGAAATTTACTTGAAGGACGGTGAAGAATTTGAACGGTATAAAAAGAATTTCTATCTCGCCATCGGTTAAGCTTACCGCTGTACCGAGCGAAAAATTCAAAATCTCCTATCTTTCAGTCTATTTTTCACGGCCGTTATGCGAAAAAGAAGCTCCCTTCAATGCACTGATTCCCGAGGTACTGACCAGATCATGTAAAAAATATCCCACAATGCTTTCTCTTTCCTCGGCGCTTCAATCACTGTACGGAGCTACCGTTGACAGTGTAAATACCCTGATGGGTGAAAATCATATTTTCGGACTGCAAGCCGCCTTCCCCGAAAACAGATACGCCTTCGACGGCACCGATATTCTCTCAGAGGTAATTTCGGTAATATCCGAAATGCTTTCAAATCCGCTTACAGGCAGTAACGGCGGATTTGATGAAAGCGTCGTCGAAAGCGAAAAAGCAAAGCTTTGCGGAAGAATAAAGGCAAGAATAAACAATCCCGCGACCTACGCGGCGCGTCGTTGTGAAGAAATCATGTGCGCAGACGAGCGCTACTCTATCTCTCCGAGCGGAACTATTGAGAGCGTTTCGTCTGTAAGCGCACAGGAGCTTTACAGGTATTATCTCTCGCTTGCGGGATCGACCGAGGTTAACATCTACTATTCGGGAAGCGCAGACACAGATATTCTCGCAGAGAAATTCAAAGCTATTTTCAATAATTTTGACGCTCCGACAAATCTTCAATTTTCAACCGAAGTAAAGCGTACTGCCCCCGAAGAGCTTAAAACGGTAGTTGAGGAGCAGGCAGTTTCACAGGGCAAGCTCGTTATCGGACTGAGAAGCGGTTTTTGCCTTTCTGACAAGGATTATTATCTTCTGCCTATCGTAAATTCCCTGCTCGGCTCATCGCCTACGAGCAAGCTTTTTATGAACGTGCGCGAAAAAATGAGCCTTTGCTACTACTGCTCATCGCGTCCTAATGCGCTCAAAGGTACTATGCTTATATCGAGCGGTATAGAGGTCGAAAATTTTGAAAAAGCCAAAGATGCGATCTTTGCACAGATAGACGCTCTTAAAAACGGAGATATAAGCGATTTTGAGCTCGAAAGCGCGAAAAAATCGCTCGTAAACGCCTACAAAGAGCTAAACGACAGTCCTGCCGGTCTTATCGCCTGGTATCTTACACGCTCTTTTGCAGGACGCAGTGACAGTCCCGATGACGTTATAAGAGAGGTTATCTCTGCAACGAAAGAGGATATAATTGCATCGGCAAGGCGTCTGTCACCCGACACGGTATACTTCCTTAAAGGCAGTCTGACTCCGTCAGATGAGGATACCCAGTACGAAGATGAGGAATAGCGAAATGACCTTAAACGATATAAAAGTCCGCGAGAACAAACGGCTCGGAGAGAAATATTATTATTTCAAGCACGAAAGCGGTCTTTCGGTATATATTTTTCCGAAGGATCTGACGACGGCTTATGCTCTTTTCGGAACTCGCTACGGATCTCTCGATAACACTTTCAGAGTAAAGGGTGAAAAGGATTTTACGACCGTTCCCGACGGTATCGCACATTTTCTTGAACACAAGATGTTCGAAAGTGAGGACGGCGAGGATCTTTTCGAAAAATTTGCCCGTACCGGCGCATCGGCTAACGCCTACACGTCCTTTATGCAGACGATGTATCTGTTCTCTTGCACGGAAAATTTCAGAGAGTCGCTTGAAATACTGCTTAGCGGTGTGACATCGCCCTATTTCACAAAAGAGAACGTGGCTAAGGAGCAAGGCATAATAGGACAGGAAATAAGAATGTACGAGGATAACGTACACGATGCTCTCTTTCAAGGTATGGTCAAGTCGATGTATAAGTCAAACAACGTAAGAAAAGAGATCGTCGGCACTGTCAGATCAATATCCGAAATAACTCCCGAAATTCTTTATAAGTGTTACAATACCTTTTATAATCTTAACAATATGGCGCTCTGTATTTGCGGAAACGTTGATTCAAACGACGTCATCGAGGCTTGTGACAAAATACTGAAAAAGGCTCCCGAGATCGAAATAGAAAGCATCTGGGAATCCGAAAATGAACCCGCAGAGGTCAGAAGCGCTCGCTTCACGCGGAAAATGCAGCTCTCGAAGCCGATCTTCGCGATCGGAATAAAGGATACGGACATTTCCGAAAACGCTCACGAGCGCCTCAAAAAGCGCGTTATTATGGAAACGCTCACAGAATGTCTTTTAGGTGACAGCTCCGAGCTTTCTATCTCGCTTTACGAGGAAGGCAGGATACGTAATCCCCTCTCAACCTACGTCGATCACACCCGCGCGTTCTCGTTTATCGAGCTCCACGGTGAGTCCGATGATCCCGAAGAGGTCTTTGAAAGATTCAAGGATTACGTTGAAAAAATAAAAAAGAGCGGAATTTCCGAGCAGTGCTTTAATCGGGTACTAAGATCGACGTACGGAGATCTTATTTCGATTTTCGATTCGGTCGGAAACATAGCAAATGAATTTCTTTCGTTTATTATGGAGGATTACGATATTTTCGATTACATCGAAGCCTTCGAAAAAATAACGCTTGATGACGTAAATTCTGCACTTTGCAAAATGTTCAAAGAAGAATATTATACTCTTGCTACGGTATTTCCGCAGGAGTAACAAATAAAAAAGGAAAGGACTCCGATTTTTTATCGGATACGGTAGAAAAAATGACACCGTTTACACTTCTCTACTATTACATGGGCTTTCCGGGCCTCGGCATCAGGGATTTTCACATAGACAGCACCGCCATATCACTTGGAAATCTTGAAATAAAGTGGTACGGACTTATAATCGTCTGCGGAATGATCGCCGCAGTCGCTTATACATATCTGCACGCCCGCCGTCACGGTCTTATATTTGACGATATTATTGATATTGCTCTTTGGGCAATAATCCCCGGAGTTATCGGCGCGCGCCTTTACTACGTATTTTTCGACTGGCTCGAAAGACCGCAGAATTACACCGATTTTATGGACGTTATTGCAATATGGGAAGGCGGTCTTGCTATATACGGCGGACTGATCTTCGGAGTCCTCGGCGCTATCGTCGCTCTTAAAATCAAGAAGATCCGCATACCCACTATGCTCGACTGCGCTTTCCCGGGAGTCCTGCTCGCTCAGGCTATGGGCAGATGGGGCAACTTCTTCAATATGGAAGCCTACGGATCTGTAACTAACTGGTTCTGCCGTATGCGCCTTTCGAGCGAATCCGGTCTTGATTTCACAGAGGTTCACCCGACCTTCCTTTACGAGTCGCTTTGGAATCTCGTAGGATTTGTTATTCTCACCGCAATATTCAAAAAGAGAAAATTTGACGGACAGATATTCCTTATGGCAGTATCCTGGTACGGACTCGGTCGCTTCTTTATCGAAGGACTCAGACAGGATAGCCTCTGGCTCGGCGATTTCAGAATTTCGCAGGTTCTCGCAGCAGCTCTGTTTATCGCTTCCCTTACGCTCCTTATCGTTTTCTTTATAAAGAACAAAACTCGCCGCGTTGCAAGATGCATCTATACCGCGACTTCGAGCAAATATATTCCTATTGAATCCGAGGACGGAGCTGATCCCGACTACGACTACGATATTAATATACTTTACGCTAAAAAGTCCTCTAAGAAAGATGAGAGCGATACAAACGATACTCCCGAAACGGTAGCACAAGCTCAGACCGAGGTAGCAGAAGCCCCCGAGGAAAAGCCCGAAGAAGTGGCAGAGGAAGAAAGCGCCGAAGCGGCACCTTCTCAGGAAGCTCCCGAAGAAAACATCGAGGTCACCGAAGAAACAAACGACACCGAAAACAACTGAGTCCAAACGAAAGGAATAAAGATATGTCAGCAAAGATCATTGACGGCAAGGCTATAAGCGCGTCCTGCCGAGTAAAAATAGCGCAGGAAACCGAAAATTTCAAAAAGGCGCACGGATTTGCTCCCGGACTTTCGGTAATAATCGTAGGCGAGGATCCTGCGTCCAAGGTTTACGTCCGCAACAAGAAGCTCGGTTGCGAGCAGGTCGGATTTAATTCAAACGTGTACGAGCTTCCCGAGAACACCACTCGCGAAGAGCTTAACGCTCTTATTGACAAGCTCAACGCCGACGAGAGTGTGCACGGAATTCTCGTACAGCTACCTCTTCCAAGGCATCTTGATAGCGAAGAGGTGATCGCTCGAATCTCGCCCGACAAGGACGTTGACGCCTTTCACGAGTCGAACGTCGGAAAAATTATGATAGGAAATTACAGTTTTCTTCCCTGCACTCCCGCAGGCGTTATGGTACTGCTCAGAGAGAGCGGCATCAACATTTCGGGCAAGGAATGTGTAGTTGTCGGACGAAGCAACATAGTAGGCAAGCCTATGGCGATGCTTCTGCTCCAAGCAAACGGAACCGTTACAGTCTGCCATTCGCGCACGAAGGATCTCGCAGAGGTCACTCGTCGCGCAGACATTTTGGTTGTTGCTATCGGCAAAGCCGATTTCATCACTGGTGATATGGTAAAGGACGGCGCGGTTGTTATCGACGTCGGAATGAACCGCCGTGCAGACGGCAAGCTCACGGGTGACGTTGATTTTGCAAACGTTTCCGAAAAAGCGTCCTACATAACTCCCGTCCCCGGCGGAGTCGGACCTATGACGATAACTATGCTGCTTCAGAACACGCTCGTTGCGGCGGAGAATAGGGTTAAGTAAAAAATATGGAGTCGGATATTCCGACTCCTTTTCGTTTTATTTTAGTTGTAAATCTTTGTCAACATTTTGCTCAATCGCTTTAACAAGTCTTTTATACGAAATTTCTGCATTTTCAGCAAT
>JAZOSN010000018.1:0-45189 GCA_045657105.1 Eubacteriales bacterium
CGACACCCTCACCGCTGATGACAAGATCATCTCGGCTGCATCTTGCACCACCAACTGCCTCGCTCCTATGGCTAAGGCTCTCAACGACTACGCTCCCATTCAGTCGGGTATCATGACCACCGTTCATGCATACACCGGCGACCAGATGATCCTTGATGGTCCTCACAGAAAGGGCGATCTCCGCCGTGCTCGTGCAGGCGCACAGAACATCGTTCCTAACTCCACCGGCGCTGCTAAGGCAATCGGTCTTGTAATTCCCGAGCTCAACGGCAAGCTTATCGGCTCTGCTCAGAGAGTTCCCACCTGCACCGGATCTACCACGATCCTCGTTGCAGTTGTTAAGGGTAGCGACATCACCGTTGAAGGCAGCAACGCTGCTATGAAGGCTCAGTCCTCCGCATCGTTCGGCTACAACACTGATGAGATCGTATCGTCCGACGTTATCGGAAGCTCCTACGGCTCGCTCTTCGACGCAACTCAGACCATGGTTGCAAAGATCGACGACGACACCTACCAGGTTCAGGTAGTTGCATGGTACGACAACGAGAACTCTTACACATCTCAGATGGTAAGAACCATCAAGTACTTCGCAGAGCTTGCATAAGTAAAGCGACTTAAAAAGAAAATATTCTTTCAGATCCGAAGCCTGCTTCGGATCTGTTTTTTTATGCAAAATACCGCAGTAATCGGCTTATTTCTTATATTATAACACGGCACGCGATTTTTTTCAATAGTTTTGAACCTTTTTTTATCTCTCACATAAGATAATCACAGAAGAAAAGACACAGTATGAGGTGAAGCTATATGGAAAAAGGATACATAATAACCGAGGTAAGAAGCAGAGGTGAGGCTCTGCCGATAGTAGGTGCGGTAGTGACCGTCAGCGGATACGAGAACGGAACCTTCAAGGTACTCAACGTTCAACTGACCGACAGTAGCGGCTCGACCGCGCCATTTGAGATCGAAACTCCGCCGAAATCCGAGTCGCTCGTACCCGACTCCCCCGAGCCGCCCTTTGCGATAATAAACATTGAAATAGACAAGGAGGGCTTTCTGACACAGATATTTGCCGAGGTACCTGTATTTTCGGGAATAACGACAATTCAACCCGTTCAGCTGATACCCTTGATCGCAGGAGCTGTGAGAAACGTATCTCCTTCTGTCACCGAAAGCGAGGAATAATATGAATACTACACCGACAGAGCCGTACGTTTTTCCTGTAATTCCCGAGTTTATTACCGTGCATCTCGGCGCGCCCTCTCAAAAAGCGCAGAACGTCAAGGTGCCGTTTATCGACTATATTAAAAACGTAGCCTCGGGAGAGATCTATCCGACCTGGCCGGATGCGGCGCTCAGAGCTAATATCTACGCTCAGATCTCGTTTGCGCTAAACCGCGTATATACCGAATTTTACAGATCGCAGGGATACGATTTTGACATCACCTCCCTGCCCGCCTACGATCAGACCTTCAAAAACGGACGCGACATTTTCGACAACATCTCAAAGATAGTAGATCAGATATTCAACAGCTACGTCAACCGCCGCGGATTTATTGAGCCGCTTTTCGCCTCATACTGCAACGGAACGACCACAACCTGCGAAGGTCTTTCACAGTGGGGGAGCGTTGATCTCGCCGAGCAGGGGCGTTTTGCATACGACATACTTACTTATTATTACGGAGATGATATTGACATCGTGACTAACGTTCCCGTACAGCCGATAGGAGATAGCGCACCCGAAATACCGCTCGCGCTCGGAAGCATCGGCAACGACGTTCGCACTATTCAGCTACGAATCAACCGCGTGTCGCAAAACTATCCCGCGATCCCGAAGATATATCCGGTTGACGGGATCTTCGGAGAAGAAACCGACCGCGCAGTCCGCGAGTTTCAGAAAATATTCAATCTCACGGTGGACGGCATCGTAGGAACTGCCACCTGGTACAGAATTCTGCTCATTTTCAACGGAGTAAAGCAACTGAATTCTATAATATCAGAAGGGCTCACCTATGCGGACGTCGAGCGTCAATTCTCAGAAACTCTCGGACCGGGCGACAGCGGCTTCGGCGTTGAGCTCGTGCAGTATCTTATGCTTTTTATCTCATATTTCGTCGAGTCAATTCCGCAGATAAAGCTTGACGGAATTTACGGTCCGGAAACCGAGGCGGCAGTAAGCGCCTTTCAAAGCGAATACGGTCTGCCGTCAACAGGCATAGTTGACGTTGCAACCTGGGAATACGCCTACGATATTTACGCGGGAATAATAAACGAACTGCCCGAAAATCTTTTCGAAAACTCGCCACGCCCATATCCGGGAATACCGATACGCGACCAGACTCAAAACGAGAGTGTAGTGACTCTGCAAACATATCTGCAAACCGTATCCGAGGTCTATCCGGAGATTCCTACGGTAGAGGTCACGGGAATATACGACGCTCAGACTCAAGAGGCAGTCCTTGCCTTTCAGCGTTTCTTCGGACTGCCCGAAAATACCGTAGTTTCAGCAGGAACGTGGGACGCCATCGGAGATATTTGGGAAAACATCACACGCGGATACGATCGCTCCGAGGGACAGTATCCGGGGTATACGGTATCAAATCAGGGCTAAAAGGAGGCAAATATTATGGACACAAGACGAAACGATCTTGCGGTATTTGAGATACAGACCTATCTGCGAGAGCTATACAAGGCAGGATACGCTCTTCCCCTGATAACGCCCGACGGAATATACGGCGAGTTGACCGCCGATGCGGTTCGGGATTTCCAACGTATAGAAGGACTCGAAGAAAACGGCGAAGTCGATTTCAACACATGGAACACCCTCGTTTTTGAGGCAAACAGAGTGCGAGCCATCTACGCTCTGCCCGAAAAAATATCTCCGTTTGATATGCTCAAATTCAGCGGAAGCTCGCAAAAGGGCGACAGATTCGATCTTATTTATATTATTCAGATAATGCTCCGCGCACTTCACGTTTACGATTATCAGAGCGTTCAGATAAACGGAGTTTTTGACGATGCGACCGCCGACGCGCTCGACGATTTTGCTCTTCGCAACGGCATTGAAAATCAAAGCGGAGTGATAAGCAAGGAGCTTTGGGACGCTCTTGCGATTGCCTACTCGCAGTACATCCTGAAAAATCCGGGCGACTGACCGTTATATAAAGGAAATTTTTACTTACAAAGTGACTTTTTTCCTTCCGAGATGGAGATATTATAAAGGGTATCTCCATCTTTTATTTTTAAAGTCGGAAAGGAAATAGCTATGACAGAAAAATTTTCATTATCCGCGCAGAAGATCCTGAGTCTTTCGCTTGCTTTCGCGCGTGATCTCGGACATACTTACATCGGCAGTGAGCACATTCTGCTCGCCTTTTTATGTGAGAAGGAGTCCTTCCACGAAAGACTTCTGACCGGTGCAGGAGCGGATCTTGCCAAAACGCGCGCGCTTATTACTCAAAGAACAGGAAGCGGTCCGAGAGGTGCGGACTGTGTCACGAGCGTAACGCCTAATGCCCGTCAGATAATAGAAAATTCGGCTCGGTACGCCGAAAAAGACGGTCTTTGCGAGGTAAGTGCGGAAAACATATTTTCCGCGCTTATGAAAGAAAAAAATTCGAGCGCACTCAGGCTCCTTGACGCTCAGGGCTGCAAGATATACGATATAACAAGGGAGCTCGAAGCAAAAAGCTCCTGTGAGTTAGGCGAATCCTCGCGCACTCAGAGCAAAAAAGTCCGCAAGAGCGACGAGCGCATGCCATCTCTGCAAAGATACGCCAAAAATATGACCGAGGACGAGCAGTGCAAGGTCTGCGATCCGCTTATCGGCAGAGAAAAAGAAACCGACAGGATCATAAGAATTCTTATAAGGCGCACGAAAAACAATCCCTGTCTTATCGGCGATCCGGGTGTCGGAAAGACCGCCATCGTCGAGGGGCTTGCCAGACGTATAGTCGAGGGAAACGTGCCGAGTGAGCTATGCGGTGCGCAGATATATTCGCTCGATCTGCCGTCTATGCTTGCAGGAGCAAAATACCGTGGAGATTTCGAGGAAAGAATGAAGCTCGTTATCGACGAGGTATCGAAAAATCCGTCTGTTATCCTATTTATAGACGAGCTTCACACTATAATCGGTGCAGGCTCCGCCGAAGGAGCGATCGACGCCGCAAACATAATAAAGCCCGCTCTTGCTCGCGCAAAAATCAAGATAATAGGCGCAACGACACTCGAAGAGTACAGACGGCACATCGAAAAGGATCCCGCGTTCGAGCGAAGATTTCAAAGCGTTACGGTCCGCGAGCCGAGTGTGGACGAGAGCATTGAAATTCTGAAAGGACTGCGATCAAAATACGAAAATCATCATAACGTTAAGATAGGCGACGATGCCATCGAGGCGGCAGCAAGGCTCTCACACGTTTATATAAACGACAGATTTCTTCCCGACAAGGCTATCGACCTTATCGACGAAAGTGCGGCGAGAGTCAAAATAGAGAGCGTTTGCAACAAAAACGGTAATAAAGATGCGGAAAAAGTCCTTAATCTTGCGCTCGGCAAACGGGAGCTTCCCTATCAAAGCATAGGATTTTCGACTTTTCAGTCGGGCTCACAGGCTATTCACGCTCCGACCGTTTGCGAGCAGGACATCGAGCGCACGGTCACGGAATGGACGGGGATACCGCTCCAAAGACTCCGCGCGGACGAGGAAAGCAAATTTATAAATCTCGAAGAAACGATAAAAAAGCGCGTCATCGGGCAGGACGAGGCGGTCGAAATGGTCTGTTCTGCCGTAAGACGCGGTAAAACGAGTCTGCGCAATCTCTCACGACCGCTCGGATCATTTATTTTCTCGGGTCCTACGGGAGTCGGCAAGACCGAGCTTGCAAAGGCACTTGCAGATGCTATTTACGGAAACGAGCGCGCTCTTCTCCGCCTCGACATGTCCGAATACTGTGAAGCGCACAGTGTGTCCCGTCTTATAGGCGCGCCGCCCGGATATATCGGCTACGACGACGGCGGTCAACTGAGCGAAAAGGTGAGGCGAAATCCGCATCTTATAATTCTTTTTGACGAGATAGAAAAGGCTCACCGCGACGTTTTTGAGCTTCTGCTTCAAATTATGGACGAGGGCGAGCTAAGTGATTCACACGGTCGAAGAATAAATTTCAGGAGCACGATAATAATAATGACGTCAAACGTCGGCGCCGCCGCAGACGACTCGGCAGGCGCGCTCGGATTTCTGACGAGCGAGGAGGACAAGGACTCGCGCGTTTACAAAAAGCTCCGAGAGGTGTTTTCGAGCGAATTTCTGAGCCGTCCGGACGAGATAATTGCCTTCGCGCCGCTCTCATACGGCTCCTATGTGAAAATCGCAGAAAAGATGCTTGCCGAGCTCAAAAAAAGGCTTCTTTCGGGAAAGATCAAGGTCGAATTTTCGCCCGAGCTTTCGTCTTTTATCGCAGGGAGATGTCAGAAAAACGCAGGAGCCAGAGGAATACGGCGGATAATTTCCTCTTTGATCGAGGATCCGCTATCAATATTTTTACTTTCAGAGCATCTTTCAGACCTCGAAGCTCTTTGTGTTTCAATAGAAAACGAAAAGGTAATTTTCACAAAGACCGAAAAAGTCTGACCGCACAAAAGCATGAATTTTGGTATATTTTTCACTTTTTTTCAAAAAAGACTTGACAAAACCGAGTTTCTATGCTACTATTATTAGGCGCGTGAAATTATGCGCCTTATGCCCCATTAGCTCAGACGGTAGAGCACTTGACTTTTAATCAAGGTGTCCGGAGTTCGAATCTCCGATGGAGCATAAAAAGCCGTTTGAAAAAACGGCTTTTTATTTTTACTGCTATAAGGAGATGTCGGCAGGGTATGAACGATCTGTATAAAAGCTGCACGCTTTGTCCGCGCGCCTGCGGCGTTGACCGCCGTTTTTATCGCGGATACTGCGGCGAAAGCGACAAAATAAGAATATGCCGAGCATCTCTTCATCTCTGGGAAGAGCCATGTATATCCGGAAAAGAAGGCTCTGGCACCGTGTTTTTCACGGGTTGTCAGATGCGATGCATATTCTGTCAGAATTCTGACATCGCGCTTTCGCACGCGGGACTTGAAATATGCGAGGACCGTCTTGTCGAGATCTTTTTTGAGCTTGCCGAGAAGGGCGCAAACAATATAAATCTGGTCACGCCCTCGCATTTTACTCCGCAGATAATTTCGGCTATCGACAAGGCGAAAAATCAAGGCTTTTCTCTTCCCTTCGTATGGAATTCAAGCGGATACGAAAAGGCAGAAACCGTAGAAATGCTCAGAGGCAGAATAGACGTATTTTTACCCGATTTTAAATACTTTTCCTCCGATCTTTCTAAGAGGCTGTCAAATGCTCCCGATTATTTCGAGGTAGCAGACAGAGCACTTAAAGCTATGTTCTCTGTCACGGGCAAACCGAGATTTAACGAAAACAGTATAATGCTCGGCGGAATGGTAGTAAGGCACCTCGTACTCCCTGCACATACGGACGATTCGATGAAGGTGATAAAGCATCTTTACGACACCTTCGGCGACGATATTTACATAAGCATAATGAATCAGTATACGCCGATACCGGCAGTGCGCGGTCAAAAGGATCTATCGCGCAGACTCACTACGTACGAATACGACAAGGTAGTGAATTTCGCGGCAGACATCGGTATAAAGAACGGATTTATCCAGAGCCGCGAAGCGGCAAAGGAAAGCTTTATACCAGCATTTGATTATACGGGAGTTTTAAAGGAAGAAAAAAAGACCTGACGGTGTCAGGTCTTTTTAATTTTAAGTTTTAGCATTTAGCTATTGATCTTTGCAAATGCCTCTGCAATATCTTCCATTGCATATTTAGACCAGTTGCTACCCTGTGCGTTGAGGTTGGTAGTAATATCCGCCTCTCCCGCTCTCATGTTAGTTCTGAGGAAGTTACCAAGTCCGCCGTCAGAACTGTTGAAGTAGGTGGTGAACGCCCATACGAGAGCAAAGTCAGAGTAGGAGTTCTCGCTGATGAGGTTGATCATAGCCTTGGTGGACTCATCTCTGGTGTACTTGTTACCGAGTGCCTTGTCATAGTACTCAGGTCTTACCGAACGGTAGGACTCACCTGCCATTGCTTCGAGAACGATAGCGGAAGCCTTGATGTTCTTGGAGTTGGGGTTAATTCCGTAGATGCTGATAGCGTCGTGGAGACTCGAAATGTAGCTTTCCTGCGAGGTATTGAGCATCGGGTTGGGAACGATGTAGAATGCGCCTTCCTTGGTGTCACGGAGGTAAAGCTCAGCCTGGTTGATACGTCCGAACACGAAGAGCGCCTTATCGGATGCAAAGTCATCGAATGCGGTGACGTATCCGCCGTTCTTGTTCATATCATAGTAGTTCATACAACCCTTGGAGTTGATGAGCTCCATATACTCGGAATAGAAGGTCTTAAGGCGGCTGTTATTGGTAGTGAAGGTAAAAGATACCTTGCCATCTTTGCCGATTGTCGAGAAGCGTACACCGCTCGATACTGCAAGACCGTTGGTGTTGTCGTGGATCGGGAATGCTACGCCGACGATATCGCCGTCAATAAGAGATCCGGGTCTGGAGCCTTCGCTGATTCTTGCGGCAGCGTCAGACATTTCCTGAAGCTTATCAACGGTCCACTCCTTGTTGTTAACGATATCGTGAATATCGCCGAAGGTGTTTCTGAGAGTCTGGTTGTAAATGGTTGCATTTACAAAAGTAGCGTAGAAGCCGCCGGTATATCTGAGGTTGAGGTCACCGGTGAGCCAGTAGCACTGGTTCTCGTAAGTCATACCCTTGATATAGTTCTTTGCCCAGTAAGGCTTGGAAATATTGATGTACTTGCTTGCGGTTTCGTCTGCCGCAATGTCAAGGATAAGTCCCTGGCTGCAAAGTACAACGTCGTCGTACTGACGGGCTGCGAGCACGTCGTACTCGGATCCTTCGCCGACGAGAACGTCTTTAACAGTGGTATCTGCAAGGTTTTCGTCTTCAACAAACTTGACGACGATCTTGCAGTTGAATCTGTTCTGAATGTTCTTGTTACGGTTGTAGATCTTCTGGTCAACACGGTCACCATTATTATTGCTTGCTACTATCGAACGCTCGTTAAATCCGTCGTTCTCTTCGGCCTCTGCAACTGCGAACTTAACCTCATATCCGCCAAGATCATGATCACCAAGATCGTCCATCCAAGGGATATCAACGTCCGACTGACCGCCCGTATCATCTTCGTTACCCTTACACGAAGCAAGCGTAAGAAGCGTACATGCGATAAGCAGCATAGACATAATAAGTGCCAAAATGCGTTTTTTCATGTGGAATCCTCCAAGTTTTTTATTTTTGTTACTATATTTTATCATTTTAAAACCGATTTGTCAACTCTATTTCTCTTTTCAAAACAGACAAATTTGAGAGGACTTTTTTGTTCAATATTATCAACAAGGCGTTTTTTGCGGTATTTATCACGGTTTTATATTATTTTTTGCAGTAAAATGCAACAAAAACGCACTTTACCGTTTTTGTGTTAACATTAAAGTTACAAGTTTTTAAAAATATATACGATTACTTTTCGCTTTTAAGGTCATTTTTGCCCATCAAAAGTCCTTTTTCTGCGCGAAAAAAGGTCGCTTAATGCAAGAAACGCGATAAGTCCGATGCAAGGAAGGACTATAATATCTCCGGTGTAAGAATAGAGTGTGCGCGCATTCGATCCAAACACCGTGGCGGTAAGGTATCCCCTCTCAAGCGGAGCGATAGTTTCGACTACCCTCCCCTCAGAGGTTATTACGGCGGATATTCCAGTGCTTGCGGCTCTTGCTATATAGCGTCTGTTCTCGACTGCTCTGAGCACCGCGTGAGCGTTATGCTGATAAGCCGACGCGCTATCTCTGTACCAGGAATCATTAGTCGAAAGCAGGATATACTCCGCGCCGTTCGCGGTACTGTTGCGGGCAAGGTCGGGATAGATGGAGTCAAAGCAGATAAGTCTGCCTATCTTACCGTGCGCGGTATCAATTATCTCACTGCCCGTGCCCGGTGTGAGGTCATCTTCGAGCATATTGAGCTCGGTCATAAAAGGAAGAAGCGTTTCGAGGATATTCCTCATCGGCATATATTCACCGAAGGGAACGAGATGCTGCTTTTTATACGAGCTCTCCTCTATACTACCGTCAGGGAAAAACGCTACGACCGCATTATGCTCTAAAAGCTCTCCGTCAGAATTTTCGGTCGCGTCAAGCGCGCCGACGAAGAGAACAGAGCCTGTATCCCTAGCAAGCTTTACAAGGCGACTGCGGTAGAGAGGACTGTCCTTTACAAAGGTGGTAAGTATGGTTTCAGGCCATACGACTATATCGGCGTGCTCCTCGGCATCGGCTTTAAGGGTGAGCTCCTCATAGACCTTTATCGAGTTAATATTCGAGTTATCCGCCCATTTATCGCCCGATGCGATATTTCCCTGAACCACCGTAATTTTCACACCGCCCTTACTCGTTTCATCGTGCAGTCCGAGTGCGGCAAAGCCGTATCCGAGATTAAGCATCACGACCGCAAGAGCGAGTGCGGCAAAGCGAAGTGCGGTTCTTGAAGATCTGCCCTCGGTGGCAAAATGTCTTACCGAAACGGCGACAAGTCCATTCACCAAAACGATAATAAAACCGATGAAAAGTGATCCGAAAAGCGAAGCAGTCTGCACTGCCGCAGGAAAGGAGGTCTGCGAAAGCGCAAGTCTTGCCCACGGAACTCCTGCCCATGTAAGCGACTGCGCGTATTCGAGAACGGTCCATGCCGCCGCAAATACAAGCGGTGCGAGTTTGAGTCCGCCCTTTTTATAAGCAAGGCAGAAAAGCGGTCCGACAAACGCCGTTCCGAGAGATTGCAAGGTCGAGAGTCCGATCCAACAGAAGAGCGTGATAAGAAGCGCCATCGGCTTTTCCACACCCAAAAAATCCATCGGCCAGAGGTACCAGAACCAATGATATATTACTATGTAAAATGCAAGCGACCAGAGAAAGCATATTCCGTAGCTTGAAAACGGCTTCTTACCCTTCTCACATCTTCTCGTAAGCGCAAGGAAAAGCGGCACGAGAGAAACGAAAACGAGTGCCGACATTATATCGAATATCAGTGTCAGTGCAGTCAGCACCGGCGAGAGAAAAAATACCGCCGCAAGCACTATTTTTTTCTCTGAAAGCTTACTTAAATTCTCTGCAAAACCAGATCTTATCTTCACTTATTTCAAATTTCCTTTCACTCAGATACGAAAGCACTCCCGAGTCGCCCTCAAAGCAAAATTCGAGGCTATACGAATAAAGTGCCTGAAATTTATATCCGATCTTTTTATCGTCACGGTTGACGCCGTATTTACCGTCACCGAGCAAGGGATGTCCGACAGACGCCATATGCGCTCTTATCTGATGGGTTCTTCCGGTAATGAGATCGACCTCGACGAGCGAAAGTCCGTTTTTCTCGGCAAGGACGCGGTAACCCGTGACGATCTTTTTCGCATCGCCTTTTTTTGTCTGAGAGGTGAACACCTTGACGGTATTTGTCTTCTGATCCTTTACAAGATAGCCGCTGAGCGTTCCTTCTTTTTTATCAAATATTCCGTGAACTGCCGCAAGATATTTCTTTTTTATCTCGCGGTTTTTTATCTTTTCGTTCATAATGCGAAGCGTCTGCGCGTTCTTTGCCGCGATGACAATTCCGCCGGTGTTACGGTCTATTCTGTTACAAAGTGCAGGCGCAAACGAGTTTTCTTTTGCGGGATCGTACTCACCCTTTTGATACAGATATGCGCTGATATGCGAGATCAGCGTATTTGTGCTCTCCTTATCGTCGGAATGGACTATCATACCTGCTCTTTTATCGCAGAGAATGATATTCTCGTCCTCGTAAATAATATCAATATGAGGAGTAAGTCTGAGCGCATCGCTTTGACTTGGCGCATCGAAAAACTCTTCTTTTATAAAGAGCTCGACGGTATCGCCCTCGCAGAGAAAATAAGTATGCTCGGTGCGCTTTCTATTGACTTTTATCTTCTTGGTACGAACGAGCTTATACATAAGCGAGGTCGGGAGCGAAGGCAGAGCCTTTGACAAAAACTTATCCAGTCTTTGTCCCGCGTCGTTCTTATTTACCGTTAGCACTCTCATTTTAGGGTACGACCTTTCAAAAAACTTTTTGTTAAAGTAAAGCAGTTCCAAAAAATCGGGAGTTTCCTCCCGATTTTTTATTCTTTTGTATCAACGATCGAAATATCCGCGCCGAGATTTCTGAGCTTCTGAACTATATCCTCATATCCGCGGTTGATATAAGCTATATTGTCTATCTCGGTCTTTCCGTTAGCCGAGAGTCCTGCAATGACCATCGCCGCGCCTGCGCGCAGATCGAGCGCACTGACTGCCGCTCCGTAAAGCGGAGTTCCGCCCTTTATATTTGCAACGCGACCGTTGACCTCGATATTTGCGCCCATATGTCTTAACTGATCGACGTACTGGAATCTGTTATCGAAAACGCCCTCGACAAGCTTGCTGTTTCCCTGTGCAACGCACATAAGAACACAGAACTGAGGCTGCATATCGGTCGGTATTCCGGGATACGGCAGAGTTTTCATATTGGTCGCTTTAAGACCGTCGGGCACACTTACCTCGATACTGTCGTCATTTTCGACTATCTTTACTCCCATTTCCTCAAGCTTCGTAGAGGTCGCTTCGAGGTGCTTGGGAATTACGTTTTTAATAAGGACCTTTCCGCGCGTTGCCGCCGCAGCTACCATATAGGTTCCCGCCTCTATCATATCGGGAACGACCGCATATGTACAGCCGTGCAGCTCGCTCTTATCAACGCCTCTTATCTTTATAGTTGCGGTTCCTGCGCCAACGACGTTTGCTCCGCATATATTCAGGAAGTTTGCAAGGTCAACTACGTGGGGCTCGCGCGCCGCGTTCTCTATAACGGTAAGTCCCTTCGCGCACGCCGCCGCGAGCATTACGTTTATCGTCGCTCCGACCGAAACGTCATCAAAGAACACGTTTGCACCGACAACTCCGTTTTCGGTGGTTGCTCTGACACATTTTCCGCTTTCCGAGAAGGTTTCATCTACGGTTGCTCCGAGAGCCTCGAAGCCCTTTATATGTCTGTCTATCGGACGTCCTCCGAAATCACAACCTCCGGGATACTGAACTACCGCCTCGCCAAATCTTCCGAGCTCTGCTCCGAGAAGATAGTAGGACGCTCTCATTTTACGAACGAGTGCCGCAGGCGGCTGTGCAACGACAACGCCCGAAGCGTCTATGATCGCGGTGTGCTTATCCGGACGCTCTACCTTTGCACCGAGGCTTTCTATTATTTCGAGTGACAGATCTATATCCTTTACGGCAGGGAGATTTTCAAGCACGGAAACTCCATTTGAAACGAGAACAGATGCAAAGATTATAGGAAGTGCTCCGTTTTTCATTCCGCCTATTTCAATTTCGCCGCACAGCGGTTTTCCGCCGTTAATAATTATCTTTTCCATATTCTGTGACCATCCTTTTTGGCAGTCTTTAAACTTGTTAAACTTACTGTTATAATATGCTCCGCGACTTCTTTATGACATTTTGCCTTAGTAGTCAAGGTATGCAACGGCGAGTCCGACGACAAGCGAATAGCTCATCGTTCCTGCGGACTGACCTTGCGATTGAAGATACGCGTTATTTATTGTTCCACTGACGTTTGCCGCAACGTTTTCGCGGTAATTATCGAAAAATTGATCGTATGCGCGATATTCCGTCACAATATCCTCGCCAAGCGTGCGGTAAAAAGCGCTATACGCTTTTTTGTCCGCCTTATAAAGCGCAGACTGCACGTATTCGAGCAGATTTATATATGCACTGTATCTGACATAGTTATCTTCGCTTTCCATACATATAAGGTAAGCGACAAAATTCGCCTCTTCCTCGCGCGCTATTCCCCTCTGATGCGCCATCTCGTGGGCGGCGGTATAAGGAATAGTATAGTCGGGAAAATTCGTGTTGATATTAGATTCACCCGTATAATAGGTGTATACCCCCGAAATGTGAGTATACGTCATCGGGGTACTTAGCATTACGTCCTTAAAGCGCGATCTGAGCGGCGCTATAAAGACGTATTTATCCGCCGCTTTTATGCAGGCTTCATTTAGAAGATTGTTCAGCTCGCCTCGCGAATAAGGCATAACCGATCCGTTTTTTTCACTGAAAACTATATTTTCCGCGCACTCGTTTGCATTATCCCTCAGATACTCGCAAAGTGCGACGAGATCGCTCGGATCTTCGTATTTCGGCTTCTTTACGCCTAGCTTTTCATAAAGCGTGGTTCCCTGATACGCCGTTCCGAGAGTAAACACAAAAAGCGAGTAAAATGTGGTAATTATCGCAAGAAGTGAACAGATATACCGCAGATACGCGTGTTTTTTGTCCGATCTTATCGCCTTTACTCCGAGCACGATCAGAAAAGCGAGGATAAGCGGAAGGACAAGAAGTATCATCTCCGCAAGCGAAAAAGGTATCCACGATGTGAGCTTTGCAAGCACAAATCTGACGGCAGAGCCGATATATCTTGCGATAAAATCGGCAAAGTGCGGCGATAGTATCGAGATTATATGAACTATCAGCGCAAGAACGCCAAAGGCAAAAAGCACAAGGCAGGTTTTGGGAACAGCTTTAAAGAGCCTTACTATCCTGCGCGAGCCCTTACTGTTATCGGACATCTGAACTTCTCTCCCGTTTGGTTAGCTTAGTTGTGACAGATCTATATTATCCTGCTCCGCCACGTTTAGTATATCCCGCGGCAGACTCGCCCGAAAGGTCATTATCTCTTTCGTATACGGGTGTGTAAAGGTAATCTCGAAGGCGTGAAGAGCCTGTCGCGATATGAGCTCACTAGCACTGCCGTACATACTATCGCCTACTATCGGGTGACCGATATGAGAAAAATGTACGCGAAGCTGATGTGTTCTGCCGGTTTTCGGCTGAGCTATCACCGCGCTATACCTTTCGCCGCGCGCAAAAAGGCAGTATGTCGTTTCGGCAGGCAGAGCCTCGTCTGAATCTGTCACCTCGCGAAGCATAGCACTTCCCTCTTTACGTCTTATTTTGGTTTTTATCATTTGCTCGCCAAGGTCGTTTTCGAGCGTTCCGTCAAGAATTGCGAGATACTTTTTCTCGATCTGACGGTTTTTCATCTGCTCGCCGAGTATATGCGCGCTACGGCGGCTATTTGCGATAAGGCAGATCCCGCTCGTATCCCTGTCAAGACGGTTTACCGCGCGCATAACGAAATCCCTGTCGCGGTATCTGAACGCAAGCGCGTTTGCAAGCGTATCCGTGTGGTGACCGTGAGAAATTATCGTCGGCATAAACGGCGGCTTATTCACAACCGTGACGGCATCGTCCTCGTATATTAAGTCTATCGGAATATCTACGGCAGCAACATCTCGCTGCTTATTTTCCTCTTCGAGTGCGAGTTCTAAAACGTCGCCCTCGGAAAGAATAGCCCTCACGGTAACTCTGCTACCGTTAAGAACGATTCCTCTCTCGTTATTTTTCAGTGAGCAGATCGCTCTTCGGGAGAGCTCGAGATGCGAGGTAAGAAGCTCGCGGACGCTCAGTCCGCAGAGCTCCCTTCCGATTTCAAATCTCATTTTCAGTCAACTGCGACCGTCCAACCCATAGTATCCTCTACCTTGCCCCACTGAATTCCGGTGAGGTTATCGTAAAGACGCTGGGAGATAGGTCCTATCTTGCCTTCGTTTATTATCATGATATTGCCCGCCTCGTTAAGCTCGCCGATAGGAGAGATAACTGCCGCAGTACCGGTACCGAACGCCTCTTCAAGCTTGCCGTTCTTTGCAGCATCGCGGATCTCGTCGATCGAGAGGAGTCTTTCGCTTACCTTGTATCCCCAGCTGCGAAGAAGTGCGAGAGCCGAGTCACGGGTAACGCCCGGAAGAATATTTCCGTTTTCAAGTGTGGGAGTAACGATTTCTCCGTCGATAACGAAGAATACGTTCATAGCGCCGACCTCGTCAACGTACTTATGGTGAATACCGTCAAGCCAGAGGACCTGAGCGTAGCCGAGCTTTTCGGCAACCTCCTGACCTTTGAGCGAAGCGGCGTAGTTTCCGCCGACCTTTGCAAATCCCGTTCCGCCCTTGACTGCGCGAACGTATTCGGGCTCAACGTAGATCTTTACGGGATTTATTCCGCTTGCATAATATGCACCGACGGGAGAAAGAATAATGCAGAACAGATAGTTATGTGACGGGTGTACGCCGAGCATAGGATCGGTCGCGATAATAAACGGTCTGATATAAAGCGACTTACCCTCTTCCTCGGGGATCCAGTCAGCGTCGGTCTTTACAACTGCCTTGATAGCTTGAAGGACGTCGTCGGGATCTATCTCGGGGATACACATACGTCTGTTTGTGTTGTTAAGTCTTTCGATATTCTTCTGAGGTCTGAAAAGCTGTATTTTTCCGTCTGCGGTCTTATACGCTTTAAGTCCCTCGAACATCTCCTGCGCGTAGTGGAAAACCGCGGTTGCGGGAGAAAGCGAAAGATTCTGGAAGGGTACCACTCTGGGATCGTGCCAGCCCTTCTCGGTGTTATAGTCCATCAGAAACATATGATCGGTGAAATATTTACCGAATCCAAGTGCGCTGTAATCGGGCTTTACCTTTTTCTGAGTAGTATACTCGTATCTGATATTAAGCATAATAATTAACCTCCGTTGATGCTTAAATAAAATATGTATTCAAAATTACAATCATTATATCACGCTTTCGCTTCGATTACAAGTACTTTTTCATAATTTTGCATTTTTTTACTTTTTACGTAGAGCTTTGGGAATATTTTGGCGATGCACGGCAAATACTTACTGCGAAACAAAAATGAAAGGAATATTTGTCCAAATGAAAAGATCCCGTTTTTTTAAACTTCTGACCTGCCTGAGCGTTTTTTCTCTTATTCTGTCCGCGCTCATATTTTCCTCGGTCGCCTATGCCAAGGAAAGCCTTTCTCCCGCGATAGATCAGTTATCCAAAAACACCGTTTTTACCAAAAACGGTGTGAAAAACTCGGCGGTGACCTTTACCGCAAGCGAGTTTGAGGAGGTCCTCGGAATATCCCGTCTTTCGAGCATAACCGTCCTCGTCCTTCCCGATGAAAGCGACGGCAAGCTCCTTCTCGGAAAGGTACCCGTACTTGCAAATCAGATAATCCCGAGAAGCAAGCTTTCAAAGCTCTCTTTTATGCCGTCGGGCGACAGAGTAAACGACGCTTCCTTTGTTTTCGGTTGCATTTCCTCGGGACGCCCGAGAGTGGTAAGCTGCTCTATCAAATTTACCGACACACTAAATTTTGCTCCGAGCGCCTCGGGCAAGGCGCTTTCGGTGTATGCGGGAGTTCGGTTCAGTGATTTTCTTGAAGCCACCGATCCGGACGGCGATGCTATGACCTTCACGATAGTTTCGCGTCCGTCAAGCGGAAGCGTATCCATAAAGGACAGATCAAGCGGCGAGTTCGTCTATATACCCGACGAAAACGCGCCATTTGAGGACCGCTTCACCTACGTAGTCCGCGACTGCTACGGAAATGTGTCGAAAGAAACCGAGGTTACGGTAAAAGTGAAGCCCTCTCCCGATATAAATTACGTTGACGTTTCGCCCGAATTTGAGCACACTGCGCTCCTACTTGCCGAAAAAGGAATTTATATCGGACGCTCGGTCGGAAAATACAGTTATTTTGAGCCAAACGCGCCTGTTTCCTATGGCGAATTTATAACGATGGCGATGTCTGCTACGGGCACTTCTCTTCCCGAGTCTGACGGCGATATACTTTCGGTATTCGAGAATATATCCGACGTCGAGGTGTCCGCAGGAGAGGTAATGAGTGCGTCAAAAGCCGTCGAGATAGCCTCGGATATTTACGGAAGATCGCTCAGTGTTTCGGGACTCCCTACGGGTGAGCTGACACGAGAAGCGGCGGCAAAAATAATTCTTGAAATGATAGGTTAACAAAAAGTAAACCCGTACCAACTGTTTGGTACGGGTTTAGTGATTTATCCGATGATCGAAGCGTAAGCCACGAATATTGCAGGTGCGCTTCTGATGTCGTACTCCTCGTCGTACACCTCGTAGTTGCCGACTCCCTCTCCGTAGATCCTTATCATATCTCCGACGATAAAATTCTGCATCTCGTCACTGCGGCAGTCGCGAATTATTATCTCTATATTTTTCCCGTTCATATCGGTACAAATATAGTGTATGGGATATTTGTCGTACTTAGAGGCATCGCCGTCAACGAATTTTTCCTTGACGGTAAGATCGAGCGAAACGAATTTATCCGTATACGCGTCTGCCCTGCGATAAAAATCCTCGGCATCAACGCTTTCACAGGACTCGATATATTCCTGCTTATCAAGCGAGGTGTCGACCGGCTTCTCGAAGGTGTTTGTAAGAAAGTCAAAAACACCCAGAAGCAGTCCGGGAAGGACGGCTATCACCACGCATACCGCGATAAGCGCGATTTTGAGCGATTTTTTATGCGGACTCGTAACAAGCAGAATTATGCCGACTATCGGCATAAATATCATCATAAGTATTATGAAAATCCAGCTATGATACCAATCGACGAAGGTGACTCTTCCTGAGGAGCTTTTCTTCTTTTTTTGTTTTTTGACTGCCTTGCGATTTCCCGCCCTCATTTCATCGGGGCATCTTTTTCCGCAGAGCGGACAGTCGTCTTGCACGAAGTAGCAACCGCAATCGGGGCATTTATTAAGATCGGGTCTGTCGAGATCTTCTGAATCGAAGGCACCGAGCATTCTTCCCATGGTAAAAGATCCTTTCAAGAAAGTGTTTTGCTTATTTTATCATATTTTCTCACAAATGTCAACAATCAGGGCATATCACACATTTTCTGAAAAATAATACATTTTGCTATTTATTTTTTTAAAAATATGTGTTATAATATTATAATTCAGCAGTTTGTAATCAAAATTACGTGAGAAAGGAAGTAAAAACTATGACCGAAGGCAAATTCAAGCTCGTTTCACCCTACAAGCCGACAGGCGACCAGCCCGAAGCCATCGAGCTTCTGAGCGCGGGTGTAAATGCAGGAATGAAAAAGCAGACGCTTCTCGGAGTTACCGGCTCGGGAAAGACCTTTACTATGGCAAATATCATCGCAAAGGTCAATAGACCCACGCTTATCCTTTCTCACAACAAAACTCTCGCCGCCCAGCTTTGCTCTGAGTTCCGCGAATTCTTCCCCGAAAACGCGGTCGAGTTTTTCGTTTCCTACTACGACTACTATCAACCCGAAGCCTACATTCCGGGCAAGGACGTTTACATCGAAAAGGACAGTGCGGTAAACGACGAGATCGACCGTCTTCGACACAGCGCGACCACCTCTCTTTTCGAAAGACGCGACGTTATAATCGTCGCAAGCGTTTCCTGCATCTACTCGCTCGGCGATCCGAGAGAATATCTCTCGCAGATGATCTCTCTGAGGGTGGGCGCGACCATGACGCGAGAGGAGCTTATATCCTCGCTTATCTCGATGAACTACGAGAGAAACGACATCTCGCTCGAGCGTGACAAGTTCCGTGTACGCGGAGATACCGTCGAGGTCCTGCCTGCCGCAAGCGACAAAAAAGCGATAAGAGTCGAGTTTTTCGGCGATGAGATAGATCGCATAAGTGAGATAAACACCCTGACGGGAGAGCTTATCAGAACGATCACCTATACGACGGTATATCCTGCAACCCACTACGCGGTATCAGACGCGACGAGAGAAAAGGCTCTCAAACAGATCGAGCTTGAAATGGAAGAGAGAGTCGAATTCTTCAAATCGCAAAACAAGCTTCTTGAAGCACAGCGAATAGAGGAGCGCACGAGATACGATCTCGAAATGCTCCGAGAAGTCGGCTTCTGCTCGGGAATTGAGAACTATTCGCGCATATTTGCAGGCAGAGAGCCGGGATCGACTCCTTATACCCTGCTGGATTATTTTCCCGACGATTTTCTTATGTTTATAGATGAGTCCCACGTTTCGATACCGCAGATACACGGTATGAGCGGCGGAGATCGCGCACGAAAGACAAATCTCGTTGAATACGGCTTCCGTCTGCCCTCGGCGTACGACAACCGCCCTCTGCGATTTGACGAATTTGCAGACAAGCTAAATCAGGTAATATACGTTTCGGCAACCCCTGCGGACTACGAAAAAGAGGGCTCCGAGCAGATAGTTGAGCAGCTCGTACGACCGACCGGACTTCTTGATCCGATAGTCGAGGTCCGTCCTGCCGAAGGTCAGATCGACGATCTTATGGGCGAGATACGCCTTCGCGCCGAAAAGGGTGAAAGAGTGCTCGTTACTACTCTGACAAAGAAGATGGCAGAGGATCTGACCGAATATTTTACGATGAACCTTATCAAGGTAAAATACATTCACCACAACATCGACACTGTCGAGCGTACCGAGATAATACGCGATCTGCGACTCGGAGTTTTCGACGTGCTCGTCGGAGTAAACCTACTGAGAGAGGGACTTGACATTCCCGAGGTATCGCTTGTTGCCATACTCGATGCCGACAAGGAAGGCTTCCTTCGCGGAGAAACCTCGCTCATTCAGACCATCGGTCGTGCTGCGAGAAACGCAGACGGCAAGGTCATAATGTACGCCGACAAGATAACGAGATCTATGCGCGTTGCAATCGACGAAACAAAGCGTCGCCGCGAAAAGCAGGACGCCTACAACAAGGCAAACGGCATAACGCCGAAAACCATCAAAAAGGATATACGCGAGCTCATCGACTTCGGCGAAGGAAAGTCGCAGACAAAGCGTTCTGCCGACAAAAAGCGCTCGCGTCACGAGGTTGGAGAAAAGCTTTCTCTGCCCGAGCTCGAGAAGCTTATGCGAGAGGCGGCGGCAAGGCTCGATTTCGAAGCGGCTGCCGTTTACAGAGATCGCATAAGAGCGTTTGACAAGCAGTAAGCGAAAGGATAAATTAAGGATAAATTATGGATAGCAAAAAAATAGTTATAAAAGGAGCAAGAGAGAACAATCTCAAAAACGTATCGCTCGACATACCAAGAGATAAGCTCATCGTTTTCACCGGACTTTCGGGCTCGGGAAAATCCTCACTTGCATTTGACACGTTATATGCGGAAGGTCACCGCAAGTTCGTAGAGTCGCTCTCGTCTTACGCGCGGCAGTTCCTCGGACAGATAGACAAGCCGGACGTAGACCTTATCGAGGGACTATCTCCGTCTATCTCGATAGATCAGAAAACGACCTCTAAAAACCCGCGTTCGACCGTGGGTACCGTAACCGAGATATACGACTATCTCCGTCTGCTTTATTCGAGAGTGGGTATTCCCCACTGCCCTGTCTGCAATAAGGAGATAAGAAAGCAGACTCTCGACGGAATTCTCGACCGCATATCTTCAATGCCCGAGTCAACGAAGTTTATGGTACTGGCACCTATGGTGAAAAGAAAAAAAGGAACACACATAAAGCTTCTTGACGACGCCAAAAAGCTCGGCTACGTGCGTGCACGCATAAACGGCGAGATACGCGATCTGTCAGAGGACATTATCCTTGACAAAAACAAGATGCACTCGATTGAGATCGTTATCGACCGTCTTGTTATCCGCCCCGATATACGGAGCCGTCTTGCAGACTCTGTCGAAACCGCACTTAATCTTGCAGGCGGAAATCTCGAAATACTCCTGCCCTCAGACGGGGACAAAATACTCTCATTCTCTCTGAACTATGCCTGCGAGGAGCACGGAATTTCGTTCAGCGAGCTAGAGCCCCGTATGTTCTCCTTCAACAATCCTCTCGGAGCCTGCCCCGAATGCTCGGGACTCGGAGTTAAAACCGTCATAAGTCAGGCAAAAATAATGCCAAACAAGAACCTTTCGCTCCGTCAGGGCGGTATTATGGTAAACGGCTTCAAGAGCCTCGACGAGGACACCTGGAACGGTCCGCTTTTCGCCGCAGTCGGCGCAAAGCACGGCTTTACTCTCGACACTCCGCTCTATAAATATTCCGACGAGGCGATGAATGTCCTGCTCTACGGAGATAACGACAATCTTTACTCTGTCCGCAGAGTCTTTGACAAGCGGGTTTCACAACAGACCATAACCTTCGACGGACTTATCCCCATGCTCGAAAACCGCATACGGCAGTGGGGCTCTGAATATTACGGAGAATTCACCGAGGACATCGTGTGCGAAAAATGCGGCGGATCCCGTCTGAACGACGAGATAAACGGCGTTACGGTCGGCGGAAAAAACATATTTGAATTCTGCTCTATGCCCATCGTAAAAGAACTCGAATTCGTCAAAAATATAGAGTTTGACGAAACCGAAAAGATAATCTCCAAAGAAATAATCAAGGAGATCTCGGCGCGTCTTTCATTCCTCGTGTCCGTAGGTCTTGACTATCTGACGCTCTCGCGCTCGTCGGGAACACTCTCGGGCGGCGAGGCTCAGAGAATACGTCTTGCAACACAAATAGGAAGCTCACTCGTCGGCGTTATGTACGTTCTCGACGAGCCGTCGATAGGTCTGCACCAGCGGGATAATTCCAAGCTTATCGACACACTCAAAAACCTGCGTGACGTCGGAAACACGGTCATCGTCGTCGAGCACGACGAGGAAACCATGGAAAACGCCGACTTTATCGTGGATATAGGACCGGGCGCAGGAATTCACGGCGGATACGTCGTAGCGAGCGGAACGCCCGAGGATATAAAAAACTGCGAGAAATCGATCACCGGCGCATATCTTTCGGGCAGACAGAAGATCGAAATTCCCGAAACAAGACGCGCGGGCAACGGAAAATTCCTGACCATAAAGGGCGCGCGTGAAAACAATCTCAAAAACATTGACGTTACCATTCCGCTCGGTAAAATGGTATGCGTTACCGGAGTTTCGGGCAGCGGAAAGAGCTCGCTTATAAACTCGATACTCAAAGAATCTCTTGCAAGCTCACTTAACCGCGCATATACGACTCCGGGAAAGCACGACTCTATCGAGGGCGTTGAAGAGCTCGACAAGGTCATTTCGATCGACCAGAGCCCGATAGGCAGAACTCCTCGCTCGAACCCTGCGACCTACGTCGGTCTTTTCACCGATATTCGTGAGCTTTTCGCTTCCCTTCCCGAAGCAAAGCAAAGGGGATACAAATCCAACCGCTTCTCGTTCAACCTCAAAGGCGGACGTTGCGAAAAATGCGAAGGCGACGGAGTAAAATGTATCGAGATGCACTTCCTTCCCGACGTTTACGTAGTATGCGAGGAATGTCACGGAAAGCGTTACAACCGCGAAACGCTCGAGGTAAAATACAAGGGCAAGAGTATTGCCGACGTGCTTGATATGACGGTCGAGGAGGGAATGTATTTCTTCGAAAGCCATCCCAAGCTCTACCGCAAGCTCCGTACGCTTTACGACGTAGGACTCGGATATATCAAGATAGGTCAGTCGTCCACCACTCTTTCGGGCGGTGAGGCGCAGAGAGTTAAGCTCGCCGACGAGCTCTCGAAGCGCAGTACGGGCAGAACGATATACATTCTCGACGAGCCTACGACAGGTCTGCATACTGCCGACGTCAAGAACCTTATATCTATGCTGAGCAGGCTTGCAGATGCAGGGAATACCGTGGTCGTCATCGAACACAACCTCGATATGATAAAGACCGCAGACTATATTATCGACCTCGGTCCCGAGGGCGGTGACAGAGGAGGAACGGTTATCATAGCAGGAACACCCGAAGAGGTAGCAGAGTGTGAGGGCTCGTATACCGGTCACTATCTTAAAAAGCTTCTTGCCAAAAAAGATAAATAATTCCTGGCGTTTTCAAGCGAAATTTACACTTATGTAATAATTTCGAATTGAAGACGTTTATAAAAACTCATATAATATAGCTAAGAGCAAAAGAAAATCTTGAAAGGAGGACATATACTATGAAAAACGGGCAAAATCCGAACGAAAAAGACATTTTTCTCGATTCTCTGAGCTCGCTTTCAACAAGCTCGATAGCACCGAAGCTTCCGAGAAATTATCCTCCGCTTTCTTCTTTTCTTATAAAAGGCGCGATACTTCTTCTGCTTATTTCGGTAATGGTATTCTGTCTTTCTCAGGTAATACTGAGCGTTCAGGGCTACAAGGAGTCCGACGAGCTCTACGGCGATATGTCGGAGCAGTGGGGTGAGCTCGGAGCTCTGCTCGGAAGCGAGTTTGCAGTATCCAAGTCGGACAAAAACTCGCACGGAAACACGACCGAAACCTACGGCGTGCCCACACTTCCCGCCTCTCCCGATACAGGAAGCGACGACGGAGAAATGTCGGCAACTCTCGTGCTTTTGCGCGCGAAATTCGCCGCACTTAAAAAGACGAATTCGGACGTTATCGGTTGGATAACCGTACCCGATACTCATATCGACTATCCGATAGTTCATACCGACAACAACGACTATTATCTCGATCATTCGATAACCGGCGCAAAGCTCAACTCGGGCGCGATCTTCGCCGATTACCGTAACGTCGGCGATTTTTCGGATCAGAACACGGTCATATACGGTCACAATATGGCGTCCGGACTTATGTTTGCAAATCTCTTCAAATTCAAGAGCAGCGGATTTTTCAGCAGAACGCCGTACATCTATATCCAGACCGAGAACGGCATTTACGTTTACAGAGTATTTTCTGTATATGAAACGAACAAATACGATCCGTATATCCGCACCGCGTTCAGTAGTAAAAACGACCTTATCGAGTGGGCAAAGAGCAGACAGAGCGCATCTCTTCGCAAGGTGTCGTACAAATTCGACGGTGACGAGCAGATAATCACGCTCAGCACGTGTACAAACGGCTTCGGCGACGACGGACGTCTTGCAGTCCACGCGGTGCTTACAGAGATAAGGAAATAAGGAATAAAAAAGGAAAAGCGAACCGAAATCGGTTCGCTTTTTTCATTGTTTTTTCTTCTTCCCTTTCCGTATCCTCTCGCGCGGAACGAGGGTGGTAACGCGCACGAGAATTATATCTCCGCCGATCTGCTCGACACAGTCCCACGGAATGACGTAGTCGTTACCCTTCGAAAATCCGAAGCATCTGAACTCTCCGGGTACGATAAGCGAGCAGATGCTTCCACAGGTCGTGTCGATCTCCATATCGCAAACGTAGCCGAAGCGGCGTCCGTCGCAGATATTCACGACCTCCTTTTCCCTGAGCGTATAAAAAGAGCATTTTTCCATATTTTCGTCCTTTTTATCAGAGAATTATGCAGATAAGTCCGCCGCTTCCCTCGTTGACGATACGACTGAGAGTTTCGGAAAGCTTTTCGCGCGCGTTTTCGGGCACGTTCTGAAGCTTCGCGTGGAGTCCCTCGTTTACAAGCTCGTAGAGGGTCTTACCGAACAAATTTGTTCCCCATATCTTAGTCGGATCCTCGTCGAATTCACTGAGCAGATACTTTATGAGATCCTCGCTTTGCTTTTCGCTTCCGACGACCGGATTTATCTCGGTTTCAAGCGTAGCCTTTATCATATGGATAGACGGAGCACTTGCTTTGAGGCGCACTCCGTAGCCGCCCGAATGCTTTACGAGCTTCGGCTCTTCGAGATGCATATCCTCAATATCCGGAACGATAATTCCGTAGCCTTTATTTTCGGCGTCGTCGAGCGCGCTCGCTATTCTATCGTATTTTTCCTTGATAGCGGCAAGTTTTTTGAAGGTTTCGATAAGCGTTTCCTCATCTGAAATATCAAGACCTGTCATCTCGCTTACGACCTTGAAATAAAGCTCGCTATCGAGAGCAAGCGACATCTGCGCTCTGCCACTTCCGAGGTCTATCTTATCGACTGTGGCAGACACGACATAGGCATTTTCCGAAAGCTTATCGAACGCCGTTCTGATCTGTCCGATCTTACTAATACTTCCCGCACATTCCAGAATATCTCTGCGAAGCGACTCTATTATCGGGTGGTCGCTTTCGAGGGCGAGAGTCCATTCGGGAAGATCTACGGATATTTCGGATATAGGGAATTCAAGAAGTACGAGCTCGAGAATATGGCGAATATCCTCACTGTCGAGCGTCATACAGTTGACAAGTGCCACCGGAACGCCGTATCTCTCCTCTATTTCGAGTGCGAGTGCCTCGCTTTCGGGCGCGTCGGGGTGAGCGGAATTAAGTATTATAGCAAACGGCTTATTTATAGCGCGAAGCTCACTAACGACTCTGCGCTCCGCCTCTTCGTACTGCTCTCTCGGAATATCGCAGACGCTTCCGTCGGTGGTGACAACAAATCCGATCGTGCTATGATCGGTGATGACCTTTTTAGTTCCGATCTCCGCCGCCTCTCCGAACGGTAGCGGCTCACTCGACCAGGGGGTGAGCACCATTCTCGGTCTTCCCTCCTCGCTCTGACCGAGGGCGTCCGAAACGATATATCCCACGCAGTCTACCATTTTCACACTGAGCGTTGCGGCATCGTCGAGCGAGATCTTTACCGCCTCGTCGGGAATGAATTTCGGCTCGGTCGTCATTACGGTACGGCCTGCCGCCGACTGCGGCATTTCGTCCTTTGCGCGCTCCCTATCGTAATCGTCCGAAATATTGGGAAGGACAAGAGTTTCCATAAATCTTTTGATAAAGGTTGATTTTCCGGTACGCACCGGTCCTACGACTCCGACGTAAATATCGCCTCCGGTGCGCGTTGCAATATCGCGATAGATATTTGTCATATTTTTTCCTCCAGACAGGCAAACGGACGCTTTCTCAGTCCGCTGATTTCTTTGATATATAAATATGTGAAGAGCTTTTATTATATGACAGTTTTGAAATTTGGTTACGCAAAAAAAAGCGACCTGCCGCTTAGCAGGTCGCTTATAAATATTCATACTTTTAAAGCAGGGGCTTATCGTCCGCAGGTGCCTCGGGCGCCTTCAAGGTCTTATCTGTATTCAGAACCGAAGCAAGTGCAAAATATGCTACTGCGTAAGCGCCCTCGCTTGCCGCCAAGATGAGATCGGCGCTTGTAAGTATCGAAACTGCCGATATCGCGGTGAGAACTCCGAGGATAATAAAGCAAGCTCTGACACCGCCGAGCCTGAGCTCGGTCTCGTTATTCAGAATGAGTGCCTCGGAAGTGCTTGTAAACTGCCTGCTTAGCTTATGCACCATAAGCTCGTTAAAGATTATCATAACCACTGCGGCAATTATAAATATGACAGCAAGAACTATCATTATAATTCCCAGAAAATCCGCAAGAGTAATTCCGAAATATTCGTTTATTTCGGCACGCATTTCTTTGAAATCGTCGAGATCCGCCTCGCCTATTTCCATATAAATATTCACGTAAGGATCGTCATTGCCGCTTAAAAGCGATTCGATCGCGTTATCGATCTCGGCGTCAAGAGTCATCACGTTAGGAGCAAAGACAAGAAAAAGTGTAGCGGCTATGATCATAATGACAATACCGATTATAGTGACTATATAGTAGGCTTTAAGCACGCCCGAAAGGAATTTTATTTCTTTAAGAGGCGTTTCTCTTTTGGCAACTGAGTGCACCATCCACATACCAATAGTGAACAAGATAGCGAAAACGTCGATAGATCCTGCAATCACAGACGCACCTGCCATAACCGTATATGCAACAGTAGCCACAAAAAACGCCTTAGATGAGAATATTGCCTTGATCTTATCGGCAAAATTCTTTCCCTTATCCTCGACGGGCGGAGCATCAAAATTGTCAAAGCTCGGCGTTTCGGGCGTATAGCTCTCCGTATAAGAGCTCTGATTTTCGTTTAAATTAAAATCGTTCTGATTCATATTTATTTCCTTTCTGTATTATAAAAAGTCAGACGGAGCGGGAAAACCGCTCCGCCGAAATTTTACTTGTCTTCCGAAGCAGCCTTTGCCTCTGCTATTACCTTCTGAGCGATGTTCGAAGGAACCTCATCGTAACGGGTTACCTTGTAAACAAAGCTTCCTCTTCCCTGTGTCGTCGCAAGCAGTGCGATAGCGTAGTCGGTCATTTCTGCCTTGGGAACCTCTGCCTGAACGGTGGTGTATCCCGGTCTTTCGCTCGAAGGCTCCATTCCGAGAACCGCGCCGCGGCGTTTACCGTTAATATCTCCCATAACGTCGCCGAGTACCGACTCGGGGATGGTTACACTGAGCTCACCGATCGGCTCGAGGAGAACCGGCTTTGCAAGAGGAAGTCCGGTCTTATATGCGATAGAAGCCGCCATCTTGAAGGAAAGCTCGTTAGAGTCAACGTCGTGGTAAGATCCGTCGTAAAGGTCTGCCGCAAGATTTACTACGGGGTATCCCGCAAGAACACCCTTCTGCATAGCCTCTTGAAGTCCCTTTTCGATTGCCGGGAAGAAGTTCTTCGGAACCGATCCGCCGACAACGCTCGTGGTGAAGGTAAGTCCCTCTGCCTCGCCGGGAGTAAATCTGATCTTTACGTCACCGTACTGACCGTGTCCGCCCGACTGCTTCTTGTGCTTGCCCTGAACGTCTGCTCTGCCCTTGATCGTTTCTCTGTATGCGATCTTGGGAGTGGAGAGCTCTGCCGCAGGACCGCCGCGAGCCTTTACCTTCGAAAGAACGACATCGATCTGCATATCGCCCATCGCACTGAGAAGGAGCTGACGGGTTTCGGAGTCATTCTCGAATTTAACCGTCTTATCCTCGTCCATTATCTTCTGGATACCCTGAACTATCTTATCCTCGTCGCCCTTAGCCTTCGGGGATACAGCTACTGTATAAACAGGCTCGGGATATACGGCAGGAGCGTATGCGGGAGCACCCGACGCGGTAAGCGTATCGCCCGTGTTGGTATTTACAAGCTTGGTAATAACGCCTATATCACCGCAGGCAAGCGACTGAACCTCGGTCTGCTTCTTTCCGTTCACTATATAGAAATGAAGGAATTTTTCATCTGTATCGGTAGCGATGTTGCGAAGAGTATCGCCTGCTTTGAGTTCACCGCCGAGAACCTTGAAATACGTGGTTCTTCCGAACTGGTCAACCGACGTTTTGAAAGCGTATATCGAAGGAGCACCCTCGGTAGCTATCTCGACCGCCTCGCCGTTTGCAAGCTTTTCGGTCTTCTTTGCGGTGTGTCTGGGGAAGGAGTCTGCGATGATATCCATAACAAGGTCGATACCCCAAAGCTTTGCGGCACTTCCTGCAAATACGGGTACTATCTCACCTGCGATAATTCCCTCGTGAAGAGCGTTTGCCGCTTCGTCACGGGTGATCTCCTCGCCGTCGAAATATTTCATCATAAGATCGTCGTCGGTAGCCGCAACCGCTTCCATAAGCTTATCGCGGTAGGTATCGACTCTCTTCTTATATTCGGGATTTATCTCGCCCTCGGTATGCTTACCGGTAGAGCCGTCGTAAACGTACTTTTTAAGGTCGAGCAGGTTGATGAACGAGCCCTTATCGTAAGCAGGGATAAGTACGGGGCATATTGCCTTACCGAAGGTCTGTGCGAGCGAATCGAACACGTTATGGAAATGTGCATCGGGGTCGTCGTACTTATTTACGAAGAAAGCGATCGGCAGCTTTGCCTTGGTAGCTCTCTCCCATGCAAGCTCGGTTCCTACCTCGATACCCGATTTGGCGTCAACCGTGATGATCGCCGCGTCCGCAACTCTCAGAGCACTGTGTACCTCTCCCTCAAAGTTGAGGAATCCGGGAGTGTCGAGTATGTTGATCTTGGTTTCCTTCCATACTACGTTAGCAAGTGAAGTATATATAGAAAATCCGCGCTTTATTTCTTCCGCATCAAAGTCGGAAACGGTATTTCCGTCGGGAACCTTTCCAAGACGGTCGGTAGTTTTGGTAAAATACAGCATAGCCTCAGCTATCGAAGTTTTTCCGCTTCCGCCGTGACCCATAAAGCATACGTTTCTGATTTGTTTCGTTGTGAATTGTGCCATCTTCAAAGTTCTCCTTTTGCGTGTAAAAATATATGTTTTCCGCAAGCACATTGCCTCGCAGCTAATGTGTAGCGTTTTCGTAACATACTGTAATTATATACTATTTATTTCCATTATGCAATAGGTTTTTGAATATTTTTAACAAAAACAACGAAAAAAATATAGAACTTTTTCGCATAAAGCCGAGATTATTTCCAATATTTGGATCCTTGCATGCTGTTTCGGCGAACGAGCTCCTTATCTATTTCGTTCATAACGACGAACTTTTTACGGCTCCACTCGGGCGCGACAAGACTATCGGGCGCGCCGTCGCCGGTAACGCGTGCTATGACTGTTTCGCTCGGAAGGATCTCGAGCTGATCGCAAACGGTTGAAACGTACTCTTCGAGAGTCGGAAGCTCAAACTCTCCCGCGAGATACTGATCGGCCATTTTTGTTCCCTTGATTATATGGAGAAGGTGTATTTTCACCATAAACGGTCTGATACGCGCAAGCTCCCTTGCGGTAGCGAGCATCATTTCTCTGCTCTCTCCCGGCAGACCGTTTATTGTATGTACGCAAACGTTCAGTCCTTTAAGCTTTTCGTAACCCCTTAGAAACTCCTCGTAGGTATGACATCTGTTTATTTTTTCGGCGGTGGAGTCGTGAATAGTTTGAAGTCCGAGCTCAACTGTCAGAAATGTGCGGGTGTGAAGCTCTCTGAGATAGTCTGCGACCTCATCGGAGATACAGTCTGCGCGTGTTGCAATATCAAGCCCGACCGCATTTGGCAATGCGAGTGCCTCTTCAAATTTTTCTTTCAGAACCGATAGCGGCGCGTAGGTATTGGTATGCGCCTGAAAATAAGGGATACACAGTCCGCCCTCCCACTTTTTCTCCATCGTTTTTCTGACGGTAGCATACTGCTCACCTATCGAAAGCATTGGGGACGCCGCAAAATCTCCGCTTCCGCGAGCAGAGCAGTAGGTGCAACCGCCGACTCCGCGACTGCCATCGATATTAGGACAGGTAAATCCCGCGTCGAGAGTAACCTTGAATACCTTTTTACCGAATTTACTACGGAGAAAATAGTCGTAGGTATAGTATCTTTTATTTGAATCGGAATAAGGAAATGGATTTATCATTTTTATCTCCGTTTTATGATTTTATGCAAAATCGACGGCAGATACCGTCGATTTTCGCTTACAGTATTATTTTTTACGCTTTCCGCCAAACGGAACAGGCTTTGTCACAAGATCAAGAATCGGAGCGAGCAGGCTCACGGCAAGTACACTTATCGCCTCGGGTACGGGGAGATCGGTATAGCATCTCAAAACAAATGCCAGAGCTGCAAAGAGTGCTCCGTATATGATTTTTCCTCTGCCCGTGAAAGGCATAGCACCTCTGTCACAAGCTATAAATATCAGATAGAAAAGAAATCCTCCGCAGAGAAGCTGATAGATCAGATTATCGGTATAGGTCGTCCACTCGGGATAAAATGCAAGACAAAGCGCACAAAAGACCACAAGCGAAGAAACGATCGGCATAGGCGAGATCGCTCTTCTGAGAAGGAGATACACGCCCGAAGCGATCAGAAGCATTACCGAAACACTTCCTATCGCGCCCTCGGTGCTTCCTATGAATATACTAAGCAGACCGTCGCTCGGCATCGCGCCGCCTCTGAACAGATCAAGGAATGGAGAGCTCTCGCCTGCAAGAACAGCAGAGATGAGAATTCCGAGTGCCGCAGGAGAAACGAAGCTTACTCTTCTTCCGAGTATTATCAGTGGGTATTTCGCCAAAGCTATCGCAGACACTGCACCTACCGCGATCACCCATACGGGAATATCGTCAGAAAGTGCAAGAGGAATCAGAGCACCGGTAAGTGCCGCGCCGAAAAGATCGCCGCCAAGTCTTCTGCGAAGGCAGAAATTAACGAAAAGCTCTGCAAGAACACATACCGCCACTCCAAGTGAAATATTTATAATCGTCCGAGCGCCGAACATAAAGACAGCCCACACGACCATCGGAACAAGAGCGACCGCCACGTCAAGGTTGTACGTGTCGTATTTATACGTTGCAAAAGGTGGATTTTTCAGAAAATTCATTTGTCGTCACCTCCACCGTTTCCCTGCTTTTTCAGACGTCTTATACTGCTAAGTATCGGTATCTCGTTCGGGCAGACGTATTGGCAGGCGCCGCACTCTATGCAGGCGTCGGCATCAAAGCGCCTTGATGCTCTGCCTTTTCCTTTTACACCCGCAAAATAGAGGTACATCGGCATAAGCATCATAGGACAGTTTCTCGCGCACTCGCCGCATTTTATACATTTTTCGCCTTCAAAGCTCGGAATGCTTTCCGCGTCGAGAATGACAATGGGTGACATCGAGCTTTCGAAAACGTCGTCCTCGCTCACTTCTCTTCCGCGCAAAAGTCCTCCGACGATGATTCTTGTTTGAGGCGCGGCACTTTCTCCGCAGTATGCGATAATCTCGGAAAACTTCGTTCCGTAGGGGATCTTTGCATTCATCGGCTCTGTAATATCTCCCGAAACGGTCACATTTTCTGCACTTTCCCTTTCGCCGAAAACGAAGGCTCTGCCTATCGCAAGTGCCTCACGCCAGTCAAAGACCGCGCAGGCAATTCTCTCGGCATTTTTTGACGCCGAGAGCTCTATTGACGTGAGAGCGTATATAACGAGATGCTCGTTATCGCTCGGATACGGAACGTCGGCAAGGACGATTTTTATATTATCTCCTGCGCCTATTTCGTGGGAAAGGCTGTCCGCCTGCGCCCTGCCTTCTCTGTCGAGAACGATAAAGCCCTCACCGATTTTGAGCGCGGACATAAGTATCTTCATTCCGTTTACTATATCGGACGGAGCTTCGAGAGCTACTCTGTCTGCGGCACTGTCGTAAGGATCGGAGCAGGTGCAGTTTATAACTATCTGTCTTGCCTTTCCGATTGCCGCCTCTACTTTTTCGCAGAGCGTACGCGGCTTTTCGGATATTTCTCTGCCGTGAGTGATTATCGCTGCGTCTTTTATCTCTTTTATGAGCATCTCGGGCGTGAGATCGCTTACCTTTATGGCGTTTCTCTTACCGAAAGGAAGAGCACTCTCGCTCACGCTTTTTGTAAAATCGTTTTCTATTACTATTTCAAAAGATCCCTCGGAAATCTTCTCCGCCGACGTAACTCTGCCCGATATTCCCGAATACACGAAAGCTCCGCTACCGCTTTTTCCGACCGAGTCACCGATAGCAACAAGATCCCCTGCCGAAACAAGGCACTCGGACAGTGAAAGATATATATTTTTGGGAGCGAAATCGGTATCCGTCGGCAGAGCCGAGGTGTATTTCACAGCATCGCGAAAAATCTTATTTTTTCGGAAAATTTTAAGCATTTTCGGTAAGATCTCTTTCAAAAATGAATTTTCTGCCCGTGCGGGCACCTTACATATAAATATACCCTATTTCGAAAAAAAAATCAAGTCAATTTTATTAAGTTTGCAATTTTAATATTGACTTTATTTTTCGGGGGGTGCTATACTTATTGTAAAGTTCCGCTTCAAATTTCGAGGGAGGAATCGTTATGAGAAAATTCGGTGACAAGAGCTTTTCCTATCTCAGGAAAAACATGGAAAACGAAGCTATATACGCGCTTACCGAAAAGCCGGTCGTGACCTATTCGTCCGAGCGCGTGCGCCTTTGGAGTGCTATTGCAAGCGACGTTGCAGACATTCGGTCTCAACCGCTCAAATTCGGAAGAGCGCTCGGTACATTTCTCTCAAAGGTTTCCATTCCCGTAAAGGATACCGATATTCTTATCGGGCGTATGGTGGAGGAAAGCTTCACACCGGAAGAAGAAAAGATCTTTCGCGAGAAATATATAAACGAGTATCTTCATAAAGAGGGACTCCCTAAATTTATGATCGAAAACGGGCATCAGTCCTTTCGCTGGAAGGATATAATAGATCTCGGTCTCCCCGCCCTTAAAGCAAACGCCGAAAAGTGTCTTAAAGATCACGAGGCATCAAAGGACCAGGCAAAATGCGATTTCGTACGCGGTGCGATAATGATATACGATGCTATAATTGCGTTTATAAGCAGATGCGCCGAAGAAGCGGAAAGGAAGGGACTTACCGCGTCCGCCGCGGCTTGCAGAAAAGCAGCTTCGGGCGCTCCCGACACGCTTTAAAAACAGCGCGGAGCCTTTGACAGACAGACTGTGATCAGTGAGATATACGACCATTTCTACGACACGTTAAAGAGCGGTGATTTTCTGACGGCTCTTCCGAAAACAAACGAGCCGAACTCAAACGATCTTCGCTTCTACTCCTGTTTTGCCTACGATAACGCTCAAAAGGGCGGACTTCAAGTTCAGCTAAGCGCAGTTGATAAGGAGCTCCTGCTCGACGCGAAGGAAAATTGGACATCGACGGAGTAAAGGTTTGTCCGAGCGGCGCGCTCACCGCGTTTGGCAAGGACTATACCGTCGACGAGCTTGTAAGCGAGCTTCTCGCAGACGCTGGTTTTTTCGGAGAATGCGGCGGAGTGACCTTTTCGGGCGGAGAATGTCTGCTTCAAAGCGACTTTGTGCTCGAATGTGCAAAAGAACTCGCAGAGCGTAAAATAAAGATTGCGTTCGACACCTGCGGTGCGGTAGATTATTCAAGCATCGAGAAGTTCCTTCCCTACACCGATCTCTTTCTTTACGACATAAAGTGCATAAGCGAAAAAGACATATCGAAAACACCGGAATATCAAACGGAGAAATACTTTCAAACTTCGAGAAGCTATATGCATCTGGGGCTCGGATATGGATAAGAATTCCGATAGTAAACGGCTTTAATACCGACAAGGAGGAGCTGCTCCTGATAAAAGAATATCTCGACAGATTTCCGAATACCGAGAGGATCGAGCTGCTCAGGTATCACGAGCTCGGGCTTGACAAGTACGAGCTTTTGGGAAAGCCTTATACTCTTTCGGATAGCTCAAATCTCTCGGACAACGAGTTTGAGGAGATAAAAAAGTTGCTTAGCAAATAAAAGTAAAACGCCGCATTTGCGGCGTTTTTTTAACATTCCTCGCACATCGAAGGCATTTTTTTCTTCTTGCGGCAGATGCGTTTTATCATACATACCGCGGCAAAAACTATAAGCGCCCCTACTATCATAAGCAGTATCATTCTGCCTTCCTTGTTTTCTGTCATACGTTTTATCATTCCCATTTTTGCACCGACACCTTTCAGATATTTTCTGTGTTTAAGGTAACCGAAAAAGGTCTGTTTTATGCAGATATATCCATTTATTTTTTGTATTTTGAAATCATCTGAATTTATCGCATTATAATATTAAATTTTTCAGTTTTTTTCAAAATTCCCTACTATTTTTTCAATATCGCCTTGACTTTGCGGATACGGCGTGATAAAATGAATATGTATATAATTCTAAATCAACCTAGGAGGTGTGCCCGTGAAAGGCAGAATTTTGATAATCGGCAATTCTTATATAGAAATGCACATGCAGACCGTGCGCCTGCCGATAGCAAATCAGACGGTCGTCGAAGACGATTACGAGCTTCGTCCGGGCGGAAAGGGCGGAAACGCGGCGGTCGCCGTTGCGCGTATGGGACTCGAAAGCGTTTTCTGCACGTCGGTCGGTCAGGACAACGACGGTAACAGACTCCGTAATTTTTATAATTTCAATTCGATAAACACGTCGTCTATGTATATAGACCCCGCTCACCCCACCGGACTTTCGGTATTTCTTTACGAAAAGCAGTACGACTCCCGCAGAAGGATAATATATCCCGGCGCAAACAAGAGCTTCTCGATAGGTCAGATAGAAGCCGCACTCGGCACCTATCCCGATGCGATATTTATGACTCTCGAAATTCCCTTTTCTCTCGCGGTCGCGGTAACCTCGCTTGCAAAAAATCACGGCATTCCCGTATTTCTCGACGCGTCGCCCGCACAGCTTGGAGTAAAGCTCGACCAGCTTGAAAACATAGAGATATTCTTCGCAAGCAAGCAGGAGGTATATATCCACACGGGAATAAATCCGACCTCGCTTGAAAGCTGTCTGAAAGCCTGCATCGCGCTCGGTCAGACGGTCAAGGCGAAATATTACGTGCTCAGGCTCGGCGAAAGCGGATTTTTCGTGTATGACGGAAAATTCCACAACGTGCTCGGACCTTACAGTCTTGACGGTACGCCGTCGCCCACATTCGTTGACGTCGAAGCGGCTATCGTTTCGTCCGAGTATCTCATAACTCAGGACATAAGAAAAGCCTGCCTCGTCGGCTCGGCGGCAAGCAAGATGACCAAAGAAAGACAGGACATAAAGATACCTACCAGAGAGCAGCTTCGAGAGTTCTGCGAGGAAAACGGATACGATATAAAGATCGCGCGTGTATAGCACGTTTCAGACAGGTGACGTTATGAATGATAATTTCATCAAAACCACAGGATTTTTCGAGTCCTCAAACGGCAAGGACAGTATAGCATATTATGTCTGGACGCCGAGCACTGCTCCGCGCGCCGTAGTTCAGATCGTCCACGGTATGTGTGAGCATATCGGACGCTACGAGGAATTTGCAGCTTTTCTCGCGTCAAACGGACTCGTTGTCTGCGGGCACGATCAGCTCGGCCACGGACATACCGCGAAATGCGATGAGGATCTCGGATTTTTCGCAGAGAGTGACGGAGATAAATTTCTCCTTGAAGACGTTGACAAGCTCCGCCTTATAATGAGAGAAAAATACAAAAGACTTCCCTATTTTCTGCTCGGTCACAGCTTCGGCTCGTTCGTTGCAAGGGCTTACGCCTCGGCGTATCCGCCGGAAAATATCGACGGACTGATCATTTCGGGCACCTGCGGAGATAATCTGCCCGCAAAGGCAGGAATGCTCGCCGCAAAAATGATAGCAAAGGCAAAGGGCAAGCGTTATCGCAGTCCGCTTCTTTATAAGATCGCATTTGGATCGTATAATGAGCGCTTCAAGGGCGAGATCGAGGAGTCAAAGGGCAACGCCTGGGTGACTACCGACAAAGAGGAGCTTGCGAGATACAACTCGGATAAGTTCTGCACGTTCAGATTTACAACGCAGGCATATCACGATATGTTCATGCTTATAAATTACAACAAGACTCACCTTCCTCACCGCTCGACTCCGGTGCTTATATTCTCGGGAGTTGAGGACCCGGTAGGAAATTACGGAGTCGGAGTGGGCGCGCTTTACGAAAAATATTTCGAGGCGGAAATATCCGACGTTTCGTTCAAGCTTTACGAAAACGAGCGTCACGAAGTGCTGACCGGTGTAAAGCGCCACGAGGCTTTTGAGGATACGCTTGTCTGGATAGACCGCATTATAGACGCCAAAATAGAACTTATTAAACAAAACACCTTTAATTTTTAATAAAAGTTTTTAGGAAGGTTTGGAAACCCTTTTTGAAAAAGGGTTTCCAATGAAAAATGAAAAGAATTCTCGGAATAGATTACGGCAAGGTACGTACGGGATTTGCGGTCAGTGATCTGCTTGGCATTACTGCAAGCCCGATAGGCACATTCAAGATAACGGGTGACAGATCGCTCGTTGAAAAGGTCTGCACCCTTGCAAAAGAATACGATGTAAGCGAGATCGTCATCGGCAACCCGATAAACATGGACGGAAGCCGCGGCGATAGCTCGACTAAGGTGCAGTATCTTGCATCGCTTATAGAAAAGGATAGCGGTCTGCACGTTATACTTTTCGACGAAAGATGCACGACTATGCTCGCGCATAAGTTTCTCAACGCCACCGACACTCGCGGAGCAAAGCGAAAAAACGTAGTCGACACACTGTCGGCGCAGATAATACTCCAAAATTATCTCGACTCGCGCAAATAAAATGAAATAAATATTTTATTTATAAATATTTTTTGTATGGAGGAACACCTATGAACCGCAACATTGACAAATTTATCGCCATGGCGGAGGCTTGTGTAAAAAATCACGAGCTTGCCCCCGGAAAGTATCAGCGCTGGAGATGGCAAAACGAAAAGGGCACCCGTAACCTCGGATCGACCGAGTACGGTTGTGCAGACGCTGCCAATATTCTCTATATGATCGGAAAATTCCCGAGAGATATTGAAACCCGTCAGGCGTGTATAGATGAGCTTCAAAGCTTCCAGAAAGAAGACGGTTGTTTCAGAGAGCCTACTCACTGTATGCTCCACACCACCGCACACTGTATCGCGGCACTCGAGCTTTTTGGTGCAGGCGTAAAATATCCGCTTACTTACCATATGGAAAACTTCGGAACTCCCGAAAAGGTACGCGCGTTTCTCGAAAGTCTTAAATGGGCAACCGATCCTTGGGGACAGTCGCATCACGGAGCAGGCTTCTATGCCGCTATGATCCTTACCTGCGATATGCCTCTTGAATGGCAGGACGCTTATTTCGGTTGGCTCTGCGAGAACAACGATCCTATCACAGGTATCGGAACAAAAGACCACGGAGATACGAAAATCCTTCAGCACCATCTCAACGGTTGGTTCCACTATATGTTCAACTTTGAGTTTACTCACCGTGCTTTCCCGAACGCCGAGAAGCTTATCGACAACTGTATTGACATATATAAAAAGAAGGAATTCCAGCACGTTTATCCTTGGGGACTCGGTTGCGGATTTGCCGAGATCGACTGGGTATTCGCTCTCAACCGCGCATCCAGACACACAGGATACAGAAGACAGGAGGCTCTCGATCTCATGCGCGACTTCGCAGAGGGCTATCTCACCTATCTTGAAAATATCGATGTCGATACCGACGAACGCTTCAACGACCTTCACGAGCTCTTCGGTGCTATGTGCTGCGTAGCAGAGCTTCAGATCGCTTTCCCCAGCGAAATAAGATCGACCTTCCCGCTTAAAAACGTTCTCGACCGCAGACCGTTTATCTAAGCCAAAGGGACGCTGTCCCTTTGGAACTCAAAAACCTTGCTTATATTCGTAAAACCTTTTTGAAAAATTTACTTGATAGAAGATGTAAGGAGAAAATCTCATGAACAGAAATATTGATAAGATAATCGATATGGTGGAAAAATCGGTTGAAAACCACTGCCTCGGACCCGGAAAATATCAGCGTTGGAAATGGCAGAACGACAAAGGTGACCGCAATCTCGGATCTTCCGAATACGGTTGCGCGGACGCCGCAAATATTCTGTACACTATCGGTAAATTCCCGAGAGACCTCGAGACCCGTGCCGCTTGCGTAGCAGAGCTTCAGAGCTTTCAGAGAGAGGACGGCTGCTTCTCCGAGCCTACCCATCATTTCCTTCACTCTACCGCACACTGCATAGCGGCTCTCGAGCTTTTTGACGCCGCACCGAAATACCCTCTTACTTATCATATGGAAAACTTCGGAACTCCCGAAAAGCTCGAAGCATTCCTGCCCACTCTCGGTTGGGTAGATAATCCTTGGCCGCAATCTCACCAGGGCGCAGGACTTTTCGCGGCTATGATACTCACCTGCGATATGCCTCTTGATTGGCAGGACGCATACTTCAAGTGGCTTTGGGACAACAACGACTCCGTTACCGGTATTGGAATCAAGGACCACGGCGACGTAAAGCCCCTCCAGCATCACCTCAACGGTTGGTTCCACTATATGTTCAACCACGTTTACGCAAAGCGTCCCTTCCCGAACTCGGATAAGCTTATTGACTCCTGTATCGATATGTACAAAAACGGCGGTCTGAGCGACAACTTCGGTAAAACATTCGGATTTGCCGAGATCGACTGGGTATTCGCGCTCAACCGCGCATCCCTCAACACCGGCTACCGCAGACAGGAAGCTCTTGAATGTATCCGTGATTTCGCTGAAAAGTACTTCGATTTTATCGAATCTATCGATCCCAAAACTCACCCGAGCTTCAACGACCTTCACGCACTCTTCGGAACCGTATGTTGTCTCTCCGAGCTCCAGCTTGCGCTTCCCGGCGAGATCAAGACGACGATACCGCTCAAAAACGTACTCGACAGAAGACCTTTCATCTAATCAAAAAAGACAAGAAAACCGTGCTGAGAATCAGCACGGTTTTTGTTTTTAGAGCTTTGAGAAAATATATTTATCGGTAATCTCAGAATTCACTTTTATTTCCGCGGCAATCGAGGAAAACTTTTTGGCAAGCTTTTCGTTGTTTACGTAGGATACGAAGTTTTTGAACTGTCCGCTATCGGTCGGGGTTGCATATGCCCTTTCCGGAAGATCAAGCTTCTTTATAACGTAGTAGCAGTCCTCGTTCTCACAAAGCTTTACCTCGTTTTCCTTCATTTCGAGCGCAGCAGAGGTAACGGTTGCCGAATGTGTGACGTAATCGTCTGCGCTTATATAAAATCCGTTAGGAACTGCGGAAATATCAAATCCGAATTCCTCCATGTATTTTTCCATAAGCTTATTCATATCCGCTCCGCCGAGCGCATCGTTATAGACATTTTGTGCCTCTTCGGTGACCTTATCCTTTTCCTCCTCGGTAAGCTCCTCGGTCAAAAACCTTCCCGTCGAATCGGTCTTGCGCGTTCCGTCGTCGTTATAAACGTATTTTACGTTTTTCAGGAACATAACGTACTTTATTCTACTGTAATATGTGTTATAGTAAGCGTCAAGCTCCTGTGCGCTTGCGGTTTCCTTTCCGCTCGTATCGTCATAAAGATACTTGTACACCGCAAGATATTCTTCCTCGGCGGTAAAGACCGCTTTCATCTCGGCAACAGTCATCGAGTAAGACTCTTTGAGCACTCTTGCATACTCGGATCTGCTTCCGTAGTGCGCGATCTGATCGTCTATATTATCGTTTATCGACTGCTTTACCTCTCTGCTCAGTTTGAGTCCGAGTTCATCGAAAAGCACCATTCCGACGAGATAAAAGTTAATTCTCGTCTTGATCTGCGAGGAGAGATATTCCTCATTGGTCACGCCGGTAGCGTTAAGTGACGACCAATACTCCTCACTGTCCTCGACGTCCGAGTAATAGGTGACGTAGTAGTCCTTCCAATTTTTCATCCAGTAGGAGTACATTCCCTCGCTTATTTTATGCCCGTTAAGCTCGAGGACGGTATCGCCCTTGTCCGAGCAGGAAGAAAGCATTGCAGTCACGCTCAGCAGCGAAATCATCGCAAGAAGCAGAGCGGCTATGCGGATATGTTTTTTCATATTATTATCTCCGTTTTTTGACCGTTTTCTATGATTTTATCACTTAAAACTCAGCTATTCCAGCCGTTTTCATTGATTATTTGTATATATTCCTTTAACATTTTCTCGGCGCAGTCGAGAGGGCTCTCGTTTTTGAGCGGTTTTGCCTGTACTGATGGAACGCTTCCCATACTGAGCAGTATCCTGCCGTTGTTTTTTGCCGCAAGAGCCGACCACGCGCTCGCGTTCATCTTTGCGGGAACGAACATAACTCCGCGCGGTTGCGCCGTGATCTTTGAAATTCCCGCCTCGCTTCCGAGTGCGCGAAGCAGAGATATTCTCAAAAGATTATCGGTGACTTTCGGCATATCGCCGTATCTGTCGATAAACTCGTCGGCGACGTCGTAAAGGTCGTCGGCATTATTTATAAGGGATATTTTTCTGTACGCGTCTATTCTCTGCATCGAGCCGGATATATATTTTTCGGGAATATAGGCGTCAACGCCCATACCGACCGTACATTCGACCTTTTTCTTCGGCGTCTCTCCCTTTTCTTCGAGCACCGCCTCGTTAAGAAGCTTCATATAAAGCTCGTATCCGACGCTCGACATATGTCCGTGTTGCTCCGCACCGAGAATATTTCCTGCGCCTCTTATTTCAAGGTCGCGCATAGCAACCTTAAATCCCGCACCGAATTCGGTAAAATCGCGTATCGCGGCAAGTCTTTTACTTGCAACCTCGGTGAGGACCTTTCCTCTATGGTAGGTGAAATACGCGTAAGCTCTTCTGCTCGAGCGTCCTACTCTTCCCCTTATCTGGTGAAGCTGAGAAAGCCCCATTTTATCGGCGTCCTCGATTATCAGAGTGTTTGCATTCGGAATATCAACACCCGTTTCGATTATCGTGGTACATATGAGTATATCGGTTTCTCCGCTTATCATAGTCTGCCAGATGTCCGAAAGATCCTCTTTATCCATCTGACCGTGAGCAACTCTTACGACGGCGTCCGGAAATTCCTTCGAGATACGAGCCGAGAGCGGATACATTCTTTCGACGTTATTACAAAGGTAGAATACCTGGCCGCCTCTGTGAAGCTCCTTGTTTATCGCTTCATAAACGATAGACTCGTCGTACTCGGTAACGTAGGTCTGAACCGGCGTTCTGTCACCCGGCGCTTCTTCGAGAAGCGACATATCGCGGATACCGCTCATCGCCATATTGAGCGTTCTGGGTATCGGAGTTGCGGTAAGCGTGAGGAAATCGACGTTTCCGACCATCTTTTTAAGCTTTTCCTTCTGAACGACACCGAAGCGTTGCTCCTCGTCAACTATGACAAGGCCGAGATCTCTGAATTCTATATCACCCGAAAGTATTCTGTGAGTTCCTATGAGAATATCAACCTCTCCTCGCTTGGCGGCGCGCAGTATCGCCTCCTGCTGCTTTGGAGCAACCACGCGTGAGAGCATCTCCACCTTTATCGGAAAGCCTCTCATACGCGATGCAAAGGTGCGATAGTGCTGCATCGCAAGTATCGTCGTCGGAACGAGGACTGCGACCTGCTTTGAGTTTGCAACCGCCTTGAACGCCGCTCTGAGTGCGACCTCGGTCTTTCCGTATCCGACGTCACCGCAAAGCAGTCTGTCCATAGGATAGGGCTTTTCCATATCGCGACTGACCTCTTCGATAGCTTCGAGCTGACCGTCTGTTTCCTCGTATTCAAAGCTGTCTGCAAACTCACGGGTGAGTGCATCGTCGGGCGAAAATGCAAAGCCCGGACGGCGAAGTCTTGCGGCGTAGAGCTGTATAAGCTCCTTTGCCATTTCCTTTGCCGCCGCCTTGACCCTCGTCTTGGTCTTGGACCAGTCGGCTCCGCCCATCTTCGAGAGCCTTACCTCTCCGTCTGCGGCGTGTGCACCTATATATTTCGAGATAGTATCAAGCTGATTACAGGGCAGATAAAGCATATCTGTACCTGCATATTTTATCTTGACAAAATCCTTGCGAACGCCTGCAACGACCAGACTGTCGAGTCCGAGATACTGACCGACTCCGTGATTTATATGAACGACGTAGTCGCCCACGCTCAGCTCGCTATACGAAAGGATCGCCTCTCCCGAGGATCTTTTTATCTTTGCGCTTCTTGCGGTACGCTTTGAGAGTCTTACCACCTGAACACCCGATCGGCAGGCAGACAGAAACGCCACCTTCATATCGGTAAGCTCAAATCCTGCGATAGCAGGCGCGCAGACAAGCGAAAGCTGAGCTTCACTGTCGTTTACAGAGGCTCTTATTCCTCTGTCGGCAAGCATATTAGCGGTATTTTTTACAGTGACATCGTTCTCGCAGGCAAGCGTCATCGAAAACGAGAGTCGGTAATAGTTTTCGATTTCCTCGCACAAAAGCTCGATATTATCGGCATATCCTGCGATCTGCTTTGTACGGAAATTAAATATTCCGAGCAGTCTTACGTCCGCTCCGAGCGACACGGCAAAAGCATCGATAACTATGTTTTTGTGCTCGTAGAGCGTTGCGGCAAATTCCTCTTTGTAGGTGAAGAGCTCTGAGAATTCGGGGATCAGAAGCTTACCTTCAAGAAGCATCTTGACGTCCTCACCCTGTTGCCACTCGAACGCCTTTGCCCTTTCGTTGCAGGCAGGGAGCTCGACCGTTACAAAAAGGCTATCCTCGTCAAAATAGTCGAAAAGCGTCGCCTTTTCGGGGTAAACGAAGGTAATATATTTATCTATGCAGGAAAGATCGCGTCCGCTGTCAAGTGCCTCTGCTTCAAGCGAAAGCTCTGCCGCAGATCGGTCGTTTTTGACCTTTCTCACATGCTCTCTTATTATTTTTGCAAGCTCTTTTTTCTGAGCGTCGCTTGCAATTACCTCGCGCACGGGAGATACCGAAACCGATTCAATATCGTCAAGCCTTCTCTGACTGATTATATCAAAATAGCTCATTCGGTCGATCTCTGTATCGTAAAATTCGATACGAACGGGCGCATCGTATTTGGGCGCGTAAATATCGAGAATATCTCCGCGTCTGGCATACTGACCGGGCGCATCGACTATCTCGACCTTTGTATATCCGCCCTTTTCCAGCCTTGAAACGATGTCGGCAATATCGTAATTTCCTGCAAAATAAAGAGTGAAAGAGGTTTCGAGAAGTCTTGCCTTCGGCACGGTATACTGCATCGCGGCATCGGGAGTCGCAATTATCGCATCGCAGGAGTTTTCTGCCGCCGCAAAAAAGACGCCAAGACGCTCGTGCTCGCTCTCGTGCGAGGCGTATACGTTTCTAAGAACGAAATCGCGCGAAAAGAACGGTCGAACGTTCAGACCTAGCGTGGTTAGAGAATTTACCATTCTCATAACCTCTTTTTCACTTCTCATAAATACGAGAGCAGGAGTGTTCTTGGGCGCTCTGTCGCGGATAACGGACGCGACGAAAGCGACAGTCGCGCCCTCGCAAAGTCCGTTTACGAGCGTCGGGAACTGTCTTGCTCTCTTTTTATTAACTTCACTTATGAGAGATCTGTATTCTCTCGATTCTGAAAAAGCATTAAAAATTCGTTCCATCGTGCGACATCTCACTCCTTTTAATTGAATTAATTGAAGTTTTTGAGTCCAAGGGCAACGCCCTTGAACGCAGTTATCCGGCAGTTTTGACTGCCGGTGGGTATCTTTTATAAAATTTAACTGTTGAATTTATTCATCGCGGTATCGATATTGCCCGCGATCATAACTTCAAGCGCGTCAGCCGCTCTACTGTACGCCTCGGACATCGCCTTGCGGTCGTCCTCGGGGATATTTCCAAGCACCCATTTCACAAGGTCATATTCAGGCGAGGGCTTCTCTCCGACTCCGAGCTTAATGCGCGGAAACTCGCTTGTCGAAAGATGCGCGATAATGCTCTTTATTCCGTTGTGTCCGCCCGCGCTTCCCTTTCGTCTGATACGAAGCGCACCGACTCCTATCGAAATGTCATCAAATATTACTATTATATTGTCGGCGGAGATATTATAGAAGTCTGCCGCCTCGCGTATTGCCTCGCCCGAATTATTCATATAGGTCTGCGGCTTCATAAGAAGAACTCTTTTGCCCGCGATAGTACATTCTCCGACGAGAGCTTTGAACTTTGCCTTATCAACTCTCGCGCGGTATTTGTCACATATAACGTCCATACACATAAAGCCCGCGTTATGGCGGTTATAGGTATATTCCTTGCCCGGATTTCCGAGTCCGACCACGATGTGTGTTATCGGTCCCGACGCCGTGGGAGTGCTGCTTTCTATTTGCTTAAATAAATCGAAGATCGACATAACTTTATCCTTACTGAAAATCAAAGAAATTTTACCGCATTATAAACTATCTAATTATACAACATTTATTTCCTTTTCGCAAGAGCAAATTTTCATTTTTTTCGGGACAAATGCGCCAAAAATGTTAAAATATTGTAAACTTCGCACACAATCTATTTATTATGCTTCCTCTTTATGTTATAATACTTCGGCAAACAGAAGAAAACAATTTTACACTACACAACGGAGGTAAAAAATTATGGCAAAGAAGTATTGCTATCTCTTCTCCGAGGGTAACGCAAGCATGCGTGAGATCCTTGGCGGTAAGGGAGCAAACCTCGCAGAGATGACCAATATCGGTCTTCCCGTTCCCCAGGGCTTCACAATTTCTACCGAAGCCTGCACTCAGTACTATGAGGACGGCCGTCAGATCAATGACGAGATCATGGCTGAAATCATGGAATACATTGTAAAGATGGAAGAAGTCGGAGGCCAAGCGGTCTTAGGAAGACAATTAGGAAAACCAACTCCTTGGCTCACAGAACGACATGGCTACGATCCGACTTGGTAACGCCTTCCATCTTTACGATGTACTCCATGATTTCAGCCATGATCTCATCATTGATCTGACGGCCGTCCTCAAGTCGGAGGCCAAGCGGTCTTAGGAAGACAATTAGGAAAACCAACTCCTTGGCTCACAGAACGACATGGCTACGA
>JAZOSN010000019.1:0-12019 GCA_045657105.1 Eubacteriales bacterium
CCCAGCTATATCTTACGTCAGTTGCAGCGAGAAGGCTGGACGTGCCGCCATCCTTAACGTTTGCGGCAATACCGTTACCACCAAAGAAGATACCGACGTTACCGGATGCGCTCATAGTAGCGGTGATAACTCCGTTTGTCAGAGATCCCGAATGAACGACCGGCCACTCCCACGTTTTACCGTTTGCGTCAGCTTTCCAATAGATTTCTCTGTCAGCATCCGTGTAGAAGGCTCCGCCGCCGCGAGTTGTCTTCCAGCCCTTTCCCGATCCGCTAAGAGATGTCTCTGCCGCGCTGACAGAAAACGTAAACGGAACGAGTGCAAGAACAAATGAAATTGTCAGGATAATTGCGATTAATTTTTTCATTTCGTTTTCCTTTCTAAATAAATATTTTCGTACAGGCTGATCGGTCGGCGATGCCGATCACCCACTCATACATCGTAATTATACAACTTTATATAGGCTTTGTCAACACCTTTTTGCGTTTTTTTATAGGTTTTGTCAATAAAAACAGCAAAACCCAAGTAAGATATAGCTTTTTTTGCAGTTTGGTTCAAATTTATAACAAAATGGGATGTTACGCTTTTTCATTTAATTTCTTCGTTTTGACTATTTCGGGCTTATTTTTACATCTTTCCCAAAACGATTTTTCAAAGGCGGCGTAATAGTCGTTACTGCATTTTACGCCGAACACGTTATGGATAGTGGAGCGCAGTCTGTGTCCGGCTATGACAGTACCGTCCATATCGCTCTCATCGGGAAGTCCGAGTCCGTAAAGGAAGCCCTGCTGCCTTGCCTGTCCCCTATCGAGATTTGAGGAAAATCCACCGTCCGGACGTTTGAGTTTAAGTGCGCTATCGACTGCGAAATTCACAATATCCGCGCCTTTATCAAGCAGTTTGGCGCGCATTGATACCTTCCTCTCGTTGTCCATTGAGCTAAGTGCCGCTCCGAGCAAAACGAAGGGATTCCAGATATAGGTCGCGTGGGGTGCAGGAGCATCTCCCGCAAATATCGAAAGAACGCTATCTATCATCGTTTCAATTCTCGGATACGGGTGATCGGTATCTCTGAAAAAGACCGAAAGCTTCATACCGCCGTTTGTGTTCATCCAGGTACAATCCTCACCCCAAAGACCTGTGACGGGATTTTGCCTTGATGCTACATAATCTGACACTGTATCAAAAAGTCCTGCCGCACGAATGAGGCTGAGCGCCGAGCAGAGCTTCTGTCCGGTCGCCCATATACTTTTAGTAGACCAATCGAGCGAGTCCATATATGCGACGATGTTCTCTTTACTCTTCAAATACTCGGGAACTGCCGCGTTTTTCACGTCGTTCTTTATTCTTTCTTCGGGGATCAGATATTTTGGCTCCATAGAGCAGTATTTACGAAGAATATCGACGCTGTAAGTCAGGTCGCGGTCCTTTCTCGGACCGGACGTGGTCTTGCCCCAAAGCTCCTCGTAAAAATAGCCGTCGCTCTCGTCCTGATGCTCGTATATCCATTTACCGACCTTTTCCTTTTCCCAGTCCGGAACGCCTATTCCGCCTGCCGCGAGGCTTTCGAGAACGAACCTCGTGCCCTCGGCAAACGGAGTCATTCCTTCAAGGTCGCGCGAACTGATACTGTAATAAAATCCGCCGCTTTGCGGATCATAGAGGTTATAGTAATATTCGAGTATCTCGTTTCCGACGAGAAGATCACACCGTTTAAGTGCATTTTGAAGATTTTCGGGAAGTTCCGTGTAATTATCAGACATATTTTTTCTCCAATCACATCACTTAGATTATTTTTACTTCTTTTCCGAGTCCGAAGGAATATATCGACGCTTCACTCACCTCGCGCCCCATCATAAGCTCACAGGCGCGTTTGTAGTAGGAAAGCTGAGTCGTATATCTCTCTTTGAACATTTTTTCATCTGCCGCGTAGTTGCCACTGACCGCGTCGGTCTTATAGTCGACAAGCTTCAAGCTACCGTCTGCGCGCTCGATAAGGCAGTCGAAAACACCCTGAACGAGAAGCTTTGCATCGGAAAGCGAGTCTTTGAGCTCGTGACTTTCTGTAAACTCCGAGGCAGGAAGCATAATATTAAATCGCTTCTCGCGCCAGAGCTTTTTAGAGGATTTCATCTCGCGGTAAAGATCGCAGTTAAAGAACTTTTTTAGCCTATCAATATAGACAAGCTCCGCCATGGCAGGATCGATAAATCGCTTATCGCAGAGCCTTGCAAGCTCGATCTCCACACCGTTCTTCTCGGCGTTTTCGAAATCGCAGAACTGCATAAAGATATGCGTTGCCGTTCCGCGCATAGCGCCGGTTATCTCGCTCTCACCGCCGGACGAGATGAATCTCGGAATATCGGTGAACTTTTCCTCGTGCCGTACAAGATCGACCGAATCGACGTCAAGAACTCCCGGGAAGAGTCTTGAAACTGCAAGCTTAGACGGCAGAGAAAGCTCTGCCTCGTGAGCGTAAGAGTATTCAAGTCTTTCGCGTAGCTCCAAGATGTCAAGGCTTGACGTGACACCTTCGGTTTCTCCGTCACCATCGGACATTTCGGCTTTTTCAGAAGCCTCTTCGCTTACCTCGGACGGTGCGGACTCCTCTCCGAGAAGTCTTTCAAGCTCTACCGTTCCGCCCTCGTTTTTCCACTCGTAATACGGAGTCGCACTCGCAAGTAGCAGCTCGACTGTGGGAGATGTTCTGTTAAACGAGGAAAGCACCCACAGAATATACTGTGCATTTGCACGGAAAACGTAAGGAGAGCGTCTTTCTCGCATTTCCTGCGCGGTAGAAAGAAGCTTATCGGTATCCGACGTTTCGGCGGTGACGCAAAGCTTTTTTCTTGCTCTGGTAAGCGCAACGTAAAGAATACGCATTTCCTCGTCAACCAGATTTTCAAGCATATTTTCTATCATCGCGCGGTACATAGGAGAGTTGTACTTTACTCTTCCCGCACGTCCGACAGGTCTTACGACCGCGCCGAACGAGCCCGAAAGCAGGACCTTTTCTTTGGTGTCCATATCGTTCATATTTTTTCCGCAGCCCGAAACGAAGCAGTATTCAAATTCAAGTCCCTTGGAGTGGTGTGCAGTAATGAATTTTACGGTATCGTTATTTTCGGAGCCCTTCGACTTTATCTTAAACTCGCCTGCTTTTCCGCTACGGACATCCTCGACAAATTTCAGGAAGCTATGAAGTCCTTTAAAGCTGTTTCTCTCGTAATTTCTCGCGAGATCCTTGAATATTTCGATGTTTTTCTTCGCTTTTTCGGCGTTTTCCCTGTCACTGCCTGCAAGCGCGTTTACAGCAAAATCAAGGCAGAGCTCTTCGATAATATCACTGACCTTCGTACTGCGCGAACGCTCACGTGCTTCGGCGAGCCATGAAAGCAGTTTCTTTCCCTTTGCGAAATCGCTATTTTCGGTATGATCTCTGAATTTATCGTAAAGCGAGGGCCTGTTTTCATATTTTTCAGTCGCAACGTCAACTATATCGTTAAATTCGATGCCGAAAACCCGACTGCTGAGCATACCTGCAAACCATATATCGCGGTGAGGATTATCTATGCAGTTGAGCAGTGCCAGAAGGAAGAGTATCTCGGGACTGTCGAAAAGCGACGACTCAGATGCACTTTCGGTTGGAATGCCCTCTTTTTCAAAGACGTTCTTGAAAACACCGAGAATATCGGTTGTAGAGCGCATTATAACCGCTATTTTACCTGCCGGAACTCCGCTTTTCAGAATATTCTTTACCTCTTTTGCGACTGCGAGTGCCTCGGCGTAATATGCAAGATCCTTATCTCTCTTTGCCAGAATAATACTGACGTTATCGTAGTGATCCTTCTCTTTCTTTGAGAAATCAAGCGCGTCTTCATCGAGATAGGCGATTTTTCCGCTATTGTTTCTGAAAAGAATTTCGAATATATCGTTCGAGAAATCTATTATAGGCTTATCGCATCTGAAATTGTTTGACAAAAATATTCTGTGTGCGGTATCGTCCGTATTTATCTTTTCAATATCAAGATCGGCAAAGGTGTCCCTGTAATCTGCAAAAATAGACGGTAGTGATCCGTTAAAGCTATATATACTCTGCTTTATATCGCCGACCATAAATCTGTTGGCGCGGGATATAGCCTTAAAGATCGCGTCCTGTACTAAGTTTGTATCCTGATACTCGTCTATATATATATGCCTGTATTTTTCGGACACCTCGCGCGCAAGCTCGGTCGGCTCGCCGTCTGCGCCGACGAGAAGCCTGTGCGCCATACGTTCGAGGTCGCTGAAACTCATAACCGAAAGTCTGAGCTTTTCCTCCGCAAATCCCTTTTCAAATCTTGAAAGCGTTTCATAGAGCGTCCTTATAAACCTTCCGTTTCTTTCGCACATAATAAGAACCGACGAAATATCCGCGTAATACTCGCCCTTCATATCGGCAAGCTTTGTCTTATATTTGTTTCGCTTTGTCTGCAACGCCTTAATAACGGTGTCCTCAACGTTTTTCGCCTGACCGCAAGCGGGCGGATCATATCCGTCTTTGAGCGCGTCTGCAAGCGCAAACCAACCGAGCGATGCCGCCTGAGATACTTTTCTGAGATAAGTGAGATCGTACTCGAAGCTTTCTCCCCATTTTTCGTAAACGTACTCGTCGTTTCTAAGATATTTTACGCCGTCTTCAAGCACCGAAAGGTAAAACTCGGACTGCGCCTTTACAGAAGTGCAAAGCTGCTTTGCATACCGGCTCTTTTCCCAGGACTCGGAGTTCATAGACAGGTATTCGAGCGCGTATTTACTCAGAAGCTCGATGCCCTCGGGGAAGCTCTGAGTTTTTTCATAAATTTTGAGTAGTGCCTTTGCGAGAGTATCGTCCCTCGACATTGTGAAGTTTTCAACAAACGACGTAAAGCTCGCATCGCGCGCGTATGCTTCGCTAATGACCTTTTCCATAATTTTAAGCGCGATAAGATTACTCTCAAAGGCGTCTGCCACGCGAATTCCCGACGGAAGCGAAAGCTTTGCCGTGTTTCGTGAAATAAGAGAGTTACAGAAGCTATGTATAGTTCCGATATCTGCGCTTTGAAGGAGCAGAAGCTGTCTGATCAGGCGATGATTCTCGGGCGTTTTCTCCATCTTATCTCTTATGGCGTCGGCTATTCTTTCTTTGAGCTCGTTTGCCGCCGCCTCGGTGAAGGTAACTATCAGCATTTCGGATATACTTATCGGATCGTCCTCGTCAAGAAGCGATCTTATCACTCTTTCGCAGAGAACCGCAGTTTTTCCCGATCCTGCCGCCGCAGAGATTATAAGGTCACCGCGTCTTAAATCTATCGCATTTCGTTGTCCGGGAGTCCATTCTCTTTCTTCCGACACTGTTATATACCTCCTTCTCCATCATTTTCGCCTATCGGAACACCGTGAAGTATCTCACTGTGCTCAGCGCAGTAGCTCTTTCGTCTGCAAATATCCGCCATAGCACAGTACGCGCAGGCGTCGTGGTTATCGGTTTTAAGCGGAGATGCGTCCGCCTTACCCGATTTCATATCCGATGCAAACTCCTTTACGGTAGAGTTTATCTGATCGAATATCTCGTCAAAGGAGTCAACAAGCGAGTCCGCAGATGCCGCGGTATAGTTGCGCTCGCTTTCTCCCCTTTCTATTCTCTTTTTGAGTGATACCGGACTGTAAACCCGATCTCCGCCGTTATCAATATCCTCAACGAGAGATTTATCGTTTAAAACAAGTCCTTTTCGCTTTAACTTGCTATACAGCTTTTTATTTGTATCTTCAAGATCCTCTTCTCCGTTTACAAGCTCGGCATCGGGCATCTTGGTAGAGAAATAAAGCACTGCCGCAGGAACCGGACGCTCGCCCTCTTTCAGACCGAGAGTATCAAGGAATCTGCGATCCTTAGTCTTACAGAGCGATTCAAGATAAAGCAGCATCTGCATATTAAGTCCGTAGGCGAGATCGCCTCTTGAAAAGGTCTTTGCGCCGCTCTTATAGTCAACGATCTTGACGTAAAGCTTGCCGTCGCGCTCGTAGGTATCAACTCGGTCAATTTTTCCGTAAACTCCGACCGCCCCTCCGCCGGGAAGTGTGAGTTTGAGCGGAGCAAGCGTATCATCGCCGATAACGAGCTCGTTAAATTTAGGTCTGAACTGCGAGCTCTCAAACTCGTGTGCAAGGCTTTCGCAAACGAGGGTGAGATTATCCTTGATACGCGAAACAAGACCTTTCGTTCTCGGATCGTTTGCCGATTCTCCGAGCGATCTCTCGCACATAGCGAAGATCTCTTCAAAGGCTTCGGAGAATGCTTCGCCCGAAAGAGGGGACTTCCCTGCGAAGGCTCTGGGTACAAAATGCTCAAGGAACAGGTGAATAAAGTTTCCGACGTCCGCACTCGACGCCTGATCGCTCGGCATTTCCGAGATCGAAAGAACGTATTTGCAAAAATATTCAAACGGGCACTTGGCATAGCTTTCGAGCTTTGACTGCGAGAGTTTGATATACTCACCGAAAAGCGTTTTTTCACCCGTATATCTATATTCTTCCTTTTTCAGATCGCTTTCCTCGAAAAACCTGATATTTCCGCGTTCTTCGAGGTACTCTCTGATATTTTTCGCAAGAGCCGCGTCAGTATCTTTAAGACTGACGCTGTATTCGAGAGCCGCCATATCGTTCCATATAAGATCCTCGGCGGAGATCTTCGAAATATCCGTTTCCTCTATCTTGTCAAAGAGTGCCTTTGTCGAGGCAAGGAAGGTAGACGGACTAAGGTCGGTGTTATAGGTAAACACAAGCTCTTTTTCGGCAGAGCTTGCCGCGAGATAGAAATAATACATCTCGTCGCGCGCGCCCTCGGTACTATCGGGTGAAAGCTCTATTCCCGCATCTGCAAGAGAATGTCTATCTCTGTCGCCGAGAATAATATCCTCTCTTGACGGCGCAGGGAAAACACCCTCGTTCATACCCATAACGTAAACGTATTTTACGCCCGATATTTTAAGCGCGTGTGCTTCTCCGATAAAGACCTCGTCAATGCCCGACGGTATCTTTCCGATGTCGCTCATTTCAAGCGATGTCGAAAGCAGTCGCGAGTAGGACGGGCAGTCGCATATCATATCGCCCGCAACGGTCACAAGACTGTCGAGCGAGGAGATAAGACAGTTCCAGATCTGAACGGTTTCGTCCGCCTCGGAGATCCTGTCACTGTCGCGAAGCTCCGCCGCGTGTATTTTGAGCTTACTACAAAGATCTATATCGGTAAGGAAGCGGTAAAGCGATGCCGAAATATCCCGAAGCGTCGCTTTCTTTTCAAATATTTCGAAGAATTTTACAAGCGGTGAAACGAGCGCGGCTCTGAAACGGTTAAGCTCTTCGAGGGCCTCTCTGTCACCTTCGGTGAGTGTGGCACCGAATCCGCGCGGGTGCATAGACCAAGGGTGCTCGTCATACCAACGCTTGCCCGATATTTTCCAGATGTTTGCATATCGCTCGATCTTATCGCACTCGTCCTGTGAAAGAGAAGTAAATCCGCATTTCAAATATGCTATAACGTCCTCAGTCTGCCAGCGGTGCGCCTTTATTTTGAGCGCAAGAAGGATCATTCTGATCGAAGGGCGTGTTTTTACATCTTTCCGCGAGGAAATAAATGAGGGAATATTGCAGTTTTTAAGCTCTTTGTCGATAATACCCTCGTAATCAGCGGTGTTTCGCAGAACTATGGCAAAATCGCGGTATCTGACATCGCCGCCGCGCACCTTTTTTGCAATATCCGAAGCGACAAATCTCGCCTCGTCGCGTGCGCTTTCACCGTAAGCGATCTTTATATTTTCGCATTTACCGTCGTATTTTTCCGCACTGAAATCCCATATATTTTCGCAAAAATAGCTTATTTCGTCGCTCTGTGCAGAGCTACCGCCCTCTATCTGCTCGCGCGATATCTTTTTTCCGTATTCTGCCGCGCAGCTTAGAAAATGAAGCTCGGTCTTTCGCAGGGTATCGAATATCTCGCGTCTTTCGTCTTTATCCATACCGACAAAGACAGACACCTCGTCTGCCTTTGCGATTACGTTCTTTATTATCTGCTTTTCATAGACGGTAAAAGCGGTAAAATGCGCGATATATACCGTTCTTCCCGTGAAATAATCGTGATTTTCAAGCGTTTCGACCGCACGGCGAGTATCCTCGGCGGGATCGTTGTAGTTGTTTTTAAGAAGCGCAGAATTCGCCGCGGCAATAAGCGCGAGGTCTTCAAGCTTGCGCGAAAGCTTCTCGTTGTCTTTTTTTATTCTGAGAGCGTGCTCTTCGAGCATTTTGGGAGAAATGCCGTAGAGGGAAAGCTCGCTCACCGATGCGAGCAGGCTCTTTATCATATCAATATCGTCGAGCGCGATATTGCCGTACTCTTTGAGCATAGGAGCGACCTCGGCGAGAGTTCTCCACATAAGGATAAGCCGCGCGCCGTCGGTAATATTATTGTATGCAAGACCGCCGAAGCGGCGGAATATCGACTCACAAAGGCGTCTGAATCCGACGACCTCGAGCTCGGGCGACATTATACCGTTATAGCTGAGCATAGTTTCCGCACTGTAAACCTTTTGCTCTGGCACAAGCAGAGTTACGCTCCTGCCTGCTTTGACATCGCGCGAAATTCGTGCAAGAAGCTCCCTGTCTAAATTTTCTCTTTCTCTCGAATACAGTATTTCAAGCATTTTCTTTTACTCGGAAAGCTTTTTAAAAAAAGCTTTCCGAACCTTTCAAAAACTTCTGTTAAATTTATTATATAATTATTTAAGATGAAAGTCAACTGTTTTAGCAAATCAGGCGAAATAGATACAAATAAAAGTGTAAAAATCATAAAATGAAATAAAACCGAACTAAAAAGGCTCTCCCTTTGGGAGAGCTCCTGCGAAGCAGGTGAGAGGGTTTGAGATTCACCCCCTCTCCGTCGGCTTCGCCGCCACCTCTCCCACGGGGCGAGGCTTTAATAGCCACATTTGTACAGCACAATAAAAACCGCCGAAATCGGCGGGTTTTATTATCTTATTTCGATTTAAGAAGCTCGTGCTTGATATCCCAAAGCTTCTTTGAAAGGTCAACATAGTAGTTATGCGGATTTTCAAAGCGCGTGACCTCATCCCAAAGCGTATCTATCTGCGCGGCGCAGAAATCTCTTATCTGTTTTGCACTGTATCTCGGATAAACGAGCTTGCCTGACAAGAATATCGGTTTAAGAAGCTCCTCGGCGCGGTAGCTTGTAAAGGTCTTTTCCTTCCACGTATGAACAGGGTCGAAAATGGTAAGCGGCTTTGTGAAATCGGGATTTTCGTCGTAAACACACAGGTAATCCGCCTCCGCCTTGCCGGTTTCTTTGTCGTAAAGTCTATATACCTTCTTGAAATGCGGATTTGTTATCTTTTGCGGATTTTCGCTGACCTTGATCCTCGGACGAACGCTTCCGTCCTTTTCTTCGACTGCAACAAGCTTATAAACTCCGCCGAAAACGGGCTCACTCTTAGAGGTAACAAGTCTTTCACCGACTCCGAACGAATCAATGACCGCGCCCTGATGGAGCAGATCTCTTATGATATATTCGTCGAGTGAGTTCGAAACGACTATCTTACATTCGGTCATTCCCGCCTCGTCAAGCATCTTTCTTACCTTCTTCGTGAGGTAGGTTATATCGCCCGAATCGAGTCTGACCGCGCATTTGGTAATTCCGTGCTTTTTGAACGCCGCGATAGCGTTGGGAACGCCCTTTTTGAGCACGTTATAGGTATCAACGAGGAGCGTCGGATTTTCGGGATATATCGAGCAGTAGGTATCGAACGCCTCAAATTCGCTATCGAAAAGCTGTACCCACGAATGAGCCATCGTTCCGCCTGCCGGAACACCGAAAAGCTCGTCCGCTATCGTACAGGCAGTACCGGCACAGCCTGCGATATAGGATGCTCTCGCTCCGTATATTGCCGCCGCGGTTCCCTGCGCTCTGCGCGAGCCGAACTCGGACACGGGGCGTCCCTGAGCCGCTCTGACTATTCTGCTCGACTTTGTCGCGATAAGCGACTGATGGTTGATTGTAAGAAGCAGGAACGTTTCGATAAACTGTGCCTCGACCGCAGGTGCGCGGACCGTCATTATCGGCTCATTCGGGAATATCGGCGTTCCTTCGGGAACTGCGTATATATCTCCGGTAAACTTGAAGTCTGCAAGGTACTGCAAAAACTCCTCGGAAAATTGATTGCGCGAGCGCAGGTATGCTATATCGTCCTCGTCAAAATGAAGATTTTCGATATAGTCTATAACCTGATCGAGTCCTGCGGCGATCGCAAATCCGCCGCCGTCCGGAACTGCGCGGAAATAAAGGTCGAAATAAAGTATCTTATCGGCATTTCCGCACTGAAAATATCCGTTACCCATCGTGAGCTCGTAAAAGTCACAGAGCATAGTATAGTTATCACTTAAAAACTTTTTCATACTTCCCATTTCATTTTCTCCTTATATCAAATATCGTCTTCCGTGCCGTCAAGAAACATATAATAGATAGCCGCCTGAATATCTCTTGCAAGGAGCATCTGCTCGGTCATACTGTCAGAAGAAGCGCGAACTGCACTCGGCAGGCAAGCAGGGATCTTTATGTCTATAACTATATTGTTATGAGCGTCCTCGGTGACGTCGTAAACACATTCGTATCCGTGATTTTTACATATACGCGAAATAACGAGCAGGTGGAAAACATATTTCGGCGCAAGCGGAATAAGGTCGGATATTTCCCTTCCGCCTTTTACGGTAAACGGCGGATAACCGAGAGAAAATTCGGTCCTGAAATCAAGGCAGGAGTCCTTCTCTGAAAGAGTTATATCAACCCGTCTGTCACGCGAGAGCCTTGCGGCAAAAACGGTCACGTATAAATATATCATAGCAAGACCGCCAAAGTCAAGTGTATTTACCGACCATTTCGGAGAATTTTCTCGATCCTCGTGAAGGCGGACGTCATATCCCATCTTTTCGAAGCTGCGCTCGGTAATATCGGCAAACAGACCTATCACGCTATCAAAGGTATATACGAAGCTCCGTCTGACATTTCCAGCCGAAAACATATAGTCAAGTATCTTTTCCATTCGGCGCTCGATACGCTTATCGGCTTCCTCGTGAGTGCGCTCGTCAAGCGTAAAGGTCTTTTCGTCAAGGCATCTTATAATATCGCATATCTCATATCCGACGTCACACAGGTCACGCTCGTATTCGATAAAGACTCGGCTGAGCGCATTTATTTGAAGCATTGAGAAGAACACCCAAAGCGAGCAGCTTTCGCTTCCTCTCTTATACGGCATAACGAAGGCCTTTGCCCTTCTGTCGCCCGTATCTACCGATATTACGCTCGGCTTTTTACGCGACGGAATATTCTCGTATTCCGAAATATCTCCCCTGTCGAGATGAAACTGAACGTGTGTATTTCTTCTCGGAAGCCGTACGTTTTTCATCGCAGACGCGTTTTTATACACCACGAGTCCCGATGAGTTACATATCATTATAGGGGTATCGAGCTCGTCGGGAGATGAAATATAGTCGGTATAGTTCATTTTTTATCCTTTCATATTCGTTATTTTGGCATAAAGTTGACTGTTAAAGCCCCTTATTTAGTGGTATTTGACAAAAAAGTAACAAATTTTAAAAAAGTTTTCCAAAACCCCTTGAATAATTGAAGCATTTAGGGTAAAATATACCCGTAATTTAAAAATTCAGGAGGTATTTTCCAATGTCCGTAAAAGTTGCCATTAATGGCTTCGGCCGTATAGGCCGCCTCGCTTTCCGCCAGATGTTTGGCGCAGAAGGCTACGAGATCGTTGCAATCAACGACCTCACCAGTCCTAAGATGCTCGCTCATCTTCTCAAGTACGATACCGCTCAGGGCAAGTACGCTCTCGCTGATACCGTATCTGCTACCGATGACAGCATCACTGTTGACGGCAAGACCATCAAGATCTATGCAGAGAAAGACGCTGCAAACTGC
>JAZOSN010000020.1:0-17687 GCA_045657105.1 Eubacteriales bacterium
TGTAATTATATCAAAAAGCTTATTTTACAAGACTTTTAAGCAATGGAAAGTGCCTTTTATGCCCTGCCCTCTTGCTGACTGCACAGAGATGATGGGACTCATCGGCGCAGGTAACAACCCCATGGTTGGTATGACTGTTGCAGTTGCAGTTGCAGTTGAAGAGGCAAGCAAGTAATTAATAAAATCAAGGCTTTCGGGCTTTGTAGGGTCGATTCACGAATCGACCGCGGGGCATTCGTGAATGCCCCCTACGAAATTGAACAATAAAAAAGTTGGACACATCATTTTGGAGTTTTTCCGTGTGATGTGTCCGATTTTATTTTTATCCCTATGCACTAATCAGTTTGTAATTTGAACACCAAGAAATGAGAGAAATATTTTCTATATTTCTCATCAATCAAACCTCTTATTTTTTACCAATTATCGAACTTATTTTTTTAATCAACTTATCCAAAAAACCTTCTTTAGGAACAGGCACAACATATGTAGGATCATATTTTTGTATCTTTGCGCCATATTTTGCTATATTTTCATCACGCTTTGCTTTGCCGCTGGGGTCAGCAATATATATCATCTTTCGACCCTTATCAATGCCTGTCTTCCAAATATCAATTGCCTTTGCCATTAGTTCTGGATTGGAAGAATACTTGCTTTCTATCTCATCTCCTAAATTATAGAAAGGAGTATCGTACACAGAAGTCACCAGTTTGCTAAGTTTAATATTAATATTAGTTTCAAACAACTCTTCATCCTCGCCGAAATTGTCGGTGTATGTTCCGATTGTGGTTTTTACTGCTTTATCGTATGCTGATCTTATTTCGACTATGCTTCCAGTATTTACTTTGTAGTATGCCGACTCCGCAGTATCATATGCTTTCATAGTGCAATTAAGAATAGCCTTTATAAAGGCTTTCTTCTCTTCGGCGGTACTTTCAGATGCAACAATCATTTTGAGTGTACTGTCAATTCCCTTGCAGAGCGAGAGGTAATTATGAACAGCGTCACCCACCTTACCGCTGTACATATGGTAATACGAATAGAAAAACTTTGCTTCGGCGTTATCAGGATCTTCGGTACGTACTATATCATAATACTTTTTAGCATCCTCCGCATTGTCTTCCTCTCGTGCCCTTCTGGCTAAGAGTAAATACTTGTTTTGATTTTCCATGATGTTTTCTCCTTTTGTTTTATGTTTTATTTTCACAGGCATACAGCAGCCTATAATGACAATGATTTTGTTTTTTGCCACATTTCCACCACACAATTCTGATTGTGTGGCAATGCTTGTGAACATTATAACACTATAAGACTAATTTGTCAACCCTATAAGTATAATATGTTTGTGTTTTTTGTGGTAACATAGTCTTATAAGACTAAAAAGGAGAAAAACTATGGACGTTGGTAAGCGACTGATAAAATTAAGAGAGCAATGCGGTTACACGCAAAACGCTCTCGCAGAAAAAGCAGGCGTATCGCAGACACATCTAAGACGAGTCGAGCTTGGTCAAGCTGACATTACTGTCGGGCATTTACAACTACTTTGCGACGCCATGAGTATTTCGTTAAAAGACTTCTTTGAGGAAGAAACAGACTCGGACGAAATAGCCGTTGCTTTTTCCAAGCTTTCTCCTAAGCAAAAAACTCTGCTGCTCACCTTTCTTGAAAGTCTATAACCCCACGGTCAGTATGACTGCTCGCGTTGCAGTTGCAGCCAACGAGGCAAGCAAGTAAATCTCCCTACTAACAAAAAATCGGACACATTGTTTGGGTAAAATCCCTGCGATGTGTCCGTTTTTCATGTCAAAACCGAAAAAATTACAATTCAAATAGCGAAAAAACGACCGCAAAAATAGTGAACTTTATACCACGTCTATATAAAACTCGACGGGTTTGGCCTTATTTTTCAAATAGGTGTTGCAAAATTCGACATAATATGATATAATATTTGGAGTGACTTACGAAATATACTCACTCTATGCCTACGCGGCAGGCGAATACGACAGTTTTCGGCGGCAGAGTGTCGCCGTATTATCTGCATTCAAAGGAGTTTCTTTTATGTATACAGCAATTACGCTTATATCGGCAGTCGTATTATCGGCGGTACTGCTTTTATCGCTTATCAAGTGTACCGACAAAACTTTTTACAGACTGCTCAAAATAATCACTCTTGTTTTTTGTACCGTCGGATTTTTCCGCTTTATGCTTTGCGACGGATTCATCTACGTTATCAACGGCGGTTTGATGAACGAGGTTTATTACGAAGCGACCGATCTGCTCTCCTCCATTATCCGTTGGGGTTATTTCGCAAACTATTCGGTGCTTCCGATGGCGGTCTTTACGAGGAGCAGACTGTTCCGCAGTATCGCGTGCTATTACTGCCTGCCCTTCTCGGTTCTTTCTGCGGTACATTTCGACCGTTTCATACCTTATTTTATGCAGAACACAGGTAGCATTTACATCGATTCGTATGAATTTCGATGCATCTACTTTGCAGTCGAGCTCGTGCTTGCGATCTTTATCGCACTCACCGTTTGCGTACGTGCAAAGCATTTCCTGCGCGTAACAGATCCTTGGGAGGTTATCCGCTTGATCGTTGCGCTTCCCTTCGTTGCACTTACTACGATGCCCGTTTACGTTCCGCAGTCGATAATCGGATACTCCACTCTGGACATTGGAAGTTACAGCTCAATACATCTGCTTTGGATAGCTCTGCTTATTGTAGCTACCTTTGCACTTTACCGCATATTCCGTTTCAGAAGCTACGAGGATCGCTACAATCTCTGTCTTTTCCTCGTGCTCGTGCTTTTCTTCCATTATAATTCGCTTTATTTAATGGGATTCAGTCTGCCGAGATTACCTATTCAGCTTTGCAATCTGGCGGCATTCTTCTATATCGTTGCCATTCCGTTTAAGCTAAACAAGTTTTTCCAGTTCTGCTTCATAGTCAACGTAACCGGAGCACTGATCGCGATATTTTCACCCGACTTTGCAACGACCGGCGTCGGCTTCTGGAATTTGCACTACATATTCGAGCATTCGCTTGTATTTATGGTTCCGATGCTCGCAATGGGACTGCGGATCTTCCCGCACGTAACGCGTCGCTCGATCAAATATTCCGCGATCGGCTTCTCCTGCTACTTTGTATTCTGCGTGGTCGGCGGAGGACTTCTTAACATCTTCTCAGACTATACGGGACAAGAGGTCAACTATTTCTTCATGTTCGACCTTGAAAAAGCCGAGTCGTTCGTTTCGATCATCAACCTCGCAGACGTACTGCCCGTAACTATCGGCGCATTTACCTTCTATCCTATTTTAATGCTCACTGTATTTATTGCATTTTCACTGCTCTGTCTTCTCTTCTACCGCTTTACGCTCTATCTTTACACCATAGAAGAGGACAACCTGAATCTGCGCAACGCAGGACTTGATCTTTTGGAACAGCTTCTCGGAAGACCTACAAAGCTTCCGCGCACTTTCCAAGACTGATATGGAGGCTTATTTAATGTTAGAAATTAAAAACTTGACAAAAAGCTATGCAGACTCTTCGATCAACGCCGTAGAGGATCTGTCCATTTCCCTGAACGAAGGAGAAATTTACGGATTTCTCGGTTCAAACGGCGCGGGCAAAAGTACGACCATCAAGGCACTCGTCGGTATTCACCCCTTCCAAGAGGGAGATATACTTATAAACGGCGTTTCGATCAAGACCTCACCTCTTGAAGCGAAGCAACAGATAGGCTACGTATCTGACAACCACGCCGTATTTGAGCGCCTCACAGGTCGCGAATACGTAACTCACATCGCAAACCTTTACGGTGTTCCCAAAAAGGATATGGAGGAGCGTTGCGAGGATCTGCTGAGCATCTTTAAATTAAAGGAAGCATTTGACTTACCTATAAAGAGTTATTCTCACGGTATGAAGCAGAAAATATCTGTAATCGGTGCGCTTGTGCATAATCCCAAGCTTTGGGTACTTGACGAGCCTCTGACAGGTCTTGATCCGCAGAGCGCATATCAGTTAAAGCTCGTAATGAAGCGCCACGCCAAGGCAGGAAATACAGTATTTTTCAGTTCGCACATTCTTGACGTTGTAGAAAACCTTTGCGACCGTTGCTGCATTATCCAGAAGGGTAAATTGCAGGGCATTTACGATCTCGCAAAGCTTCGCGCCGAAGGACGCTCGCTTGAAAAGATATTCATGAGCGTAGTCGGCGAGATCGAAGGTGAGGAAGTCTGATGCGAAAAACATTAAATCTTCTGTGGTTACAGATCGACAACCACACCGATCTGCTAAAAACCGCATCGCCGCGCAAGATGTTCGTGTCGGCGATCAAAATTCTGCTACTCCTCGCGGCACTCACCGGAGCGTTTGCTTACGCTTTTACACAGATCTTTATGCTTGGATTTGCAATCAACGCCGAGCTGATCTCGATGGTGCTTCTCGTGGTTCAGGCACTCACGCTCGCCTTTACCGTGGCGCACATTATAGGTACTCTGTATCTGTCGCGTGACAACGAGCTGCTGATCTGTCTGCCCGTTACTGCCAATCAGTTTTTTATCTCGAAGGTTCTGCTCGTTTATTTTAAGGAGCTTGCCTTCGATGCCCTGCTCTGCATTCCGCTTTTCCTTTGTCTGGGTTTTTTCGGAAAGCTTGGCGCAAGCTTCTATCTGGCAGTTCCGCTATATATTTTGCTTCTGCCTATATTCCCTATTATAATAGCATCTTTCATAAGTATCCCCATAATGCGAATAATGGCATTTCTGAAACGCCACGCGGCGCTTGCAATTATCGTTTTACTCTCTCTCGTGGGATCGGCGCTCTTTGCTTATATCTCACTGATCGCAGGTATTGCGGGAAACTTTAATATTGCAGAGCAACAGTTACAGTTCGTTGCCTCTGTCAACGAAACGGTACGCGCGATAGGCGGTCATATTCCTATTTACTACCAGCTTGCAAAAGCGATGTTCTCGTTCTCGTGTTGGTACTATATTCCTCTTTTTATACTGCTTTGCGCACTGCTTTCGGTAGCAACCGTAATGATAATTCGTCCCTTTTATTTCCGACTCGCAATGCCTCAGCTTGAAAACCGTGTTTCGGGTGGAAGCAAGAGCAAAAGCTATATCACCTACACAAATCCTTTCATCAGTCTGATCAAAAAGGAAATGCTCTGCATTTTCCGTTCACCCTCCGAGGTATTTCAGTATTTTCTTTTCACACTGCTTATGCCCTTCATCGTATTCTCATACGACCGTCTGCTTATGACCGTATCGGTAAACCAGGCGGGAGTGAATATGATCGCAGGCTCTCACGCGATGATAGTCGCTATTTTGGCGATGCTTTCAAACATCTCCTCGGCGTCTGCCGTATCGCGTGACGGTGCGACCTTCCACACCTCGAAGATCATTCCGGTCAGTTATTTCACACAGATCTTTGCCAAGCTTACGTTCAATGCGATCTTCACGCTTGGTGCGGTACTGCTGACCGCGGTAATTTCTTCGTTCTCCTATCCCGTATGGCAGATCGTGCTCGGCAGCATCGCTATCTGCCTTGCCGCCATCGGGCATATCGCGCTTTGCCTTGAAATGGACATCAGACACCCGAGCGTAAATATGCAGGGTGACGAGGAGTCCTCGACTACAAGCAGAAGCACCCCGCGTGCTCTGGTGTTCGGGCTTCTTATTGGCTTTGTGATGGGACTTTTCCTGATCCTCACATCGTCCTCAGAAAATCTGATCGTTCCTTATATCCTACTTATCGCATTTTCCCTTATCTTCGCTCTGTGGCGCGTATGGACTCTTATCCTGCGCATACAGCTCGCGTACGACAAAATTGAAATGTGAGTTTTCCTATGAAAAAAACAGTTGTCCTTATTTTAATATTTCTCCCCATCGTTTTACTGCTCGTGATTGCGATCGCAGGGCGTGTTCTTTCGACATATCAGCGTATAGATGTCGAAAGTGTCGTCTTTACAAACGATCTCGGTGAAGAGCTAGACTCTAATGCAACGCTTACGGTAAGCTGCGGAGAAACAAAGCCCACTAAAATCAGAATATATCCCGAGCTTGCAACCGACAAGCGTGTAAGCTACACATCAACAGACACATCTGTCTGTACGGTCGACGGCGAGGGAGCCGTAACGGGAGTCAAAGCAGGCAGTGCCGTTATTATGGTTAAGACCGCAGACGGTGACAAGACCGCAATACTAAACGTTATAGTGCGCGCCGACGGCGTTACCGGTGTAAATCTCACGCCAGAAACGCTCAGTATGATGATCGGCGACAGCGCGGATCTTGAAGCTTCGGTCGAGCCCTTGGGTGTTCTTAATAAAAACGTTTTCTTTACGACGAGCGATCCTTCGGTAGTAACGGTCAGTGCCACCGGCAGACTTAAAGCCGTAGGCGCAGGAGTAGCAGTTATCACCGTCACCACGCAGGACGGCGGATTTACCGACACCTGCACGGTCACGGTCGTAAACGACACTCCCCCGCTCTATTTCGATTTCACAGGCGTTGCAGGTATGCAGCAGTCCGGTACGGGTTATATTACCTCGCAAAAAACGGTAGACCTTACCGCAGGCCTCCGTTTTGACGAAGAGATCGATCCCGACAAGATCGAGTTCCGTATCACACAGGGTAACGGAGCTACCGTCGACGAAAGCGGAACACTCACCTTCAACTATCAGAGTGTAGTGGTCGTTGAAGCCTTCTTTACCGATGAGGAAAGTAATCTTACCTGCCGTGCGGAGCTCCGCATTGCTTGGTTTGAATAAATTAAAAAACAAAACAAGGAGATAATCATTATGAGAATTCTCAAAAGCACACTTGCAATCTTATGTTTAATTTCGATTTTGGTATGTTCCTTCGTTTCTTGTGACGAAAAGGAATCCCTGCGACTTTCGGCAGACAAAACGACTGCCAAGCAGGGCGAGGTCGTAATTTTCAGTACCACACACGTAACCAAAAAGGGTGAAGCCATAACAGACGAGGCGACCTATGAGATCACCGCAGGATCCGAATATGCAACTCTTACAGGCAACAAGCTTACAATTTCGGCTACCGCCAAGGACGATGCGGTCATAACCGTAGTATCCAAAATGGGCGAGCTTGTTTCTAACAGTGTAAGCGTTACCGTAAACGTTCCCGAAAACAACATCGCTATTTCGGCAGACAAAACCGTTGCCGAGCGCGGCGAGATCGTAACGATCACCGTTTCTCTTACCGAGGACGGTCAGGCAATTCCGGCAGACGATGCAGTTCTTGAAATCACCAAAGGTCAGGACGCCGCAACGCTCGTCGGTACACAGCTCACGATTTCTGACAGTGCCGCACACGGCACCGAGATCGAGCTCGTTGCAAAATACAAGGAGCTCTCCTCTAACACGGTTAAGATCACGGTAAGTATCCCCGTTGTCGGAATAACGATCTCCGCCTCCAAGTCCTTTATCCCCGCAGGCTCCTTCGTTACCCTCCAAAAGGTACTTAGCCCCGCAGAGGCAGTCGGTAACGTTGAATGGGTAGTTACCGAGGGTGCAGATCTTTGCACTGTTTCGGGCGACATTCTGGCTATAAACGAGGACGCCGCCGACGATTCGATCGTCAAGATCAAGGCAAAATGCGGCGATATTGAGAGTAATGAGCTTGCATTCACCATAGGCAAAGAGGTAAAATCCTTCCTGCTTATGCTCTCGCAGAACTCTCTCACCGTTGACCGCAACAGTACGACAAGCACTCTTCTTGACGTAGAGATCCTTGACGACAAGCTTCAAAGCGTTACCGATCGCACCGTATCCTTTGAGATCATAAGCGGAGCGGAGTATCTCTCGATAAACCCAAGTGGAAACTCCTGCTACTTCACCGCTCTCGGACACGGTGACGCAGTGATCCGCGTAAGCCTTCCCGGCACTAATATTTCTCAGACCGCAAGCGTCAAGGTTATCGTGCCTCCGAGCTCGATAAGACTTCCCGAGATGTTTATCGAACGTCTTGGACTTGATTACAGCTTCTCGATGATAGATCCCGGCACGAACCGTGCAGACCGTCTTGACTTTAATGCAAGCGCGGTAGGCACAAACATCTGCACCACGCTTAAATACTCCTTCATACACGAGGACGGAAGCACAGGCGATGCGGTTGCTACCTGGGCAGACGGCAAGATCACCTTCAAAAAGACCGGACGTGTTACGGTTACCGTTTCTTCCGACTCGGGAAGCCGCAACGAGGTATCGGCTTCGTACAGCTTCGATATTAACCGCGGCTACAACGTAAGAAACTACACCGAGCTCAAAAACCGACTCGAAAACGATTCTTACAACGGCGAGATCGTCAACGTCGTAGTAACCTCAAAGCCCACCGGCGCAACAAACTACAAGTACGGCTACGATCTTGTTCCTCCTGCGGCACTCAAAGCTTCTTCCAAGCAGACATGGCAGGACGTTCTCCAGAGCTCTATGATCCACGCTAAGAACAAGAACGTTTACATTAACGGAAACCGCCACAAGATCGACGGCTCGCAGCTTCGCGTTATAACCGGAGATGAGCTCGATAGTCTTAACGGTCAGGGTTATAGTTTCACCAATATCAGTGCACTTCTTCTCATCTCTCCCGAGGGAGATTCCACACAGCTCGCAGGCAAGCAGCATAGCGTAAAGATCTTCGACTTTGAGGTCGTTGGTAATACTCCCATCAATTTCAGTGGCGACCGCAACGGAAAGGTTCCGCGCGGCTCGTACAACACCGGTATTTACATCGGTAGCGCAGACTACGAGGTCGTATATCACCTCGAAATGAAAAACGTTTCGGCTTCCCGTTGCCACGTAGGTCTTCGTTTCCGCCGTACGGTAAGCGACAGTACCATCGATAACATCAAGGTTTACAACTGCTTCTCCAACGGAATTGAAACCGAGGCATCTCTCATAACCTTCGGTAATATGACCTTCGGCAAGTGCGGAGCGGCAGGTCTTGAAATGGTTCCCGCAAACTCCACAAGAGCAGGCGATACGATGGATCAGACTCAGAAGATCACCTTCGCAGGCGTAATTGATGCAAGTGAAAACCTCAGTAAGGGCGACTCGATCTACCTCACCGAGTTTGGCGTTAAACCTCTTCTCCTCGGCGTCGTTCAGCAGTATCAGAACAATCAGGTTGCTCTTTCGCATATGATGAATGCAGACGGCGAGTTCAACTTCGTAACCTTTATTTTCAACGATTTGAGTATAGGTATGAACGAGAGCCAGGCTGTATACCCCGCATATCAGAACGGCGGTATCATAAGCGCCGCAAATCTTCCTTCGAGCGGAAAGGATACACAGCACGAGTACATTCTTCTTGAAATCAACGTCGGCGGTGTACCTTACGGCAGAGCGCTTCTCTACAACCATCACTACGCAAAATAAATTCAAGTAGTAAAATACAGTAAAAAAGGACACGTCAGGGACGTGTCCTTTTCATATTTCAATCAATTACTTTACTTGTTTATTCAAGCTCGCGGTACCTGCGCGCGACCTCCATCATATCGGCGAGCATCTCGTCCTTACGGCGAGGGTCGCGCAGAAGAAGCGACGGGTGATAAACTGCGGTCATATCGTACTGCCCTTTTTTCACCCAGACGCCGTGCTCTTTTGTGATCTTATAATCTGGCGAGATAAGGCGCATCGCCGAAATTCTGCCGAGGCAGACTATCATCTTCGGCTTTATGATCTTCACCTGCTCGCGCAGATATTCGATACAAATATCCTGCTCTGCGGGGAGCGGATCGCGATTCTTCGGCGGACGGCATTTGAGCATATTCGCTATGTAGACCTCGTCGCGACTGATTCCTACCGCTTCGAGATATTTATCAAAGAGCTTTCCCGCTCTTCCAACGAAGGGAATTCCGCTCAGATCCTCCTGCTCTCCCGGTGCTTCACCGACAAACATAAGCTTTGCATTCTTATTGCCCGCGCCGAAAACAAGGTTTGTTCTCGTGTTTCCAAGCTCACATTTTTTGCAAGAGGCGCATTTTTGACAGAGTTCTTCTAAGGTCATAATTTTTACCGTCCTTTCGGAGTTTTATGTATATCTTACGAAAATATTAAATCCTGTTTTTCGATTTCCGAAAGCGTCTATCTCGATCTTATCTGAGCGCGTCCTACCGCTTTTATTTGCCGCCTCGCCAAGCATCTCACGAAGTGCGATACGGCTACGCCTGTCCGAAAGATCGAATTCTCCTTTCGGAAAATATTTTTCTGATTCTTCTGCTTCGAGTGTCAAAAGCAGTGCTTTTTCGCTTATTTCAAGTGTTTTCAAGGCATACTCCTCCGTTTTCTTATAACGAAATTATAACCCGAAAACGCCCGAATGTAAATACCAAAATTCTGTAAATTCGGGGTTTTTATCCCATTTTCGAGGCAAAGTCGGCTAAAAATCTACGTTTTTAGTCAACGCCTTCCGTTTTTATGAAAATATACTTTTCTTTGGTCGAATCCTTTATTTTGTCCGATGTATGGACAAAGACGACTACCCAGATTATCCTTACGGCGAGGTCGATAACCCAGAGGTTATATTCACTCGCCACGAGCGCAAGCTGCAAGAAAGAGAGCATCGCACTGAAAACGCCGAGTGTGACCGTCAGGGCTATCCAGAAGCGTTCGAGTGCCGTCGAGCGAAGAAGCACTCTTCTGTCGTGCACCTGACCGAGCTCGTATATCGACTTTCCGCCGTGTCGCATAATCGACAAAACAAGCGCACGTCCGACGAAAAACAGTGTGGTAGCAAAGCCTAAGGCTTCGAGCGCATTTAGAACACACATTATATTAAAGCTCGCAGTAACCTCTGCGCTCGTACCGAGATAGGCTGATATCTGCGCGCCGTATCCGACTGCCATTCCTATTTGTGTACTGCTCGAAACAATATATTTTTCGGTGAAAAAGACTGCAAATCCCCAGCTTACCGCAGAAATTGCGGTATATATCGAGGAGATCATGCACCCGATTTTCGAAAAAGTCGGAAATATATTTTTTATTCGCAAAAACGCCGCAATAAAGACTGCACCCGCGATAAAATTCGGAATATAGTTTACTCCGTCGAGTTTAAGCTCAAGTGCCAAAATGGCTCCCGCGGTGAAAATCGTGACCGCGGACAAAACTATCCTGCGATCGACAAGCTGCGGACTTTCCTTACTGAATCTTTCGTATTTTTCGACGAGCGAGGAGATATATTCCCCGTCGGCAAGCAGGCGTTTAAAATACTTTCTCGCCATTACGAACCAAACGATACCGACGACGAGTGAAAGTATCATTACAAACACCGTAAGCGGTACTCTGAACTGTATAGCGGTAACGATGCCGTTTTCGGTAACGATACCGTAATCACTGCTCGAAAGAGTCGTGAGCTCGGGAAGCACAGATGCAATCGGCTTGAAGCAAGCGAAGATGATAGTGAACAGACGGATATTATCATATCCTACGAAAAGCGCTTTTCCCGCACCGCGCTCGGCACTGTAATATATTCCCTCAAAAAGCCTCGAGAACGCCATAACTCCGTAAAAGATTTCAAGACAACCGAAAACGAAGGCGAGGAGAAGTATCCACGTGATCTCGGTCGTTGAAATTATAAAAAGCACGGGCAGAGATATGGTTTTTGCCACCGAAATTATAGTAAGATTTCTGAAATAGTAAGATGCATCTCTGAAATGCGGATATATTGATGCAACCGCATAAAGACCTTTTATAATAAACAAATATCCGATGAAATCGGGGAGAATATCAACGATATTCACGTTGGGGTTCATAAGAAAAATGAGTCCCCAGACGATATATTTAAGCCCCAGTGCCGAGGTCGTCATTTTCATCACCCTTTCGTGTTTTGACTTTTCGCTTTATTTTTCAGTCGTCGTCCTCGTCGTATTTTGCCTTTGCTCTGATTGCCTTTTGGAGAAGCCGAACGAGCAAAGGATCCTTTTCGGGGATCTCGTCCTCGCCCTCAAAGCCTATCTCTCGGTAATACGAGAATATCATAACGAGCATCATAAAATACTGAACGTAGAAAAGAAGCGAGATAAGGAGAACCGCAAAGGTCACCCAGACCTCACCTGTCGGCAAAAACGCCTTCACGCTTATTGCGAGATAGCAGATTGCCGATACCGTCGTGAATATTGCAGTCTTTTTTGAAAGCTTGTCAAGGCCGACCGAGATTGCGACCTCGCGCAGTCCGCTTGACATAAACAGTATTGCCACGATCATCACGGGATATTTAACGCCGTAATAAGCCGTTTCGATCACCGACACGACCGAAAGTCCGGGAAGCGCGGCAAATCTCATAACGATCGCCGCTATCTGGGCTATCAGAAAAGCTCCGCTTAAAGCGCTCATTCCCGTAGCAATATATGCAAAAATATTCAGATCCTTCGAGCTTTTGCGAAGATGCTTCATCGAAAAGACCATACAAACATATCCGATAACGTCGGGCAAAAGATCAAATCCGACCGCAGGCGCAGAGCTTATTGCCCAGCTCTGGTCGAGCATCATCATAAATCCGACGAAAAGCAGACCAAATCCCATTTTTTATCTCCAAGAGTGTATTTTAATCGTTAAGTCCGCAACACTTTTTATATTTTTTACCGCTTCCGCAGGGGCAGGGATCGTTGGGGTTTACCTTCGTTCTGCGAATAGGCTCTGCCTTCGGCTTCGGCTTTTTAGCGGCGTTTCCGGCAAATCCCTCGGAGGTGACTGTCGCAACCTTCTGACGCTCGACCTTCTGGTTAGGTCTGAGCGAAAGCACCGCCTTGACGGTATCCTCGCGTATCGTGCCGATCATTTCCTCGAACATCTCACTACCTGCGATACGGTACTCAATGACAGGATTTCTCTGTGCGGCAGATTGAAGTCCGATACTGTCGCGAAGGTCTGCCATAGCGTCAATATGATCCATCCACTGACGGTCAACGTTACTAAGCAGAATTCTTCTCTCGAACTCACGCATAAGCTCTGCGCCGATGAGAGTATCCTTTTCCTTATAAATTTCGAGAGCCTTGCCGACAAGCTTTTCTTCGAGAGAGTCGCGGTCGAGTCCTTCGAGATTTTTGGTTGAGAACTGCTCGTCCTCATCGGAAATAACGTAGCCTCTGAGTTCCTCGCGAAGTCCGCTTATATTCCATTCGGCAGAGTTCTCCGAGCAGTAAAAATCAATAGAGGAAACGACGACCTGAGTTATCATACCCTTGATCTTTTCGGACATATCGACACCGTCGAGCACCTCGCGGCGCTGAGAGTATATAAGAGTTCTCTGCTGATTCATAATATCGTCGTAAACGAGGACGTTCTTACGTCTTTCGAAGTTCGCTCCCTCGTGACGCTTCTGAGCGGTTTCGAGCATATTTGACACCATTTTCGAGTCTATCGGCATATTTTCGTCAAATCCGATCGAATCCATCATATTGTAAAGACGCTCGCCGCCGAAAAGACGTGCAAGATCGTCGTCAAGAGCAACGTAAAATCTCGATTCACCGGGGTCACCCTGACGTCCCGAACGTCCTCTGAGCTGGTTATCTATACGTCTGCTCTCGTGACGCTCGGTACCGATTATAAACAGGCCGCCCGCCTCGCAGACTTTTTTAGCCTCGGGCGCGATCTCCTCTCTGTACTTATCGATCAGCTCGTGGAAGACCTTTCTCGCCGCCCAGACGTCCTCTCCGACGTTCTGAGAGGATCCTGCGGCAAGACCGATGACTCCGTCCTCGTATCCGAGGCGTGCCATCTCCTGCTTTGCGAGAAATTCGGGGTTTCCGCCGAGCATAATGTCGGTTCCACGTCCTGCCATATTCGTCGAAATGGTTACTCTTCCGAGCTTACCTGCTTCGGCAACTATCTCTGCCTCTCTCTCGTGATGGCGTGCATTAAGAACGGTATGCTTTATACCCTCTCTTTTGAGCATCTCGGAAAGCTGCTCCGATTTCTCGACCGAAACGGTACCTACGAGCACGGGTTGTCCCTTTGCACTGCACGCCTTTATCTGCTCGATCACCGCGCGTAGCTTGCTCTTGCCGTTTTTATATACGATGTCGTGGTGATCCTTTCTTATCATCGGTTTGTTTGTCGGGATCTCAACAACGTCAAGAGCGTATATTTCTCTGAATTCCTCGTCCTCGGTGAGCGCGGTACCGGTCATACCCGAGAGCTTTCCGTACATACGGAAATAGTTCTGGAAGGTTATCGAAGCAAGCGTCCTGTTCTCTTTTTCGATCTTGACGTGCTCTTTTGCCTCGATCGCCTGATGAAGTCCGTCGGAATAGCGGCGTCCGGGCATAATTCTTCCCGTAAAGGTATCAACGATAAGCACCTTATCGTTCTTTACGATATAGTTATCTCCGTTCTTCATAACGCCGTGAGCTTTGAGCGCCTTGCCTATATGGTGAGCAAGCTGGGTGTTATCAGGATCGGAATAGTTTTCAAGTCCGAAGAACGCCTCCGCTCTCTTTATTCCCTTTGCAGTGAGCACGGCAGAGCCTGCCTTTTCGTCAACGATATAGTCTGCCTCGGGATCAACGTCGATCTGGTCGGTTGACTGCTTGGAGTCGACCTCGCGCACCTTATACATACGGAGCTTCGAAACGAACGCTTCTACTCTTTCGTATATCTCGCTCGATTTTTCGCTTACACCCGAAATGATAAGCGGAGTTCTCGCCTCGTCTATAAGTATAGAGTCAACCTCGTCAACGATGGCGAATGCTCGCTCTCTCTGTACGAGATCCTCTTTATATACGACCATATTGTCGCGCAGATAGTCAAATCCGAACTCGTTATTAGTTCCGTAAGTAATATCGCAGGCGTACGCCTCCTGCTTTTCTTTTCTCGACTGTCCGTGGCGGATAAGTCCGGTAGTCAGACCGAGGAAGGCGTAAACTCTGCCCATCTCCTCGCTTCCTGTGCTTGCAAGATATTCGTTGACGGTAACGACGTGTACTCCGCGTCCTGTGAGCGCGTTAAGATACGCCGGAAGAGTCGCGACGAGCGTTTTACCCTCTCCCGTTTTCATTTCGGCAATTCTGCCCTGATGAAGAATTATACCGCCGATAAGCTGTACTCGGAAGGGACGCTTGCCGAGAACGCGGTCTGCCGCCTCGCGCACTGCCGCAAATGCCTCGGGCAGAATATCGTCGAGAGTTTCTCCGTTTGCAAGTCTTTCCTTAAAAACCTCGGTCATACCGCGAAGCTTTTCCTCGGGCATTTCGGAATACTCCTGCGCGAGAGCCTCGATGGCATCAACGGTACCCATTATTCTCTTTATTTCACGTTCGCTGTAAGTGCCGAACAGTTTTGTAAATATGCTCATTTCATTCTCCGTCTGATTTTGGATATAGATAGATACTTTAATTATACACTATTATTCATAGAAAGATATACACAAATTGTAAAATTTATTATATTTAATTAAAACAAAACCGCCGATCTGCCGTCGGCGGTTTTAAAAACGAGTTTTTTAGTTATAAAGCGGATATTTAGCGCAGATTGCCGCAACCTTTGCACGAAGCTCGTCGCGCTTTTCATCGAAGTCGTCGCCGATAGCCGCGGTGATAATATCCGCAACTACGATAAAGTCCTCTTCAACGAGTCCTCTCGACGTAGCGGCAGGAGTTCCTACTCTGATACCGCTGGTGAGCGAGGGCTTTCTCGGATCGTTCGGAACCGCGTTCTTGTTTACGGTAATTCCGATACTGTCAAGTCGTGTTTCGAGATCCTTACCCGTAGTTTCTCTTCCGCGAAGGTCAACGAGCATAAGGTGGTTGTCCGTTCCGCCCGAAACGAGCTTCACGCCGTTTTCGAGAAGTCTTTTCGAAAGAGCCTGCGCGTTTGCCGCGATCTGTCTTTGATATGCCTTGAAATTCTCGGTGAGAGCCTCTCCGAAGCATACTGCCTTAGCGGCGATAGTATGCATAAGAGGTCCGCCCTGTGTTCCCGGGAAGATCGCCTTATTGATCTTAGGGCCAAGCTCCTCTCTACACAGGATCATACCGCCTCTCGGTCCTCTGAGAGTCTTGTGAGTGGTGGTAGTAACGATGTCTGCATAAGGAACGGGCGAGGGGTGAACTCCTGCCGCTACAAGACCTGCGATATGAGCCATATCGACCATAAAGTAAGCTCCGACCTTCTTTGCGATCTCGGAAAGACGCTTGAAGTCGATAACTCTGGGGTACGCCGAAGCGCCTGCAACGATGAGTTTAGGCTTACATTCAAGCGCGAGAGCCTCAACGTTATCGTAATCTATAAATCCTGTTTCGGGATCTACGCCGTAGGAAACGAAATTGTAGTTTATTCCCGAGAAGTTGACCGGGCTTCCGTGGGTGAGGTGTCCGCCGTCCGCAAGACTCATTCCCATAACGGTATCGCCGTGGTTGAGAAGAGCAACGTAAACCGCAGTATTTGCCTGCGCGCCGCTATGAGGCTGAACGTTTGCAAACTCCGCACCGAAGAGCTTCTTTGCGCGCTCGATAGCGATAGTTTCAACTATATCGACACACTCGCAACCGCCGTAATAACGCTTTCCGGGGTATCCCTCTGCATATTTATTGGTGAGAACGCTCGCGTTTGCCGCCATGACCGCCTCTGAAACGAAGTTCTCGGATGCGATAAGCTCGATAGAGTTCTGTTGACGCTCGAGTTCCTTTCTGACTGCCGAAGCGACCTCAGCGTCACGGGATTCGAGAAGCGAAAGATTTTCGTAAACCATTTTTGTTTCCTCCGTGTAGGGTGATTTTCTAAGTAATTAAGGATATTATACTATAAATCGCGCATTTTGTAAATAGTTTTTTACGATTTTCTTATTGACATAACAATTTTCGGTTGTTATAATAAAATCGTAATATGTTTTTTGGAGTTATTTATGGATTTTTCATCTGTTGCGGCAATTTCGACGCCGTACGGGCGCGGAGCCATCGCGGTAATACGTATATCCGGCGAGGGTACGCTTGATGTTTTAAAAAAGGTCTTCGTTCCGTCAAGCGGAAAGGAGCTCTCGGATTACAGGGCATCTCAGCTTATCCGAGGAGATATAGTTTCGCTCGGACGCTCAATTGACGACGGTATGGCGGTATTTTTCAAAGCACCGAACTCCTACACCGGAGAAGACTCTGCCGAGATCTACTGTCACGGCGGAATTCTCGTCAGTGAAGAGGTGCTCAGAGCAGTCTTTGCCGCAGGAGCTCTGCCTGCTCCCGCAGGCGAGTTTACAAGGCGCGCGTTTATAAACGGAAAGCTCTCGCTGAGCGAAGCCGAGGCGGTCATAAACACGATAGACGCCGAAACCAGGGACAAGCTCGATCTTGCCCGTTCGCACAGAAAAGGCGTACTTTCGCGAAGGATCGACTCTATATATTCTTCCCTGCTCACTCTCGTATCGTCGGCGTACGTTTTCGCTGACTACCCCGACGAGGATCTCACGGACATCTCGCCCGAGGAGATGAAAGAAAAGCTCCTTGCAATACTTGAAGATATAAAAAATCTCGCCGCAACCTACAAGGCAGGTCAGGCGATAAACGAGGGAATATATACCGTTCTTGCCGGACGTCCGAACACAGGAAAATCCTCGCTTCTCAACCTTCTTCTCGGAAGCGAGCGCGCAATAGTCAGCAGCGTAGCGGGAACGACGAGAGATTCGATCGAGGAAACCGTAGCGCTCGGACGAATTATGCTCCGCCTTTGCGACACCGCAGGAAT
>JAZOSN010000021.1:0-98117 GCA_045657105.1 Eubacteriales bacterium
CGTGCTCACCCTCGGTAGTCTGGATAATGAGATCGTCATCATTTTCCACGAGAGCTTCGCCGATATACTTGTTTCCGCAGTCGTTACATTCCTTATACGCCTTCTTACCTGTGACCATACAGGTTGCTGCCTGCTCGTCGTATTCGGTAAATTTAGCAAGTGCCTGATCTACGGTGCAGACACATTCTGCCGTAAGCTCGATGTCAGAAGCGCTTGTAATGAGAATTCTGGTGTTGTCGTTATAACGCTCTGCAAGGGCATTGTTAACGCTTATCACGTTGCCCTCTTCAATACCGTTAAGAGCAGGAGCCTTGAATATCTTAACAGTATTAGTTCCATCAGATATAACTACGCTTCCGTTAGATTCGATGTCGGTTATTTTAACGTTTTCGAGTCTTACGGGAGTCGATTCATAAGCGAATTCGGTATCTGCGATAAGATCGGCGATAGTTACAAGCTTATGAGAATAGTCATCTCCGTCCGCAGAGGTTTCCTTGATCGTCACGTCTTTAAGTCTGACCTGACTGTAATATGTATCACGGGTACCTACAACCTTTATCTTATCACCAACGGATATACCGGAAATATCGTCCGAAGTAGCGAGTCTTATTCCGACGTTCGCCTGAGGATCGTAGATAGCAAGCTCACTGCCGCTTTTGAATATTACGGTACCCTCGGTATATACGGTAGCATCTTCGGCAGCCGCGCGAGCGTCTGCAATAGAAACGTAATTGATTTCGACAGTAGCATTTTCATCAAGCTTATAAAGAGTGAGGTCGAACGTGTAGTCTTTGTTAGTTGCATTGCTTGTAGAATATGCAGCAAATCTATTACCGGTGTTCTGATATGCAATACATCTGTCAGTTTTATGCGCGGCAGTGATACGGAAACCATCGCCGCTTTTACTTACAACCCACTCGGAGCTGCTTGCATTGAATTTTGTACCCGAACTGCCGTATCCAATAACGGCGTTGGCAAACTTAATCGTGAAAGTATTATCTTTTCCCGAAACTGCCGTCAGAGTCGTACACAGTCCGGTTACATCTGAAATTGTGTTGCCGGACGGTGTAAATGCAGTTAACGCGCCATAACTACTGCCATCCTTGCCGGTGAATGCATAGTTGTTTCCACCATAAACAGCAGAAATAACATAATCGCCAGAAGAGATGTCAGAAAGCTCGGTTACTTTCGTCGCACTCTGAGTTGCTTCTGCCGCCGAAGCCGTCATCGGGAAGGCTGCAAGAAGGGTAGCCGCAACGAGAACTACCATAAGGATCGCGCAGATTTTTGACTTTTTCATATCAAATCTCCTTACAATAAAAATATTAATTTTATTATACAACAAAAATCGACGGTTTTCAATAGTTTTTTCGAACTTTTATGCCAATTTCAGAATATATTTCCGATTTTTTCGATTTTTGTCATTTGCCGCCGCATATTTCTCACACCGCGTGTAAAAAAACAAAGCGGACTGCCGCTATGCAGTCCGCTTATTTGGTTTCAAATCGTTTTCAGTCTTAGCCGAGGATCTTTGCAAGGCGAGCACAGTTTTCCTTGATGTCGCCCTTCATCATAAAGCTTCCGCCGACGGCAACGATCTTCTCAAATGCGAGGAATTCAAGAATGTTATCCTCGTTTGCACCGCCTGTGGGAAGGAATTTTACCTGCGGGAACGGAGCCGAGAGAGCCTTGATCGCGCCAAGTCCGCCGTAAACGTTTGCAGGGAAGAATTTGAGTGTGGTAAGTCCGAGCTCGAGAGCGTGCATGATCTCGGTAGGAGTTACACAACCGGGAATATAGGGAATATCGTTTTCTTTACATACTGCCGCAACCTCGTCGGAAAGTCCGGGAGATACGATAAATGTTGCTCCCGCCTCGATTGCCTGCTTTGCCTGTGCGCCGTTGATGATAGTTCCTGCTCCGATCTTCATATCGGGGAGCTCTTTTCTTCCGAGCGCGATAGCTTCTGCCGCGCAAGCGGTACGGAAGGTGATCTCTGCTACCGGAATACCGCCCTCACACATAGCTTTGAGAGTGGGAATTGTGTCCTCGATGTTCTTGATAACAACAACCGGAACGACCTTAGTGTCTTTGAAGAAAGCTTCGTACTTGTCCATTTTATTTACCCCTTTATTATATATTATTTATTTCAGCGTTTTCCGTATGTGTTTTCTTGACTCATGCCCGAAAGGGCAATTCATTTTAAATATATCCCTTTTCGCAAAGGAGCTCTGCGATAAGGACTGCGCCGCCTGCCGCGCCGCGGAGAGTATTGTGCGAAAGTCCGACGAACTTATAGTCGAACACGCTATCCTCGCGCAGACGTCCTACGGTTACGCCCATTCCGCCGTAAATATCGCGGTCGAGCTTTGCCTGAGGACGTGCAGGATCCTCAAAGTAGGTAATGAACTGTTCGGGTGCGCTCGGAAGCTGCTTTACGGGCGATCCGAAATCCACCCAAGCCTGCTTGATCTCGTCGATCGTGGGCTTATTTTCAAAGTTTACGAAAACTGCCGCGGTATGTCCGTCGGTCACCGGAACTCTGATACACTGAGTCGTGATCTGCGGTCCTGCGGACACGACTATCTCGCCGTCAACTACGCTTCCCCAGATACGGAGAGGCTCTTTTTCACTCTTCTCTTCCTCACCGCCGATGTACGGAATGACATTATCGATCATTTCGGGCCACTCGTTAAAGGTCTTACCTGCACCCGATATTGCCTGATAGGTGGTGGCAACTACGAGAGTGGGCTTAAATTTCAGAAGAGGAGTAAGCGCGGGAACATAGGACTGGATCGAGCAATTGGGTTTTACCGCGATAAATCCCTTTTTCGTGCCAAGACGCGCTCTCTGAGCCTCGATAACTTCGAGGTGAGAAGCGTTGATCTCGGGAATTACCATAGGAACGTCGGGCGTCCAGCGGTTAGCCGAGTTATTGGAAACCACGGGGATCTCTGCCTTGGCGTACGCCTCTTCGAGAGCCTTGATCTCTTCCTTTTTCATATCTACCGCGCAGAACACGAAATCAACGAGAGGCTTTACCTCGTCGATCTTAGACGCGTCCATAACGACCATCTTCTTATACTTTTCGGGCATAGCTGCCGCGAGCTTCCAACGCGAGCCGACTGCCTCCTCGTAGGTCTTACCTGCCGAGCGTGCAGAAGCGACGAGCGCAGTCACCTCAAACCAAGGGTGATTTTCAAGAAGCGTTAAAAATCTCTGACCTACCATTCCGGTAGCACCGATAACGCCAACCTTGTATGTTTTATGCTGATTTTGCATGATATTCTTCCTTTCTTATCATAGCGTATAAATTAAAAACAGATTACTCTACATTATACACCGCCTTTTCGGATTTGTCAAGACTGTGGGTAAATTTATCAAGCACAAAACCTGTAATGCTTTGATCTGCAAGTCGAAACCGATCAGTCTATATTATATCGCATATCATCCGATATAATTTCAACATGCACCTCCGAAATCTTTTTATCACTAACCCACTGTTTAAGTTCTTTAAATGTATCAACGATCATCTTTGCTGCCTTGGGAAATTTCTGCTCCAATCTTGCAAACCCCGTAATCCATATGCAAATCACTTTCGGACCGCATGCCATATCAGTAAGGCAGTCCCAAAAAGCATCCCAATTTTTTCCGTAATAATCAGGAAAATCAAGGCCGTTTTTTATAATCTCATGAACTTCCAAGTAATAATTCACATTTGAAAAATCAAGTATGTATTTTTCCGTGTTTTCGTGCATTTTTATTCTCCTCCCAATATTTCATAAAACGTCGTATAATGATCATAAGTGACAAAAATCAATCCATCGTTTGAATATAGAATCCTTGCAGTTCCCCGATATCCCGTATTAAACAGTATTAACTTTTACTTGCTATAAACATTTTAACATATATTCCGTGAATTTACAAGTTTTAATATTATTTTTATTTCATAAGTGTAAACATAAGTGTAAACTGAGAAAAATCACAGTTTTTTATAGAAATATTTTCATTTTTCGTCATTTTCTATTGACGAAAGCACTTTTGTTGTATATAATGAGTAAACAAAAAGCGTTTTTGGCGCAAAATTTCGAAACGAGGCAAACGAAAGTGGCAAATCTTAATTCACTCTTCGGAAGCCGTGTCTTTAACGACTCGGTAATGAAGGAAAGACTTCCGAAGGAAACCTACATATCACTCAGAAATACAATATCCGAGGGCAAGGAGCTCGACATCTCGGTAGCGAACATCGTTGCCAACGCGATGAAGGACTGGGCAATTGACAACGGCGCGACACACTATACTCACTGGTTCCAGCCGATGACAGGAATCACCGCCGAAAAGCACGACTCCTTTATGACCGTCCAGAGCGACGGAACCGTGCTCACCAAGTTCTCGGGCAAAAATCTTATCAAGGGCGAGTCTGACGCCTCCTCATTCCCGTCGGGCGGACTTCGCGCGACCTTTGAGGCGCGCGGATACACCGCGTGGGACCCGACCTCCTACGCCTTTATAAAGGACGACACTCTCTGCATACCTACCGTATTCTGCTCTCACGGAGGCGAGGTTCTTGACAAAAAGACTCCCCTGCTCCGCTCTATCGAGGCGTTTTCACATCAGGCGCTCCGCGTTATGAGGCTTCTCGGAGATAACGAATCGACGAGAATTACCCCGATGGTCGGCGCAGAGCAGGAATATTTCCTTGTTGACAAGGATATGTATGAAAAGCGCAGTGACCTTATATTCACAGGAAAAACGCTTTTCGGTGCGCGTCCTCCCAAAACACAGGAGCTTAATGACCAGTATTACGGAACTATCAGTCCGAAGGTCAAAAAATATATGGCAGACCTTGACCGCGAGCTCTGGGCTCTCGGAGTTTACGCCAAGACTGAGCATAACGAGGCAGCTCCCGCTCAGCACGAGCTTGCTCCCACATATTCGAACGCGAACACCGCGACCGACCACAATCAGCTTATGATGGAAACGATGAAAACGGTCGCGCTCCGTCACGGATTTGTCTGTCTGCTCGGAGAAAAGCCGTTCGACGGCATCAACGGAAGCGGAAAGCATAACAACTGGTCGGCATCGACCAACACCGGAATCGATCTCTTCAAGCCGGGCAAGGAGCCTTACGAAAACACCCGTTTTCTGCTCTTCCTTGCGGCTATGATAAAAGCGGTCGATCAGTATCAGGATCTTCTGAGAATTTCGGTAGCATCGGCATCGAACGATCGCCGCCTCGGCGGTCACGAGGCTCCGCCCGCGATACTTTCAATCTTCCTCGGAGAAGAGCTCACCGACATAATAGACTCGATAATCACCGGCAAAAAGTACGGCGGAAGCAAGAAAATGAATATGGAAACAGGTGTAAACTCCCTTCCCGAATTCGTTCGCGACAACACCGACAGAAACCGCACCTCGCCTTTTGCATTTACAGGTAACAAGTTTGAGTTCCGTATGCCGGGCGCATCGCAGTCGATCGCGGATCCCAACATCGTGCTCAATACGATAATGGCAGACGCCCTCTGCGAGTTTGCCGACAAGCTCGAAAAGAAGCAGGACGATATCGAAAATGCCGCTCGCCGTCTTGCGAGAGATACCTTTAAAAAGCACCGCCGCATTCTCTTTAACGGAAACGGCTATGCCGAGGAGTGGGTAAAGGAAGCCGAAAACCGCGGACTTTGCAACTATCGCACGACGGCAGATGCAGTTCCACACCTCACAGATGCGAAAAACGTATCACTTTTCGCGCGTCATCACGTTTATACCGAAGCCGAGCTCATCTCGCGCCGCGAGATAATGTTCGGAGATTACGTAAAGGTAACCCACATAGAAGCGTCCACGATGCTCGACATGGCGAAAAAGGAGATAATCCCTGCCGCTCTGTCTTATATGAAGGAAATCGCGGAAACTGTGGTAAGCTTCTGCGAGATCGGACTTGACGCCTCGTCATACAAAACGCTTGCAAGCAAGATCTCACAGAACACGGCAAGCCTTTCGGCATCTCTTGACGAGCTCACCTCGCGCCTTGAAAAGCTCAACTCGATAAAGGCGATTTCCGAGCAGGCAGAGTTCTGCCGTGACAGTGTGATCCCGAAGATGAACGAGATCAGATCGTATGCCGACGAGCTCGAAACGCTCGTGGCAAGGAAATATTGGCCCTTCCCCACCTACGGCGAGATGCTGTTTGTCTAACAAAAGCCTTAATAAGCAAATCCGACGGAAATTCCGTCGGATTTTTAATTGTCCTACTTATCTTCTGTTTTAACCAAAATATATTCCGGATTTTTAATAAGTAATCCTTCTTCGGTAGCAATTATTTCAACTTGCTTTTCAAGCGCGTACCTCGCCCGTAATTCCTTTGGCAGAACTATTCTTCCGAGCTTGTCTATTTCTTTCGTTATTCCTATCTTTTCCATTTAATTTCTCCTTTAATGTGTAAAAAAAGACAAATTCTTATCTTTAACACAATTATAGCACAAAAAAGTGTTAAAGTCAAGTAAATTCTTAATATTAGCACAAAAAGTGGTGAATTTATGAAGATCTATGATTTTAACGGAAGTAAAAACATTTGCGGTACAAGAGTTAAAGAGGCGAGGAAGAAATTAAATCTTTCACAGGAAAATCTTGCGGCGAAATTGCAGATAAACGGAGTTATTCTGGAAAGAGATAGTATAAGCCGAATCGAGATCGGCACACGCTTTGTCGCAGACTACGAGCTTTTGGTTCTCTGCAAGGTTTTAAACGTAACGCCCGCCTATCTTTTAGGTCTTGAATAAGCAAATCCGACGGAAATTCCGTCGGATTTTCTTTTCAAAAACACCGTTTTATCTCACGACAACAGAGCGCAGGGCGCGGTAGAGATCGTCAACGTCCTGCTTTTGCGAGAATGCCCCGAAGCTTACGCGCACACCTCCGCCGCTTTGATAGCTTCCTACCCTGCGGTGAGCGAGCGGTGCACAGTGCAGACCGCTTCGCACGCATAGCCCCTGCCTGTCAAGATATTCACCGACCTCTTTGCAGTGTATTCCTTCAATATTAAATAGCATTATCGATCCGACGCTTTCATTTGGAAGATATATTCTCACCCTCGGCAGAGTCGAAAGCGCGCTTTTTGCATAGCTCACAAGAGAGCTCTCGTGTCTGCCTATTTCTTTTGCTCCGCGCTCGATAACGTATTTCATTCCCTCGCAAAGACCTGCTATTGCAGGTGTCGGAAGTGTTCCTGCCTCCATTCTGTGCGGAAGAGTTATCGGCATACTCCGCTCGGACGAGCTCGATCCGCTTCCGCCGAAATAAAAGGGATCGATGTCGGACGCTCTCACGTTTTCTCCGAGCAAGAGAATTCCCGAGCCCTGCGGACCGCAAAGCCCCTTGTGACCGGGCGCGCAGATCGCCCACGCCGAGCATCTTTTAATATCTATATCGCTGTTTCCTGCCGACTGCGACGCGTCAACGACGAACTTTATTCCCTTTTCGGCGCAGAGGCGTCCTACTTCGTCTATCGGAAGCTCTATCGGCACGATGTTTGATTTGTGGCATGCGACAACGAGCACGGTGTCGCTTTTTATGCGGCTTTCAATATTTTGCAGTATATTTTCTGCCGTGCCCACGCTCGGATAGATTTCGAGCGTTATTTTCCCCGTTTCAGCAAGATGAGAGAGCGGACGGTAAACCGAATTATGCTCAATATCCGATATAAGAACGTGACCGCCGTCCTTTGTCGCCGAAAATATCGCCATATTGAGTGCCTCGGTCGCGTTGTGAGTAAATATAACGTGCTCAGGCTTTGACGAGCCAAATATCTGTGCGCAGAGCTCTCTCGCCTCGTTTATCTTTTCTCCTGCGCGTCTTGACAGAATGTGCGAGCCTCTGCCCGGATTTCCGCCGTACTCGTTTATCGCGCGAAGCATCTCTTCACCGACCTCGCGAGGCTTCGGAAACGAGGTTGCCGCGTTGTCAAGGTAAACGAGTCTTTCCGGATTTCTCGACAACAGCGGAGTATTTTGACTGTGATTTGTATTTTGTCCATAACTGCCCGCGCCGTTTTTGGGCATAGAGTTACGGTAATTTGAACTTCTTTTCATAATATATACATCTACCCTTTCGGTAATATTATTCTCTTACATTTTATGCGGAAAATATTTTTCGGTGAGTGGGTGCAGTCCTTTTGTAACGTCCGAGCCAACGTATGTCTGCGCGACTGTTTTTTATAAAATCCGAGAGCAAAAAATCAAAATTTTTTTAAAAGGTATTGACAAGAGCAAAATAAGGGTTTATAATACACTCGTTAGTTGGTAAATTTCACGACTTTAAAATTTCAGGGAGAAAAAAGTAAAGTTATGGCAAACATCGCTCATTCTTTTCAGTTTAGCTGCTTTTACTACTGCTTTATCGGCTTTTGCGATAAGGCTTTTTGTGGTTGCAACTGAGAAAGTACGAGTTTGAGATAACATTCTCTTATAAAACCGTATCCGCAACCACAGTGTTGCGGTTTTTTGTTTTGAAATTTACATTTTAAAATTTATATTATACTTTCCATCTAAAAGGAGATAAAATCATGGTAGTTGTACTCAAACCCAATCCCGAAAAAGAAAGGCTGGATGCCCTCGTTGAATGGTTAAAGGGCAAAAATGTTGCTATTCATCAGGTTAACGGCGAGTCCAAGGTGATTCTCGGTATTATCGGCGACACCTCGAAGCTTGACATCGACCTCATTCGCGCGATGGAGATCGTTGAGGACGTCAAGCGTGTCAAGGAGCCTTACAAGGATGCAAACCGTCAGTTCCACCCCGAGGATACCGTTATTAAGGTGAAGGATACCCAGATCGGCGGCGGCAATCTTACCATTATGGCAGGTCCCTGCTCGGTTGAAACCGAGGGGCAGATCGTCGGCATCGCAAAGGCGGTAAAGGAAGCGGGCGCAACTCTTCTGCGCGGCGGAAGCTTCAAGCCCAGAACCTCGCCATACTCCTTCCAAGGACTCGGTGCAGAAGGTCTTGAGCTTCTCAAAATCGCAAGCCGCGAAACAGGTCTTCCCGTAGTTACCGAAATAATGGATATCTCTCAGCTTCCTCTCTTCGAGGACGTTGACGTAATTCAGGTCGGAACGAGAAATATGCAAAACTTCAACCTTCTAAAAGAGCTTGGAAAGCAGAAAAAGCCGGTAATGATCAAAAGAGGTATGTCCGCAACCTACGAGGAACTCCTTATGAGTGCGGAATACGTCATGTCCGAGGGTAACGAGAACGTAATTCTCTGCGAAAGAGGAATCCGCACCTTCGAAACCTACACAAGAAACACTCTCGACATAGCGGCAATTCCGGTGCTTAAAAAGCTTTCTCACTTCCCGATAATCATCGACCCGAGCCACGCTACCGGTAAATCGGCGCTCGTTTCCGATCTGGCTATCGCGGCAGTTGCGGCAGGCGCGGACGGACTTATGCTAGAGGTACACAACGATCCCTCAAAGGCTTGGTGCGACGGCGCTCAGTCGATAAAGCCTGACACCTTCGCCACTCTTGCAAGAAAAGCTCTCGCTCTCCATGAGTTCATGAAAACTCTCTAAGATAAAAACGGCGACTCGGACGCTCTGCGCGAGCTTCTGAAAGAAGGCAGAGAGCATAAATCGAGCGCAGGCGGCAACTGATAGTCTGAAATTTCGGAAAGGAAACCCTTTTATGAGTTCACCCTTAAAATTTGATCTGGTCGTGCAGGGCGGCGGCAGAGCCCCCGTGAGCGCGGTGGCGATCCCTTCAAAATCAGAGCTTCACAGGCTTCTTATTGCCTGCGCCCTGTCGGACGCTCCCACGCGTATCGAGTGCTCGCGCTCGATGCGCTCAGAGGATATTGACGCGACTGCCGACTGCCTTACGGCTCTCGGAGCGAAGATCTCGTTTAGCGACACCTATATTGACGTCTGTCCGATAGAAAGGATCCCCGACACGCCTCTACTGAACTGCCGCGAAAGCGGATCTACTCTCCGCTTTATGCTTCCGATAGCGGCGTCCCTCGGCGCAAATGCGACCTTTATCGGCACAGGACGGCTTCCCGAGCGTCCGCTCGGCGATCTGACTGCCGTTATGAAGGCACACGGAGTGAGCTTTTCTGCCGAAAAGCTTCCCTTTACGCTCGGCGGAAAGCTAAGCGCAGGCTTTTACGAGATCTCGGGCAAGGTCAGCTCGCAGTATATCACCGGACTTCTCTTTGCGCTCTCGCTTCTCGACGGATACTCCGAGATAAAGCTCACGAGCACTCTCGAATCGTCGGCGTACGTTGACATAACCTGCGACGTGCTCGAAAAATTCGGCACAAGGGTAGCAAAGGAGCGCGGAAAATACTCGCTCTTCGGACAGGAAAGATACTCTTCTCCCAAAAGTGTAAACGCCTCGGGAGATTGGTCTAACGCCTCGTATTTTCTCGCGTCGGGCGCGCTTTTTGCCCCGATAAGGGTTTCCAACCTCGACCTGTTATCCTCGCAGGGAGATATGAAAATTCTCGAAATACTCGCCGATTTCGGCGCAGACATCGAGATAAACGAGGGCGATGTTATGATAGCCCCCGATTGTCGAAACGCGATACGCGTAGATCTTTCGCAGATCCCCGATCTGCTTCCCACGCTTGCGGCACTTGCCGTCTTTGCCTGTGGCGAGAGCACCTTTTACGGCGGAGCGCGGCTTCGTCTGAAAGAGAGCGACCGCATAAAATCGGTAGCGGCGATGGTGAACTCGCTCGGCGGAGAGGCGAGTGAAACAGAGGACGGACTTATCGTAAAGGGCAAAAGACCGATCGGCGGAGTTGTCGACAGCTTCGGCGATCACAGAATCGTGATGGCATCATCTCTGATCTCGCTCGGTTGCGAAAAAGAGGTCACAATCCTCGGCGCAAACGCGGTGAATAAATCGTATCCGACGTTTTTCAGAGAGTTTGGGATAGAAAAATAATAAAAACCACGCTCACGCGTGGTTTTTTAATTCAAGAGCCGATACCTGCATTTTACATTTGAGCTCCCTTGACATATTTCGCTCAAAATGCTATAATTTCAGTATACAAATCACGAAAGGAAGAACAACGTGAACGGCAGATTTTCAGTAGACGACAGAGCAAAGCTACGCGCGCTTGAAATCACAAGGCTGCGAGGTTTCAGACTCCTCGATCTTTACAGTAATTTCCTTAATTTAGAGCCGGATTTTATCAAAAAAGAGCTGATCGACGAGCTCGTTTCCGACTGCGGTGTGAGTGTGCTCGAAGCGTACGTGGCAGTCCTTGCCGCCGCGTTTGACATAGACTCGGACGAGCGTGACGAGGATCTGATATTTGAAAACGAATATCTGCGCCCCTCGGTCGAGATGCTTGATCCGTCACTTTACAAAAGCTCTTCCTATATTCAAAAAATAAAATTTCCGAACGTCAAGCGCGCAAATTGGGAGATGAAAAACAGCTCGTACGCGCCCTTCGAAGCCTTCGTTTGCCGCGAGATAAGTGTAGAAAACGATATGAAGGAGCTTCCGCACATCGGTTTTTTTGACGAAAAATTCGATTTCCCTGCGGTTTTCGAAAACAGCAGAGAGTGGATGACGGTCACACCCAACGAAATCGAAACGATGCGCGCACCGATCTCAGAGGCGCGCGGCAGAGTTATCACCCTCGGACTCGGACTCGGATATTTCGCGCATCAGGCGTCCGAAAAAGAAGAGGTCAGCTCGGTCACCGTTATCGAACGCGACGAGAGCGCAATTTCGCTATTCAAGGAATTTATCCTGCCTCAGTTCGAGCACAAGGGAAAGATCGAAATAATCTGCGCGGACGCGCTCGATTACCTCGAAAAGAACGATCCCGAGGAAAATTTCGATTTTATGTTTGCCGACCTCTGGCACGATTCGTCTGACGGGCTCGGGCTTTATATAAAGCTAAAAAGCATCGAGAAAAAGCAAAAAAGAGAGGAAAAAACCTCTCTTGTCCGCAGATATTGGATAGAAAATTCGATACTTTCGCGCCTGCGCTGGCTGATATACTCCGAGGTCGTCCTCAACGAGAGCGCAAAGAATTTAAACGTCGGCTCATATAACGATCTGATAAAGCTTCTCTCAAACGAGTCGCTTGCAAGCATCGCTCCCGACATAAAAAACATCTCGTTATAGCTCGCTCGCTTCGGGATATGCGAGCGAAAAGAGATATTTGAGCCTCTCATGCTCACCCGAAAGCCAGAGGTGTCCGAAAAGCGCTTCAAATCCTGTCGCGCGTCTGTACTGCCCTGCCGATGCGCTTTTGGGTATGCTCGCGCTATGCTGATTTCTGCCGCGCTTATATATTTCGTTTTCCTTCTCGGTAAGGTACGGAAGAAGTCGCTCGATAGCCTCGGACTGTGCTACCGCAGTTACGAAATTAAGAGCCTCTTTATTGAGATTGCCCGCTCCCCGTATTCCCTTTTCGACAAGACGCTGTCTTGTCAGAATTTCGGTGACCGCATCTCCAAGATATGCAAGCTCGCAGGAGCTTATCTCGCCGTGCAAAACATTTTCACTCATCTGTAAAATCTCTTTTCCTTGTTACTTACAAAGATTATACTGCGAAAACGCACTTTTGTCAACCGAAAGCGAACATTTTCGCAGTTTTCATTTTATTTTTTTGTTTTTTGTTGAAATAAGAAGAAAACTGTGTTATACTTAAATAAATCATTTATTTTAAGCGAGGAAATCAAAATGAAGGTAGAACTTCTTGCATATACCCCCGACGCCGACAAGCTCGTTTCTGCGGCGGCAAAGCTTTGCTACGCTAAAAGCGACATTGATACTCTTATGGAAAATCTCACGCCCGACAAGGTTGCCGAGTTTCTCGATACACTCACAAAGCTCGGACACGAAAGTCCCGTCGAGCACGCCTCGTTCACCTTCGGTATCGAGGGCGTTTCGCGCACTCTTCTTGCTCAGATAACAAGACACCGCATAGCGTCCTTCTCGGTACAGAGCCAGAGATACGTTGAAAAGAGCGGCTTTGAATACATAATGCCGCCCGAAATTGCATCTATCCCAGAAGCAAAGGAGCTTTTCGAAGAGGAAATGCGCCGCGACGCCGAGGCTTACAGCCGTCTGCGCGAGATACTCGTTGAAAAGCATAAGGCGACATTTATCGCAGAGGGTATGGACGAAAAAGAGGCTCTCCGCGCAGCAGGCAAAAAGGCAAACGAGGACGCCAGATTCGTGCTCCCTAACGCCTGCGACACGCGAATTATAATGACTATGAACACAAGATCGCTTTACAATTTCTTCGAGCTACGCTGCTGTACGCGCGCGCAGTGGGAGATCAGAGCTCTCGCTATCGAGATGTTAAAACTCGTCAAGGGTGTTGCTCCCCTTCTCTTCTCGGCGGCAGGTCCTGCCTGCGTAAAGGGAAAATGCTCGGAAGGTCCGATGTCCTGCGGAAAGGCACTCGAAACCCGCAAGTTTTTCAAAGAGCTTTAATGCCTCCGGCGGCTTTTGCCTCCGGCGGCTCAAACCCTTTTTGAAAAAAGGGGTTTGACAATCCCAAAAACTTTGTCTCCGACGGCTTAAACCCTTTTTAGAAAAAGGGTTTAAGAATCCCAAAAACTTTACTGAAAATGGAAGGGGTTAAGAGCTCGGAAAACCTTACTTGACAAATCAAAACCGCACAATTCATTTCTGAATTGTGCGGTTTTTGTTTTGGCTTAGAGTTTACTGTTGCTCGTCCTCAACACCGATAACTTCAAGAGCGTGTTCAAGGAATTCTGCGATCTGTCTGTGTCCCGCAGTATTGGGGTGCAGACCGTCCTCCATATAATACTCTCTCGTTTCGTCGGCAGAGGGATCCATATCAAGCTCTGTATAAAGATCTATCACGTTAAGCGAATACTTATCGCATATAGCCTTAATAGCATTTACGTAGTCTTCAAGCGTGTGTCCGGCGCCGTTCGGAATGTGGTCAAACGTATGTGCCTCACCTGTTGCCGAGTTGGTACCGTAGCCGTATCTGTGAAGAGGAGTAATAAATACTATCTCTGCATTCGGATTATTCTCTATAAGTGCAGAAGCTATGATGTTAAGTGCTCCGTAGAAGGACGTATCGGTCGTATCGTCGATAGTGCCGAGAGGCGTATCGTGACCGTAGTCGTTGGTTCCCATAAAGATCGTTATGAGATCTGCATCTGCGGGAATATCGCCATATCTGTTTACAAGAGGCTCGTGCTCATCTCCGTAACTGCTCGAAGAGCTTATGCAGCTTCCTGCAACGCCCATACCAACGGCAGATTTGAGTTCGAGCATTTTTTCGAGGAGCTCCCAATAGGTATCTCCCTCGCAGTTCACGCCCTCTGTTATACTGTCACCGACGAAAACGGCAACCTTATCTGCCCACGGACCCTTCGAATGAACAACCTCACTTGCAACGAAATACTTCGAGAACAGAAGTGCATCGGAATCGCTGGTTATCATAATAATATCGTGAGCTATTTCCTCGGGAGTTCTTACGTCTGCAAAAATGCTTGCAGAGTAGATCTCGCCCTTGAACACCTGAGCGGAAAGTCTATTGTCGTTCGCTACGCAGAACGTACTTCCGTCGAAAGGAACGGGAGCATCAAGTGTTATGGTTTCGACAAGCTCTCCGTCAACGAACAGAGATGCCGAAAGTCCGTCTATCGTAAATGCGAGGTGTACAGGCTCCTCAGAACGAATATCAACGTTAAAGATGTACGAGTAACTCTTTGAGTTAACCTTATACCACAGACGAGGATTTCCGTTCGTATAAATTTCAAGATTCATACGACCGCTCGAAGTGCCGTCGTAGTTTCCGAATATTACACCGCCTCTGTCCGTAATACGAGGTGAAAGCTTGAGAAGTGCCTCGAAGGTCAAGGGCGCCTTGTTGAAGCTATCATCTATCGCATAGTATCCGCCGTCTTTAAGAGCACCGTCAGTGCTTGTATAATCGTTATGAATTATTCCGTCCGATGTGAAAGGAACGCTGCAAACGTTTATAAGCTTGCCGCAGGAAGCGCATACGAGTCTGCCAAGACCGTCGCCGTCCTCGGTAGGACTTGTGATCATTTCGAATACTACGTTTGTATGAGTGTCAGTTTCGGTAACAAGCTTAGTGCCGAGATAGCTTGTCGAAACAAGGAGTCCTCCTTCTCCTGCCGTCGAGATCATATCTTGGGCGATCTGCTGCTCGCTTCTTACGTGGTCGAAGACGTTTACAGAGTATATAACACCCTTGAAATACTGAACATTTCCATCTCTTCCGTCTCCGCCGATACGGTATCCCATCGTGGACTCAGGCAGCTCAAGCTCAAGCTCTCTGACCTCGGCAAGCTCTCCGTTTACGTAAAGGCTTGCAAGCTTTCCGTCAACAGTGAGCGCAATATGAACCGGCTTATCACTTCTCACGTCGGTATCAAATCTGCAATCCACCTTCGTAGTGCCGTTTATGAAGTAAAGTCTGAGCTTACCGTTTGTATAGATCTCAACGTTTATAGGCTGATCGTTATTTCCGTTATTACCGAAGATAACTCCGCCTCTATCGGCATAACCCTTCGGCAGGTGGATAAGTGCTTCGAAGGTTACGGGAGTCTTGTCAAGTGTGCAATCAACTTCGCCAATCAGATTGTCCTCAAAGCTCTGTCCGTAGTCGCTCTGCTTTCCGCTTTCGGTAAAGTAGGTCGAGTAAACGAGTCCCTCTTCACTCGGGCTTACTGCCAGAATATCGGAAGTTATTTCGTCCCAGTAGCGAACGCTCGAGAAGAGATTTACCGAATATATAGTTCCCTTGAAATACTGTTCGTTATTTACACGGTGGTCTCCGCCGATAACGAAGCCTTCGGTTATCGCGGGAATTGTAGCTTCAAGCTCTGCGGTTTCGGTAACCGTACCGTTAATATACAGAGTTGCAAGCAGGTCTTCAACCGTAAGCGCGAGATTTATCGGCTTATCGGAACGCACGTCAGTTTCAAAGGTATAGCTGTATTTAACTCCGTCTGTTATGTAATACAGTCTGAGCTTACCGCCTGCAAGAATCTCGATGTTTACAGTATCGCTCGATCCGTCCGTATAGTTTCCTATAATAACTCCTGCGCGATCCGCATAGCTTGTGGGAAGCATAAGGGTTGCTTCGAAGGTCACGGGTGCTTTATCAAGCGCGGGAATCTCGTTCAAAGTATCCTTTTTAAACGTTTGACCGCTTACCTTGTTTCCTGCAACATAGAGCGGCGAGTTGTTAACGGTAAAGTAAGTAGAATAAACGAGGTCGGGTGCAGAAACGCCTACATAGCTTACGTCAGAGATGATCTCCTCTGCCGTTCTGACGTCTGCGAAAAGATTTACCGAATAGATCTTTCCCTTGAACGTTTGCATTCTGTCGGTTCTTATGTCTCCGCCAAGTGCAAAGGGTCTGTCTATCTCGGGAAGAGGATTGGTAACCTCAATGCTTTCCGAGAATTCTCCGTTCACGTAAAGTCTTGCTTCGTTGCCGTCAACAGTGACTGCAATATGAACAGGCTCTATCGAGCGAATGTCACGGCTGAATACTACATCGGTTCTTATTCCGTTTGTGATATAGAACAGTCTTACGCGTCCTTCTGTAAATATCTCAAAGTTGAGTGCATTCTCATTGTCTGCCGCCGAATAGTTACCCATGATAACTCCGCCTCTGGACCAGGATTTCGGCTGGAAAAGAATCGTCGCCTCAAAGGTATGCGGAGTTTTGCCTATTGATACGGGAATAGTGGTAGTATCGGTAAAGCTTACTCCGATATTCGTTTCGGGATCAATAGCAGAACCCGTATATTTCGTTTCCTCGGCTTCTATGACCTTGTCGCAGATAACACATTTCTTATAGCGGATTCCGTGTTCGGTGGGAGTTGCGACCTTTTCAATTATCCACTGACCGCCGTAGTGAACAGTGTTTATGATCTCTTTGTGTCCGCAGCAGGTACAGACCTTATAAACGTAACCGTGTTCGGTTTCGGTCGCTTCCTGTCTTTTACTTTCAGAGGCAAAGGTATGTGAAACGAGATCCGTATCCGTTGTGTATCTTGCCACAGTGGAGAACACGCTGTTTTCCGAGCAGGTCTTTTCCTTTATTACCAGTGCAAAGTTCGACTGATAATACATAGATCCTCCATGGAGATTAAGCGAGTTGAGAAGCGAAACGTAGTAGCGCTGACCGTCCTTCACGTACGAGAATTGAAGATCCTTGTTATGAATAGCGCCGAGCGACCACTCGTTTATCGACTTATATCCAATATCAACACCCTCTACCAGATCGTCAAATGTTGTCGGATCGAAGGATTCCATATTTACATAGATCTTATTATTGGGATTTTTATTTTTATGGAATGCATCTATAAGCATCTTTTCCATCTGCTGTGCAAGAGGGAAAGTTCCGCTATACTCTGCGGCATTCCACGTAAAGAGTATATAGTCCTCAGAGTTGTAAAGCTCTCTGAAATACTTGCAATAGGGATTGTATATCTCGCTCCACGAGAGTATATCGCCACCGAACGGAGTGAAATAAAGCTCAAAGACGTCGTCATTTTCGCTTCCGAGATAAACAAGACGCTCGTTTTCGGGTATGTCATCACCCTTTCCTGCAAGTATAAGGTCTATTTGACTTGTGGTTTCGACGTTCATTTTATTCTGGAATTCAATTATACCCTCCTGATGGCTGTAATTAAGCATCAGTCGCAGGTAGTTGACCGAAACTCGGTATATATCCTCGTGGTCGGAAATTATAGTCGCGGTTTGGAGCTTCCAGTTGGCGTTATAGCCTGCGCCGTAAATACCGTCAAGGTTAGAGCTTGACGTCCAGACTGCGTTTTTGTGTACCTCGCCGTTCATGTCGAGATAATGCGATACGGCACAAAGCTTGGTGTGCATCATATCCGTTCCGCCCTTGCCGCCGTTACTGAGTGTCCAGTCGAAATAGCAGAAGGTAAGATAATCGCTTATGGTACCGTAAGGTGCATATTCGGGATCACAGTAATCGTTGACGTAAGCGTCAAAATAGGTTTCAAAGGTGGAAGGAAGCTTTCCTGCACTGTTTATAGGATACGCGTCCCTGTGAGCGAGCACGTTTACGTGTATTCCCATTTTTGCCGCAGATACGAGAAGGTAAGCCACGCGAACAAATCCGAATTCGTCGTAATTCTCATTCGCAAGAGCTCTGGTATATCCAAAATATCTGCTGTTTCGGTTAATATTTACCGCGGTCTGAACCGAGAATCGGTAAGACGCTATATCTATGTGTACCTCTTCATCGGGGTTAGCCTTCTTGTAGAGCATCGCCTGATATATCATCAGAGCTTCGCCGACAGTCATATTATGTGCCGTCGAATATTTGGGATAAACGAAGGTGTCAACCGTGACTCTTCCGCCGTTTATGTTATCAAACACCGTGGTTCCGCGGCTCATAAAGTTAGAGCTGTTATCAAGAACCGGGAATTTATCGTAGGTCGAATTGATATATCCGTTGCTCGAATTTACGGCAAGGTCAAACACGTCGTTTACAGACGGCGAGGCGTCACCGACCGTGTTCTTTACAGATTCGACCGTACTCGTGTAGGTTGAGGCAGAAGGAACCTTCACGCTCTGTGTATTTACGGTAAGTAGGCCTTCTATCGCGCTCTCCCAATAAGCATCGTCGGTAGCACCCTGAGTATCAAGATCGGTATGCTTTGCTTTATCTATGTTCAGAACTGCATTAGTGGTATTACCCCATATAATATTTCCGCCGCTCTCGGCAGTATTGCCCGAAACGCTGAGTTTTGCAAGCGTTACGACCGTACCTGCCGCAGTTTCGTACATAAATCCGCCCTTGTCGGCTTTATTAAGCTCGGCGTTAGTGTTATATACATAGGCATCACTCTTGCCCGAAATATACATACCGCCGCCCATACCGCCTGCAACGTTTTCTTTAAAGCTACAACCGTTGAATACCGTCTTTGTTCCGTAGGTATAAACGAATGCGCCCGCGCCGTTTTCGAGAGTGGTATTTGCAACAAATTCGGTCTTGTATATCTCAGATACCGCGCCCTCGTACAAATACACACCGGCACCCATATTAGAGGAGTTGTTGTTTACTGTGCCTGAGTACATTGTAAGCTGACCGAAGCTGCTGTAAATAAATCCTCCGTTTGTTCTTGCGGAGTTTCTCGATGCGGTAACGTTATTAAGCTTCGCTACTGCATTTGTTCCGAGATAAATTCCTCCGCCGATATATTCACTTCTGTTCTTTGTGAATACACCGCCGTCTATTTCAAGAGTGGAGCCGACAACCGAGATAGCTCCGCCTGCGCCGTCGGACTTTGTAGAAACCGAGTTGGAAACAAAGGTAACGTCCTTCATAAAGACGTCAACTCCTGCGGTAAGCAGAACTGCTCCGCCGTTGTCTTTTGCTTTATTGTTTGCAAAATCCGTCGATTTCAGGGTAAGAACCTTGGTGTCGTTTTCGATTGCTCTTCTGGTCGTATATATTGCTCCGCCGTTGTCAGCCGAGTTGCCTGTTACGGTAGAGTTGTTTAGAGTTACTCTCGCATTTATATCTATACTGCTGCTATAAGCAACGTAGATAGCACCGCCGTTTTTCTCCGAGTGGTTGCCCTCTATCACAGAGCCGTCTATTTTAAGCGTTGCGCTTCGTACCGAGATCGCTCCGCCGTGCGAGGTCGCGGTGCCGTTTGCGATGCTCGAATTATTTATCGAAACGGTCGATTCGCCTATAATATAGAACGCTCCGCCCTCTCCGCTCGCTATGCTTCCGTCGAACGAGGTGTTGTTGACTGTGAGATTTGACTTGCGCTCAACACAGATCGAGCCGCCGTTTTCGGCACTGTTCGAAATAAATTCACAGCCGTCGGTGGTTACGATAGAGCCGGACTCATAGGTGCTGTTAGCACAGTAGAGCGAGATAGCTCCGCCGTCGGTCGCACTGTTTCCTATGAAGCGACAGTTTTCAAGGTAAACATATCGTGTAACGTAAGCCTGCGTGGATTTGGTAACAAACATCGCTCCGCCGCGTGATTTCGCGGTATTTCCCGAGAAAACGGTGTTCATTACGGTAAACGTACTCGACGTATGGATAGCTCCGCCGCTTCCGGTAAGAGCCTTGTTGCCTTCAAAGGTCGTGTTTCCGTAGATAACTATTCCGTTGAGAGTAGAGGTACATATTGCGCCGCCGTTGACCTCTGCAACGTTATCTTTAAAGAGTACGGGAGTCGAGCTTCTGTATCCGATATTAAGTTGGCTTGTCGCTAAGCTTGCCGAATAGTAAACTCCTCCGCTTACGGTAGCGCGGTTAGCTACGAAGCTTCCTCCGTATATTTTTATAGTTCCGTAGTTGTAAACGATACCTCCGCGCGCACCCTCGTTGCCCTCGAAATGTCCTGCGTATATTTTCAGGTTGCTTTCGTTGTAGAATACGCCGCCGATAGAGGAATTGCGTCCCTCCTCGGAAGATGCATCTTCAATATCTACCGAGTTGTTGATAAAGCTTCCGCCGTATATATTAAGACCGCCGAACGGAATTATCGCTACCGATCCTCCGACACGGTTCGGACGTGAAAGCTTATAATACTCATTGTAGGTTCTCTCGTTTTCGTTCTTATGACAATTCGTAACGGTTACGTTATTATAGACGTTAGCAACTGCTCCGTTACAAATAAACATTACCGTACCGACTACGTCAACAGTCATATTATCCTTGTTTCCGTCTATTATAAGAAGCGACGGGGTGTCGGACGACGGATTACCGAGAGTAAGACGCGAGTCTGCCTTTTCGATCATCGCGTTGCTTCCGTCCGCACGCTCACCGACGACAAATATATCTCCGCCAAAATCGGCAGCTCTCGTGAGCGTGTGACGCGCCGTAGAGAATATTATAACGTCGTAAGTTATATAGAACGTGCGATCTATTTCAAAATCGGCTACTATTCTTATGTTTTTCTTGCCTGCAAGCAGTGCATCTTCAAGCTCCTTTGCGCTTGAAACGTCAAAGGCACCGCTAAGATCTCCCGCGCTCTCATTTCCCTCTTCGATGTATTCGGGAACATCGTCGTATATGGTTTTGATCGTAAGCGTTCCGTAAAGTGCTGCTTCCCAGTAGCTCGGCGTATACGACGAATTTGAAGTATCGCTATGCGCCACCTTGTTTATATAAAGAGTAGCACCGCTTCCGATACCGTAAATGAACGCGCCCTTAGCCGAGGTGTTATCGGAAACGGTCGTGCCGATTACCGTAGCCTCTGTTCCGCTTCCGTTCAAGCAGAGAAATCCGCCCTTGCTTGCCGTGTTACCGTTTATAACGACGTTATAAACACTCGCCTTTGCCTTACTGCATACGTACACTGCTCCGCCGTACGTCTGGGCGGTATTGCCTGTGAACTCACAGATCTGAGTAAGAAGCGAGGTTCCGCTATCCGAAGCGTATACCGCGCCGCCGTTCTTGCCTGCCTTGTTTCCACTGAACACCGCGGTAAATATTTTCGCCGTAGAATTATCATCTACCGAGATAGCACCGCCGTCAAGAAGTGCACTGTTGGTATTGAAAACCGTATCATAAACAACGAGTGTCGATCCCGACGCGTTTATTGCTCCGCCGTTATTAGCCGCGCCGTTTGCGACCATCTGTGTCTGATTGTTTATATACGCGCTTGATCCGACTATATTGATCGCACCGCCGTTATAGTCGGCATCGTTGCCGGTAAACGACGATCCGCCGATCGAAATCTCAGAGGACTCGGCGTATATAGCTCCGCCCTCAAAGGCGTATCCGTATTCAAAGGTGTCGTCAGAGGAGAAAAGCTTTGCTCCGCTCACATAAACGGAGGCACCCTTGTCTGCCTCGTTCTTACTTGCACTGTTTTTGCTCATGGTCACTTTTGCGGCAGCAGCATATACAAATCCGCCGTTTTCAAGTGCCTTATTTAGCGTAGCGTTTGATCCTTCAAGTGTCAGATCTGCTCCGTTTGAGTATATCGCACCGCCGTTTGTTGCGGTATTAGAGTTAAACGTACAGTTGTTTACCGCAAGAGAAGCGTTCGTTACGTAAATCGCTCCACCCTCGGTCGCACTGTTTGCTATGAAAACACAGTCGTTTATATCAAACTCGCCGTTTGCAAGATATATCGCTCCGCCGAGCTCGGCAGTGTTTGTATTAAAGACAGCACCGACGATGCTTACGTCGCAGTCGGCATTATCAATATAAAGTGCACCGCCCATAGTTGCGCCGTTCGAGGTGAACGTAGCCTCCGAAAGAGATGCGCTTCCGCCAGCAAAGTAGATGGCTCCGCCGAGAGCGGCAGTATTTCCGAAGATCTCGGACTTTATCTGAACGCTTCCGAGCTCTGCGTATATTGCGCCGCCGTTTTCGCTTGCGACGTTACCCGATATATCACAGGAGTCTACTGTGAGCTCACCGAGATTATATATTGCTCCGCCGAGGCGAGCGACGTTTTCTTTGAGCGAGCCGCCGAGCATATTAAGCATTCCGACGTTATAGATCACTCCGCCCTTGTCTGCACTGTTGCCGCTGAACAGACCGTCGTTTACGTTAAGAATTCCCTTGTTTAAAATAACCGCGTTGCCAACACTTGTATTGCCCGTGTATTTTCCGCCGTTAATATCGACAGTTGCATTTTCCTCTACGGTAAGCATGCTTCCGTCAGTGCCGCTCATAGCAAGTATACTTACGTTCTCACAGAAAACTGCCTTCGAGGCGCCTGCAACTATAATTGCGGACTGCGACTCTACCGATTTTCCGTCTATCAGGAGAAGATCGGTCGTTGCCGATGCCGACAGACCGAGTGTCAGTGTTACACCGCTCTCTAAGATATTTCCTTCACCGTCTTTTCCGACAACGAAAAGGCTTCCGACAAACCCTTGTGCACGGGTGAGCGTACAGGGTGTCGTCGAGAATATCTGTGTACTGCTGAGTATATACAGAGTTTCGCTTATTTCTATATCGTTTACGATCTTGATATAAGGATCGCCTGCGAGTATCGCCGCTTTAAGTTCCTCAAAGGTCTTAACTACGGTAGCACTCCACATACCGTCAACGATCTCACCGCTATAATCGGTATAGGCAGGTATCTGCGCGTCGCTTTCTGTCACGCTAAGCTTATTTACTATCGCCGTCGCCCAATAGTCCGAAGGGAGAGCTCCCTCAACGTCAAGATCAACGTAGTTGTCCTTGTTTATGATAAGCTTTGCTCCTGTGCTGTTACCCCAGATTATATTTCCGCCGCCGCTTGCACTGTTACCCGATACAGTAATGCCCGATGCGGTAGTGGTCGTGCCGGTGGTAGTGGTATATAAAAATCCGCCCTTCCCCGCACTGTTGCCTATCGCGGTCACGTTATAAAGATCAACTATACTCTTGTTTGATATGAACAGAGCACCGCCGTTGCCGTACGAGGTGTTCTGCGTAAACACGCATGAGTGGATAGTCGTTTTTACCGCTCCGGTATAGATAAAGACTGTCGCCGCGTTTGACGTATTGCTTTCAAGGCAGGCGTTGCCGGTAAAGCTGCTTCCGTATATTTCAGAAGTCGCTCCCGAGCCAAGATATATTGCACTTCCCGCCTTCGAAACGCTGTTTTTTATGTTACTGTTGTACAGTTTAAGATCAGATGCACTACTGTAAATGGCTCCCGCATTACCCGTAGCGGTATTGCCCTGCGCGTCCATCTTATTTATAATTGCAGCAGACTCTGCGATCAGGTAAATAGCTCCTGCGGCAGACGCGGTGTTACTGTAAAACTGCGCTCTGTCTATTTCGAGAGTTGCTCCGTCAGAGTAAATTGCACCGCCGCCCGAGGTCGCACTGTTCTCGCTAAACTCGCAGTTCTTTGCATACGCGCAGGACCCCTCTGCAAGATAAACGGCTCCTGCGCTCGTTGCAGAGTTGGAAGCAAAGCCGACGTTCAGAAGTGAAACGTCGTTTGCTATACTAAGAGTGTTGTGACCTGATGCGAAGATCGCACCGCCGTTCGTTCCCGCGGTGTTCCCGTTAAACTCCGAGTCGGTGAAATTTATTGCGGAGTAACTTCCGCCTACGTATATAGCTCCGCCTGCGCTCACCGAGCTATTTTCCTCGAAGACGGTATCCTGTGCAGAAACTCTTCCCGATGCAAAGATCGCGCCGCCGTTCGATCCGGCGTGGTTGCCCGAGAAAAGGACTCCGCTGCTTACAATCTCACTGTTTCCGCCGAGATAGAGCTTTGCACCCGTACTTGCAGGCAGATAGATGGCTCCGCCGGCAGTGCTCGACGTGTTATTTTTTATTTGTGCCGAGTATATGTAGATCGTACGGTAGTTATAGAAAGCTCCTGCTCTGTTTGCAGAGTTGCCCTCGAAAAGTCCGCCGTAAACCGACAGGGTTGCATAGTTATAGAAGGCTCCGCCGTAGATAGAGGTACCCGAGGTATTTACAGAGTTGTTCGTATATTCTCCTCCGTAAACGTTCATTTCGGCGTCTTTTGAAAGTATTGCAACTGCGCCGCCTATGTTGCTTGTATTGGAAAGCTCGTAAATGGAATTATGAGCTCTCTCGTTTCCGACCTTTTTACAGTTAGTGATAACGAGATTATCGTAAAGGTCCGCTTTTGCATTCGGACATACGAAGATCACCGTTCCTACTACGTCAACGGTCATATTTTCACTGTTTCCGTTTACGGTAAGCGCACTTGCCGTGTCGCCGTTAAAGCCTCCGACAGAAAGCGTTACCTGCTCTGTGCAAAGATTATCCTCGCTATCCTGTCCGACGACGAAAACGTCCCCTGCAAATTCAGGGCTTCTCGTCAGGGTGATGGCACTCTCGCTATAAACGATAGTGTCGCTCTTTACATAGAAGGTTCTGTCAATGGCAAAATTATCGGTGATGCAGATTGCATCAATATCCTCCGACAGTGCCTGTTCGAGCTCCTCTGCGCTCGAAACGCTCCTGAACGTATTAGGAAATCCGACAAGATCCCCTTCGCCGATCACCGGCGGAAAGACAGAATCTACATCTCCTGTGTCGTCCGATCCGCTATCCGAGCCACCGGTGGCAAGGATCTCCGAAACGGCTGCTACTGCTTGTATCGGTATTATGCTTATAAGCATAAGTATCGCCGATAAAAGCGCAAGAATTCGGGTTAAAAACTTAGTTTTCATAACCTTCTCCTTAAATTAAATAATATTTATAATATAATTATATCATAGTATATATACCGTTGTCAATTCGGTATTGTGTAGAATTCTAGGTCCCGTTTTAGCGCAAAATCGCCAAATTTCAGTCGTAAAATCACAAAAGCACCCGTTTTTACAGGTGCTTTTTACTTATTTTATAACCTTTTCGTATATAGCCATCGCCTGCTTTGCGACCGACTGCGAGCTGAACTCGCCGGCTCTATCTCTCAGATAGTTTTCGTCAAGCGTATCAAGGCGCGCGTACATTCTCTTAATTGCTTTTGCAAGATCCTCGGGATCCTCGGTATTGCACATTTCGGCGCAGAGCTCGTCAAGGAAGCCCTCCGGACCCTTACATCTCGTGCAGACGACGGGAACACCTGCGGCAAGCGCCTCGATAGCGGGAATTCCAAAGGTTTCAATAACCGATGCCATCACGAGAATATCACTTTCACTGAGGTATTTAGCGATCTCATGCGCGTTCTTTCTTCCGACGAACTCAACGACGTCGTTCATACCGAGCTCGTTTGTGACGCTCCTGTAATGATCCTCCATAAATCCGCCGCCGACGACCGTAAATTTGAACTTGCCTATTTCGCCGTTATCACGGAGTATTTTGAGTGCGCGTACTGTGTCGTCAATATGCTTTGGCGGACGCAGCGCGGCAACCGTCGAAAGGCGAAGAACGCCGTCGTTTGAGGGAACCTTCGCGTTTGCGGAAAAAATCGAGGTATCGACGATATTCGGAAGAGTTTCGGAAATATATCCGTATTTATCTTTGAAAATATCGTTCATATAGTTGCCGACACAGGTGAGGTGTGCATTTTCACAGGCAAATCGAGCGTATTTTTCCTTTGCACCCGTGAAAAAGCTTTCAAAATAGGTCGCGTGCTCGGTAATAACGACAGGAACCCCATATTTTTTGCCGATAACCGCCGAAGCGTATCCTGCACCGAGAAGAACCTGCGCGTGAATGACATCAGGCTTTCCGTTTTCCTTTACGTACCGGCAAAAGAGCTTGTCCAGCTTTTTAGTATACGATCTGATAAACGCTCCGTATGCAAATTTCGAATAATCGACCATTCGCTTTGCATAGAGCGTATATCCCTCATACTCATTTTTATAGGATTTCTTCATAAAGGGATATTTATATACGGTCTTGATTCCCTGCGGATCAACGTATATCATATTCACCTTGACCTTTCCGCTTTCGCTCAGCGCGCGGCAAAAGGTCTGATGATATGTGCCGGTTATCTTATCTCTTTCGCTCGGAAACCATGTCGGTATCACGAGGACGTGAAGCTTATCTTTCATTTTAAAATCTCCTGTTTTGATCTATAATACATTTTAACACACGCGGCGTATTATGTCAAGAAGAAAAACCCGTCGGAAATTCCGACGGGTTATCATTTTAAAATTCAAATTTGTTTCCGTTGACCGTGACCTGGACATTATCCGAGGGCTCGACTTTAAGTGCCGAGAACGGACTGTTGTCATAGCTCTCGACCGTGATCTTTCCGCCTTGAAGATCGATCACCTGCTCTGCCTTTACTGCCGAGTCAACACTGCTGATCGAAATATCTCCGCCCGAAATGATAACGTTCGTATAAGCCTGAATTCCCTCGTCGCCTGCGGTGATCTTAACGCTTCCAGCCTTGATCTCCACAAAGCCGAGCGTTGCATCGTTATCCTGAGTAGATTTAAGTCCGTCGCCGGCGGCGGTAACGGTAACGCTTCCGCCCTTGACCTCGAGCGAATCCTTACCTTTAATTCCGTGATTTGCCGCAGTTACGGTAATATTTCCGCTTTCGATATTGACGTCGTCCTTTCCGGTTATGCCGTCGTTATAATTTGCGGTAACCGTCAGAGAGCCCTCTCCCATAATAAAGAGGTCGTCCTTTGAGAAAATAGCCGCATCGGGTTCGTCCTCGCCGACGGGAAGAATATAACTGCCCCCGTCCGAAACGAGGTTTGTAGTATCCTTTTCAAGAACTATATAAAGATTTTTCGCCTGCTTGCAGTATATCGGGGCGTTGTTTGAGCAGTGAATATCAACTCCCGAAAGAACGAGGAAAACGTCGCCTTTACTGAGAGTGTCCACTATTATCTGTCCGTCGGTAAGCTTACCGCTGAGCTTATAGGTGCCGGGCGCGTTTACCGTCAGAACACTGCCTGATACCGTGAGTCCGGACGTATTGTCCGCCGATATGGTGTTTTCAGAAAGCGTGATGTTTACGGGATCATTTGAGGGCTCAGGAAGATTTCCGTCGCCCGGAACAGTGCTATCCTCAGGCGCGGTACAGGAAAATGCAAAAACAGTCAAAGAAGCGATAACGAGAAATAGTGCCGAGATCTTTAATATTTTTTTCATAACTGCCTCCTTTATATTGACAGGCAAAGCCCTTGCCCGTCAGATAATATATAATATTCTACCACCTCACGGTGTATTTGTCAAGAAACGCGCGTAAAGAGCGAAGAGGTAAGCGAGATCGAAACGTCAAGCGTTTCGCCGCCGCGCTCGACCTTGAAGGTGACCTCGTCACCCTCGGAAAGCGACAGAATAAAGTCGATAACGGTAAAGCGTCTGTTTACCTCGCGACTGACTCCGTTGCAGGACACCGCGATAATAACGTCGCCGACCAAAAGCTTTCCGTCAGATGCAGAACCGGATGTGACCTCGGATACGGTCACCTTTTCCTGTATCACTGTCTTCATATTTTCCTTATCAAAGACAGAACAAAAATCCTGCGCCTTCAAGAGAACACCGAGCGTGGCCTTATAAACTCCGCTTTTCCCTTTGTTTTCATAGTTGCTTATCACGTTTTCTGCAACACTGTAAGCAATATTCGACGGAATCGCATATCCGATATTTTCTATTTCACCAGATTCAAGCTTGGCGTTCACGATGCCGATAAGATGTCCGTTTCGGTCAAAGAGTCCGCCGCCGCTGTTTCCGTGGTTTACGGGAGTATCAATACGCATAAGGCGCATCTCGGTATTTCCCACGCCGCTCGTCGCCTTCATTTTAACGTATTCCGAGTCAACGCTAACGACACCCGACGTAACAGATATTCCGTCACTTTCGGGATTTCCGATTGCAACGGCAAGCTCTCCCGCCGCCACATTATCCGAGTTTGCAAGCGTTATCTCTGTAACGTTTGCGCTCTTTATCACATCACTTCCCTCGACTTTGAGTACCGCAAGATCGTGTGTCATACTGCCGCCGACGAAGGTCGCGTCTATTCGCATTTCGTTATAGTGGAGTCCGTAAAGATAAAGCTCTATTTTCTTGCTTATTCCGTTTTCGGATATGCAGTCTGCATCGTAAACAACGTGATAATTGGTTATTATGTAGGCATCTCCGCGCTCCTTGTCGAGCTTATAAACGACGCCTGCTCCCGAGCCCGAAAACTCACTGATGATCGGCTCTCTTCCCTGTCCGACGTACTGCTTTTGCTCGAACGTAGCGAAAATACTAACCGCCGAGCGGATCGCAAGAGAGGCAGCCATCGATGCATCGCTTCCGTACGAGGTACCGTCTTTGCCGTTTTCTCCGTCCTTACCGTTCTCGCCGTCCTTGCCGTTTTGCCCGTCGACTCCGTCTTTTCCGTCAGAGCCGTCCTTGCCGTTTTCGCCTTTCAGGCTTTCGAGCCACTGCGCTTCGCTTCCCTCAAAGCCGTTACGGACGGCAATATCGTACGCCGACTCACCTGCACACGAAGCGAGCGATAGAGTGAGCGTCACGATTACGAGAAGCAAGGAGATCATCTTTTTAAGAGATATTTTAAAGCCTTTCATAAGCACACCGCCATCAGTTTTTAATATAATACCTTACAAAGGTGTATTTTCGATGAAAAAACACCGAAATTTAAAGTAACGAATATATTATAACACAAAAAAGGAGAAAACGCAATATTTTCTCCTCTTTTATATATGAATTTTATTTTAATACTGTCTGCCCCAAACGACCATATGCTTTGCCTTCTTGCCGCAGCATACACAGGTGTCGGACAGGGTTTCTTCCTCGAAAGGAATACATCTCGATTTTACGCCGCCGGTAACGTCTTTAAGCTTATCCTCACACTCGGAGTCGCCGCACCACATGGCGCGGATAAATCCGGGCTTATTCTCGGCAATATCAAGGAACTCCTCGTAGCTGTACGCCGTGGAAAGCTTGGTTTTGAGGTTTTCAAGTGCTCTGTTATAAAGCTCCTCGTGAACCTTATCGAGCATCTTGCCGACCTCTTCGACGATATTATCAAGCGAAACGAAGGTCTTTTCACCGGTAACTCTCGAAACGAGAACGCAGGAATTGTTTTCAATATCTCTCGGTCCGATTTCAAGACGAACGGGAACACCCTTCATCTCGTACTCACTGAACTTCCAGCCTGCGCTGTTATCCGAATCGTCAAGCTTGACTCTGTAATTTTTAGCGAGTAATCTCTTTATCTCGTCTGCCTTTTCGAGAACGCCCTCCTTGTGTTGAGCGATCGGAATCATAGCGACCTGAACGGGAGCGACCTTCGGGGGAAGGATAAGTCCGTTGTCGTCACCGTGAGTCATAATAATAGCGCCGATCATTCTCGTAGAAACACCCCACGAGGTCTGATGAGGATAGCGTATCTTGTTTTCTTTGTCGGTAAAGGTTATATCGAAGGCTTTTGCGAAGCCGTCGCCGAAATAGTGCGAGGTTCCGCCTTGAAGCGCAACGCCGTTGTGCATCATAGGCTCGATAGTATAGGTTTCGACCGCGCCTGCGAACTTTTCCTTATCGGTCTTTTTACCGCAGACTGCGGGAATAGCGAGGGTTTCTCTGTAAAAATCCTCGTAGCATTTGAGCATTCTTAGGGTTTCTTCTCTTGCCTCCGCCTCGCTCTCGTGCATCGTGTGTCCCTCCTGCCAGAGGAATTCCGAGGTACGAAGGAAGGGGCGTGTGGTCTTTTCCCATCTTACAACACTGCACCACTGATTGTAAAGCTTGGGCAGGTCGCGGTAGGAATGAATTATATTCTTATAGTGATCGCAGAAAAGGGTTTCAGAGGTCGGACGGACGATAAGACGCTCGGAAAGAGTGTTCTGTCCTCCGATAGTAACTATCGCGCATTCGGGAGCAAATCCCGCAACGTGATCCTTTTCCTTTTGAAGCAGACTTTCGGGAATAAACATCGGCATATATACGTTCTCGTGTCCGAGCTCCTTGAAGCGACGGTCGAGATCGCTCTGGATATTTTCCCAGATAGCGTAACCGTAGGGACGGATTATCATACAGCCCTTAACGCCCGAATAATCTACGAGTTCTGCCTTTTTAACGACGTCGGTGTACCACTGTGCGAAATCGACGTCCATCGCGGTAATTTCGGATACCGCCTTCTTATTGTCCTTTGCCATTTCAGATGCCTTTCTTTATATATCTTTTATAACTTTTTAATTATATAGCCTTTTTGCGGTTTTGTCAACTTATTAGAGAAATTTTCTTGAAATTATCGGAAAATTTTTACCAAAGCTTAACGTCCCAGCTTGCAAGATAGCGACTGAAAAGGATTTCGTCCCAATCGTTTACCACGCCGTTTTTGTCAAAATCGAGAGCCTCTGTGAAAATATCGACCTCCCAACCCGCAAGGTATCTGCCGAGCAGGATACAGTCCCAATCGCTCGCAAGTCCGTCGCCGTCCGCATCTCCCTTTATAGTAAAGGAGTAGGAAAGCAGGGTTTTGTTTCCCTCAAAGAGAACGAGCGTTGAACCCGTTCCGACGAAATCGTCGGGCGAAAGCGTATTTCCGTTTTTATCTATGATCCTTACGTCGTGAGAGTTTTCGATCTTCGCGAGAATATCCGAAGCCTTGGTTTCGACCACTATTCCCTCGACCGTTTTGAGCGAGCTATTAAGCTTTAAGCTTTCGGTAACTATCTCGGTTTTGAGAACCGCGATGCTCTTAGTTTCGTACGAGGTGCATCTGTCGCAGTCCCTGCGAAGAGTTCCCTTTTTGAGATAGGTCGACTCGGTTTTTGTATACCACTCGCCGTAATTATGACCTTTTGCCGCTATCGCCTGTGTTTTCACCTTAGCCGAGCAAGCCACGCAAAGCACGGCGCTCTCGCCCTTTTTCGTGCAGGTCGGCTCGGTAACGGTCTGCCAATTATTCTCGTCGTAGGTATGGCGAGCCGGGGTTATCGATTCATTAACCATCTCGGCACATACCGTACATCTCTTTATCATCACTCCATCGGTAGTACAGGAAACGGTAGATATTGTTTCCCACGCTCCGGAGGTGTGTCCGGGAGCGGTCACAACCCTTTCCTCGACGTGAACCTGACATACCGAGCAGATTATCGCTTCGAGTCCGTCCGTCGTGCAGAGCGTCGGGGTTACGGTTACGAATTTTCCCGCCTCGTAGGCATGTCCGGGGGATTTTTGAACTATCTCGGTTTCGCTTGCATCTCCGCAGTTTGAGCAGATCTTGCCGACAACGTAGTCGGTTGTGCAGGAAAGCTCGCTTACCGTCTTTTTGTCGGAAGAATAGCTATGTCCGAGCTTTGTCTTATATACGCGGCTCTCACTGACAAAGCCGCAGTTATCGCAGCAGAGTCCTTCGAGTCCGTCCTGAGTGCAGTTTACCTCTCTTATGACCTTCCATATCGCGTTATCGTACTTGTGTCCGTTTCGGCAGGCGTATTCCATATGAGGAATTCCGTGGCTTTCCGCGTATGTCGCGGCATACGAGGTCGCCGAGCAATATATCATTTCAAGAGAAGAGTTTGTAAAAGCATTTTCGGCTATACTTTTTACCGTATTCGGAATATATATCGTTTTCAGATGTGTATTTCCGTAAAACGCGCCGTCTGCGATAGCAGAAAGCTGATAAACGTAATCTCCCGACTTTATATATCTTCCGAGATATACGTTTCCGTCGCCCAGTCCGTCGTAAAGAGCGCTTCCCTTATCCGCGCCCGGAACGCCTGCGATTATCGTCTTATAGCTTGTCCCGTAGGTATATTTTACGCCCTGTCCGTCGATCATATCGCTGCCGAGAACGACTGCCTCTTCAAGAGGAATTATGTAAGAGGTGCTTACCCAACCGAAATACGCACCGTACGGGGTATACGCCCATTTACCGTTGCCCGAGATCTGTGTAACCGGAATTATGACCGTATTTTCGATCGATCCTATCGGCTTCTGAGCGGTAGATGCGGTCGGACGAACGTTAAGCTCGCTTGAATCTACCGAAACGAAATAATATTTAAGTGCGGGATCTTGCAGATTTATACTACTGTTAAAGAGCTTCGCCTCTCTAGTTCTGCGCGCCACGAGCGCATCGAGGATCTGTCCGCCTGCGGTAACTCGTTTGAGAAAAGCATCGGTTATCTTAGCCTCGGTCCAGTTTCCTTCTATAAGCACCTTTTTGACCGCAAAATCATCAAGTGACTGATTCCAGATATACTGACCGCAGTTGTACGAAAGACTGACGAGCGCGTCAAACTGATTCTGATTTAAGGTAATTCCGTAGTTTTTGATAAAATTATTTACCGCGTTTACGTATTTCGGCATTCTGCTCTTCATAAGAGCGGTCGCCTCTATCTCGGTAATTCCGTTCGGATATTCGTTTTCTCCGCAGCTCGTTCCGTAGCCTATCGTCCACTGACTGTAATCCCAGTATGCAAATTCATTGAAGCCCTCAAAGGATTTTATCATTTCAAGTCCGAAGGAGCTGAGCTCCATAGGGACGAAAACATTCTCATCTGTCGTGCTCCCCTCGGTCACCGTCTGCACGGTATCCTCGGTCTGCTCGGTAGCAAAGCTCAGCGAAACGAAGGACTGCGAAACTATAAGTATCGTCAGAATTATGGAAATAAATCTTTTCATAATATGATCGTCCTTTCTCCGAAAACGCTCCTGTTTTCGGCGTTCTCGGCATTACGTTACGTTTTGGGCTTTTTCGCCATCTTATACGATTATATCATATCGGGAGTGTTTTGTCAAATCCTTTTAGCCGCGTTTTTTCGTTTTTATACCCCGTTTTAATAAAAAAATCTGCCAAAAGGCAGATTTTTCGGGTAATTTACTTTTCGCTTGGATCAAATCCGTCAAATATTACACCCGCGCCGACGCTTTCAGCTTTTTCAAGCGTCGTTTTGTCCTTTACCGTCCAGAGAAACTCAGTGGGCGAGTAAAGCGAGCGGCAGAGCGAGAACGAGAAGCACTCGCGATCCTCGTGCGCGTATGCAATAAAATCGGGCTTTGTAAGGAAATTCGTGAGCAGATTTTTAAGCACGAAGTTTTTTATTTTCGAAAAACTCTTATCCGTTCTGCGAACGTCACAGGAAAGCTGACCGCGCATTACGTCGGGAGCGATCTTTTTGAGTGCAAGCAGAACGTCGGGATAAAAGGATTCGATACAGTAGACTCCGCTATATCCTTCGAGCGCCTCTATCACCTTGGCCGCGATCTCGCTCGCATTCCCGTCGTCGGTCTTGATCTCGACTATCATAGGAACCTTGCCCGCGTTCAGTGCGAGGACGTCTTCAAAAAGCGGTATCCTTTCGCCGCTTCCTTCGAGCTTATAAGACGATATCTCGCCGTAAGTTGCCTTTGAAACACAAATATCAACGCCTGCGGTTCTGAGAAGGTTCGGATCGTGTATGACCGCAAGCTTTTTATCTGCGGTAAGATGAACGTCAAGCTCGAAGCCGTAGCCGTTATCTATCGCCGCTTTGAATGCGGCAAGTGAGTTTTCGGGGATATTTTTTTCGCTTGAAAAGAAGCCTCTGTGAGCGTAGCGGTACTTTTTTATCTCATCGGTCAGAGCGTGCTTTCGGGACGTCGGCTTTATTGCGAGAACGAAGAGAAGCACGGTCACAAGCAGAGCGATAGCTGCTCCCAAAAAGGGCATCAGTCCTCGCCTCCGGCAAGAGCTTCAAGCGCGGTCTGCTTTGCATCGGGACGGCTATCGCCGTGCTTTACACAAAGCATGGTAACGAAGGAAATTGCCACACAAAGAGCGGCGTACGGGAAAAGAAGCTTGTAGCTTATATTCAGGAAAACGCCCGAAAGTACGGGAGTTATTACCTGTGCCGCCATCGAGAAGGCGTAGTAATATCCCGTGTATTTTCCAATATCGCTTCCGCGGCTCATCTCAACGACCATCGGGAAGGAGTTTACGTTTATCGACGCCCACGCGATTCCGACGAGTGCGAAAACGATATTTATATACCACTCAAATTTACAAAATCCTGCGATAAGGAAGCAGATAGCAAGAAGAGCAACTCCGAAGAGTATCGTCTTTTTACGTCCGATCTTACTTGAAATGATACCGATCGGAACGAACGAGAAGAGCGCAACGCCCATAGCTATCATAAGACAGATAGCCGTCGTCGAGTCGGTAAGCTGCCATACCTCTACCGAATATCTCGAAAGCGCGGAGGTGACCGCGTTATATCCCATATACCAGAACGCTACCGAAAGAAGCATAAATATAAGGCTTCTGAGCACGTCTTTCGGCATCTTTTTGCCTGCGTTTTCATCGGTAGGCTCTTCGTCGGCGATACCGTGTGCGCGCTCGAACTGTTCTCTTTCGGCAACGAACTTGTTTTCCTTAACGAAAAGGAGAAGAACTACGACCGAGAGTATCATTATAACGCCGAGTATTGCAAAAACTGCCGTATAATCGGGATTTATTCTCGTGAAGCTGTCGTTTACTCCGAAATATGTCTGCTCGCAGGAAGAACAGAAAACGTTCTGCACTCCGCTTCCGAGATTATCGACGGTATGTCCGTCCGGACAGACATAGGTGTATTTCGAGGTATCGAATATCATAATAAGTACAAGCGTGATAAGTCCGCCGACCGAGCCGAGCAGGTTTATTATGGCGTTACCCTTCGAGCGAAGCGGCTTGGGAGTAACGTCGGGCATAAGCGAAACGGCGGGAGAACGGAAGGTGCTCATTGCAACAAGCGCAAGGAAGAGCGCCGCGATGAACAGAATCAGGTTCTCGTGGTTTGCGGCAAACGGCATAAGCATCATAAAGACGACTGCCGCCATAGTTCCAAATACTATGTAGGGCATACGCTTACCTATCTTTGTGTGCGTTCTGTCTGAAAGAGCGCCGAAGATTGGAAGCATAAAGAGCGCAAAAATGTTATCAAGCGCCATTACTCCGCCCGAAAACACCTCGTTATTTATACCGAACGTGTATTTAAGGAGCAGAGGCACGACAGCATCGTAGAGCTGCCAGAAGCCGCATATTGCCATAAAGGCAAATCCGACTATAACGGTTCTTTTTGTGTTAAGCTTCATTTTCAGAGAATTTCCTTTCGCAGGTATTTATCATATATTACACCGATGTTTTCGGTTATAACAGTCGGCTTAATATCACTTTTTTCGGCTTCCTCGGCAGTCGTTTCACCCGAAAGCACGAGGACGGTATCAATGCCCGCGTTCACACCGCAGGCAATATCGGTATAAATCCGGTCGCCTATCATAACACTTTCTTCGGGAAGAGCCTTGCAGGCCTCGATTGCCGCATATACCATTTCGGGCTTCGGCTTGCCTATGACCGTCGGCGTTTTTCCGGTAGCGAGTGTAAGCATCTGACAGACCGAGCCGCAGTCGGGCACGTAGCCGTATTCGGTCGGACACACCCAGTCGGGGTGCGTTGCTATAAACTCCGCGCCCTCAGAAAGAAGTCTTGACGCGTCATCCAGCTTTTTGAAGGTAAGCTCGGTATCAAAGCCGCATAGCAGTACGGGTATTCCCTTTTCGTACTCGCCCGTCACGTTAAGTCCCGCCTCGGCAAGCTGCCTTTTAAAGGACTCTGTTCCGAAAGCGTATATGCGCTTGTCCTTATATCCGTTTTTAAGAAGATAGGCAGCCGTCGCCTCGGTAGAGGAGAAAAAATCTCTCGGCTCTGCTTTTATTCCGAGCTTTCCGAGCTTTTCGACGTAGGCGTCCGCGCTTTTCGACGAATTGTTCGTCAAAAACATATACCGTCCGCCGCGCTCCTTTACAAGCGCAAGGAATTCGGTGACCTTATCAAAAAGTTTATTTCCGAGATACAAAGTTCCGTCCATATCAAGAAGGAACAGTTTTTTGTTTTTAATGTCCATAGTCTGTCCCCTTTTTTACATAGACTCGGCGTTTATAGCCTTGCGGTAAACGCTCGGCGTACAGCCCTTGACCTTGCGGAATATCCTGTTAAAATACGTGACCGACGAAAATCCGACGTCGAGCGCGATCTCCATAATGCTCTTTTCGCTCATCTTAAAGAGCTTCTCGGACTTACTTATCCGAACGAAATTGAGATATTCACAGAAGCTCGATCCGGTCGCGGTCTTGAAAAGACGGCAGAAATAAGAGGGATTTATATTTAAAACTCCGCTTATTTCTTCAAGCGATATCTCTCTTGCATAATTTTCATCAATATATTCAAGTGCGGGCATAATACGGACGATGCCCGGACTTGCGAGTATCCTGTTGTTGTTTTCTATTACTTTATATCTACTGAGATAGGCTATCGTAGAGTATATGCAGGATTTGACGTACTCCTCGTATCCGATCTTTTTGCCGGCGAACTCCTTATACATAACGTCGATACTCTCGCAGAGCTCGGGACAGTTCTGCACAACGAAGCACTGTCTGTCGGTATATTCTGAAAAACGTGCAAGTACCGTTCCTATCTTGCTTATGGAGTTGTCAATATAGTTATCTATTCTGTACTGAACGAGTATCTGCTCGGTAGCCCCTTCCGCGACAGTCACGAGATGCGGAACTCGCGAGTTGACGAATATGACCTCTCCCTCGGTGGCGAAATACTCTTCCTCGCCAACGACGCATTTGAGTCTGCCGCTCACAACGCGAAGGAGCTCTATTTCGTCGTGCAGATGCACCTTACAGAGGTAGTTCTTTTTGCTTTTTTGATAGCTTATATGCACGGGCGTATTGGGAAGACTCGCCGCAACTATTTCATTTTTCATCAAGTTCGACCTCCTTTTTAGGCAGTAAAAGCGCATCAATGTCAATTTTGTGTAAATTTAGGTCAAAATTATTGTAGAACTGCTTTGAGGTATGGCTTATAATTACATTAGTACGATATTGACATTTTGATTATATCAAATGCTTTACGACTTGTCAATATCAAGCAAAGTTAAAAATAAATTTTATTTTCAAGGAGAATTTACTTATGGCAAACATTCTTGATGCATTTAAAGAAGATCAGACCGTTGTTACCATCGACGCGAGCAAAAAGCTTAAAGTCGGAATTATCGGAACGGGTTGGATAGCAGAGGCTCATATGGCTCAGCTCCTCAAAATGCCCGACGTTGAGGTCGTTGCGGGCGCAGACCTCATTCCCGGCAAAGCAGAAAAGTTTATGAAGAAGTTCGGTAAAGAGGAAGCAAGATGCTACCTCAGCGGACACGAGATGCTCGAAGCAGAAGAGCTTGACGCGGTCTGCATCTGCACCTACAACCGTCAGCACGCTCCCTGTGCTATCGACGCTCTCGAGCACGGCGTACACGTTATGCTCGAAAAGCCCTTCACCGTAACCACCGAGGAAGCGGTTGAGTGCATCAGAGCCGAGAAGAAGAGCGGAAAGATCCTCTCTATCGGCTTCCAGCCCAGATTTAACCCCAATATGCAGCTCATAAAGAAGATCGTTCAGTCGGGACAGCTCGGCAAGATCTACTATATTCAGACCGGTGGCGGACGCCGCAGAGGTATTCCTACTCCCTTCGGTACCACCTTTATTGAGGATAAAACCGCAGGTATCGGCGCTATGGCAGACATCGGTTGCTACTCACTCGATATGGTGCTTAACGCTCTCGGTTATCCGAAGCCTCTTACCGTTTCGGGCTTTACCACCGACTATTTCGGAAAGGATCCCGAATACTGGACCACTCAGAACAAGCCGGCAGAATATGCAGACATCTTCGAGGTTGACGACTTCGCAGGCGGTCTTATCCGTCTTGAAGGCGGCATAATCCTTGACTTCCGTATTGCTTGGGCTATGCACCTCGACACTCCCGGTGACACTATTATTATGGGTACAAAGGGATCGCTCCGTATTCCTTCGACCGAATGCTGGAACGGAACTATCGGCGGACCTCTTAAAATTTACCACAACGTCGAAGGCACCGGCGTCGGCGTTGCTACCGAGATCCCGATGCAGGCAGCTCCCAAGGAGGGCGAGTTCTATCACAAGCTCCGTTCCTTCTTTGACGCTATCAAGAGCGGCGGAAAGGCTCCCGTTCCTTCGAGCGAGATCCTCTACAATCAGGCTATTATCGACCACATCGTCAAGTCCTCGAAATGCGGACACGAGGTTGAGGTCGTTATCCCCGAGATCTAAACAAAGCGCATAACAAATTTTGCCTCGAAGCGCTTTGCGCTTCGAGGCGTACTCACAATATAGAAAGAAGGTAATTATTTTGAAAAATTATAAGATAGGCTTACAGCTTTACAGTGTACGCGACGAAATGGCAAAGGACGTTAAAGCTACGCTTCAAAAGGTAAAGGAAATAGGATACGACTACGTTGAGTTCGCAGGATACTTCGATTACAGTGCAGAGGATCTGCGCGCCATGCTCGACGAAATCGGACTCACCGCTATCTCGGTCCACCAGAAGGTCGATCTCTACCTTGAAAAAGGTCAGGAAGCGGCAGACTATATGAAAACTCTCGGCGTAAAATATTCGGCAGTACCGTGGTATGACAAATCGAAGCTCGCAGGAACAGAGGGCTGGGACAACACCGTCAAGGAGTTTGCACAGGTTTCAAAGCTTCTCTCGGACAACGGAATTCAGATGTGCTATCACAACCACGATTTCGAATTCAACACCTTTGAGGGAAAGTATCTTCTCGATATTCTTTACGAGGTATTCGGCAAGGGCGAGATCGATCCCGAGCTTGACCTCTGCTGGGTACACTATGCCGGTCTTAATCCCGCAGAGTATCTCGTTAAATATGCCGACAGAATGGGCATTATCCATTTTAAGGATTTCACCTGCAAGAAGCTCGGCGGCGGTCCTGTTTACGCGCTCGTTGACAACAGCGGCAAGCCTCAGGGCGGCAGATCGAGAGAGGAAACCGGATTTGAGTTCCGTCCTCTCGGAGAAGGAATTCAGGATTTCCCCGCTATCCTCAAAGCTCTTGAAAAGACCGACGTTGAGTATATCATAGTTGAGCAGGACCAGTCGTACGACACCCCCTCGCTCGAAGCAGCAGCAAGAAGCCGCGCTTACCTCAGAACTCTCGGTCTGTAATTTTGAAAGGAATTTAAGATATGAAACTCGGTGTAATGAACCCCGTTCTCGCTCAGTTTGAGTTCGAGGACGCTCTCAAATATCTCGCTTCGCTCGACGTACACACTATCGAGATCGGAGCAGGCGGCTATCCCGGAAACGCTCATCTGAACGCTCGCGAGCTTCTTGGCGACAGTGCCAAGCTTGAGGCGTACAAGGCGCTTCTCGCGAAGTACGATATGCAGATCTCTGCTATCAGCTGTCACGGAAACCCTCTTCACCCCCAGAAGGCTATCGCAGATAAGTTCGACAGTGAATTTAAAGACGCCATCCTCGTTGCAGAGGCTCTCGGTGTAGATACCGTTATCGGATTTTCCGGTTGTCCCGGCGACTGCGAAAACTCGCTTTACCCTAACTGGGTAGTCTGCGCTTGGCCGGACGACAACCTCAAAATCGTCGAGTGGCAGTGGAAGGAAAAGGTCATTCCCTACTGGAAAAAGACCGCCGCTTTCGCAAAAGAGCATAACATTACGAAGATCGCGTTTGAGATGCACCCCTCGTTCGTGGTTTACAACCCCGAAACGCTCCTGCGCCTGCGCGCAGAGGTCGGTGACATCATCGGCGCAAACTTCGACCCCAGCCACCTTTTCTGGCAGGGCATAAATCCCGTCGAGGCTATCAAGGCACTCGAAGGCGCGATACATCATTTCCACGCCAAGGATACCGCCATCGACAAGAGAAATACCGAGGTCAACGGAGTTCTCGATTACAAATCGTACGGCGACATTCTCAACCGTTCGTGGGTATTCCGCACGGTCGGATACGGACATTCTCAGCTCGAATGGAACGCCATCATCAGTGCGCTTAAAACCGTTGGATACGACGGCGCTATCAGCATCGAGCACGAGGACGCTCTTATGTCACCCAAGGAAGGTCTTGAAAAAGCAATTTCTTTCCTTAAAAACGTACTTATTACGGAAAAGGCAGGAGAAATGTGGTGGGCGTAAGCTCGCTGTGAGCAGCGCCCCACAAGTTTTAAATTATGGAAAACAGTAAAATTTACAACCTCGCCATAATCGGCTTCGGCGGAATGGCAGGTCACCACTTCACCCAGCTCTCCAAGGGCGAGGTGAGAGTTAAGATCAAGGGTATTTACGATCTCAAAGAGGACAGACGCGAGGCGGCGCGTGAAAAGGGACTTTACGTTTACACTTCAAACGAGGAGATATTCGCCGATCCCGAGGTAGATATAGTTCTCGTTGCGGCGACGAACGAGGTTCACAAGGAGCTTTGCATAAGAGCTCTTCGCGCAGGCAAGCACGTTCTTTGTGAAAAGCCGGTAACGCTCACCTCGGGCGAGCTTGAAGAGATAATGGCGGTAGCCAAGGAAACCGGCAAGATCTTCACTATCGACCAGAACCGCCGCGTAAACAAGGATTTTGTGGCTATGCGAAGCGCCCTCGAGAGCGGCATTATCGGAAAGCCCTACGTTATCGAAACGAGAGTCGAGGGCTCGCGCGGTATGCCCGAGGGTTGGCGCCGTACTAAAGCACTCGGCGGCGGAATGATGTACGACTGGGGCGTTCACCTGATCGACCAGCTTATGTATATGAACCCCTCGAAGGTAGTAAACGTATTCTGCAAGATGTATTCGATACTTTACGATGAGGTTGACGACAATTTCCATCTCGTTCTTACCTTTGAGGACGGACTGACCGCATACGTTGAGATCTCGACCAACAACTTTATTCTTCACCCCCGTTGGTACGTTCTCGGAACAGAGGGCACTCTGCAAATCGACTCTTGGGAAGGAACAGGCCGTGTCGTCAAAGTCAAGGACCGCGAGGACACATGGAGTTCTGACATCAAGATCACCAAGGCAGGCCCGTCCAAGACGATGGGCGCGCGCGATCCGTCCACGGTAAGCGTTACCGAGGTAGCGCCTCCCGAGGGCATTGAGGATAATCTTAATCCGGTTTACCGTCAGCTCGTTGACGCCATTGAGGGCGCGCCCCTTAAAATCACGGCAGAGCAGGCGCTCCGCGTCGTCAAGGTTATGGAAGCGGCATTCGAGTCGGCAAGAACGGGCGAGGCTATAAAGCTGAGTGTTTAAGGGGAACGCTTAGGAAACTTTTTGGAAAAAGTTTCCTAAGAACCTTCAAAAACTTTAATAAAAGTAAACCGGACGGCAATGCCGTCCGGTTTGTTTTTCACTTAACCACCGTCAAAAGAAACTCGAAATCGCCGCTAAGCTTTGCGCCCTCGCAGGATATTGGCAGAAGCACGCTACTACCCGCTAAAACGTCGAGTTCTCCAACTCTTCCCTTGCCCGAAAGCACGAGAATATGGCGGAATTTATCCGAATTTCCGATTATCTCTCCGCACGAGGAGTCCTTCTTCTCGACTCTGAAAATATCGCAGTCTGCAAGCAGATCCTCGCTTGTTTTTTCGGCGCATGAATATCTGATCTTGTCAATATCCTCTTTTTTATAAAGCTCGATAACGTCGAGTGCTTTTTTGATATGAAGCTCTCTGCCGCGGTTATAATCGTAAACGCGGTAGGTCACGTTCGAGGACTGCTGGATCTCGGCTATAAGAATACCGCCACCGATCGCGTGGACACAGCCCGCAGGGATAAAGAAAACGTCGCCACGGTGAACGTCCACGTAGTTAAGACACTCGCCTATCCTGTTTTCCTCAACCGCCTTGGCAAAATCCTCTTTGCTGACGCCCTCGGAAAGTCCGTAGACGAGCTTTGCGCCCGCCTCGGCATCGACGACGTACCACATCTCGGTCTTGCCGAGATCGCCCTCATATCTTTTCGAATATTCATCGCCCGGATGAACCTGCACCGAGAGGTCGGACTTTGCATCTATAAATTTGATAAGAACCGGAAAATCATCGGTGTTTTCAAGCTCCCACAGAGCTTTCCCGTTCATTTCTCCGCTCTTCACGGTATTTACCTCGTTCTCTCTGACGGTAAGCTCCCAGGTTTCGGCAATTCTCTGCCCTGCCTTTTCGCCCTTACCGAACTCGCGCGAAAGACGCTCTCCGCCCCAGATTATATCCTTACAAACGGGAGAAAGAAGGATTGGTTCTTTTACGGTATATTTCATAATTTTCTCCAAAAATCAATAAAGTCGGGAAAAACCCGACTTTATTATAGTTTAAAATTACTCTGCATCAAGTCCGAGTGCCTCGGTTATAACGTCGTTGTATTCTCCGATAACGATCGCACTTGCATCATCTCCGGTAAAATTAACGGTAGTAACCGCGATGCAGGAGTCAAAGGCGTATGCGCCGATCTCTTTTACCTGAGCAAAGGATACGCTCGAAAGGATCTCGCAGTAATTGAACGCGTATTCGCCGATGGTTTCGACAGTTGCGGGAAGCTCTATCGAGGTGAGCTTTATGCACCACTTGAACGCGCCTGCACCGACAGTCACGAGCGAGTCGCCAAGGTCGATCGAAGCAAGCGAGGTGCAGTAAGCGAATGCTCCGTCGCCAATAGCGGTGATCTTTCCTGCAAAGGTAACGCTTTCAAGAGCCGAGCACTCTCCGCAAAGAGCCTCGGGAATTACCGTAACGCCCTCGGGAATTGCGAGCGATTTGAGTGCGGTAGAATAGTTGAACACTCTCTTACCGAGTGTGGTAAGACCTGCGGGAAGAGTTACGCTTTCGAGCGAGTAGTTATACCAGAACGCCTCGTCTGCGATCTCGGTAACGCCTGCGGGAATTACTACCGAACGGAGAAGGTTGTTCTTTTCAAACGCGCCCCTGCCGATCTTGGTAACCGAAATTTCGTTTATCTTTTCGGGAATTACGAGATCGATAAGAACGATCTCCTCGCCTTCGCCATCTTCGTTTGCGGGAGCGGCATCACCATTTTCGGGAACGTAATCGAAATCGTAATCGGTTATTTCGATCGCTTTTCCGTCATAAATATTATACGTATAGCCCTCGTATTTAAGGTTGTACTTTACGTCTACCTTGTCCTGCTCTTTATCGTCTGTTTCGTCATCTCCCGTAATAGCATCGGGATCGACCGCACCGTCGTCGTAGTTTCCGCTGCACGAAGCGAGAACGGTCGTCAGAAGAAGAGCAAAAATAAGTAACAGCGTGAGTTTTTTCATTTTAGTCAGCGTGGTTTCTATAAAAGAAACCGTTTCCTTTCTTTCGCGAGTTATGCCTGCGGTGAAACAGACATCTCAGCGCAAAGCTTTAATACATATACGATATAATTATAGCATTTATTATTATCTTTGTCAACAACAATTTTATTAAATTTATTGATGAGGCTTATTGTTTTTAAGTTATTTACCGTATATTAACTCAAAAATCCACACAAATTTACAAAAAGTTTAATTGAACTGTGCTTTTTATATGATATAATAGATTATTATAGTAAATATAAGAGAGGAGCGCGGATATGTTCGGATACGTCAAAGCACTGACAGGCGAGCTTCGTGTCAAGGAATACGAGCTTTACAAAAGCGTTTACTGCGGACTTTGCCATCATATAAAAAAGCGCGGCAGGTTTATGACCTTTTCGCTCAGCTACGATTTCGTGCTTCCCTCGCTCTTCGCTCTTGCTTTTACCGACAGAGAAAATATTTCCTTCAAAAAAAAGAGATGCCTCGCTCACCCCTTTAAGGCGAGAAAGGTTCTCGACGGCGGCGATGCTATGCAGTCGGTCGCCGACGCCGCGGTACTACTCGTTTACTACAAGCTTCTCGACGACAAAAACGACCGCGACGAAGGATTTTTTAGGCGCATCTCTTCTTCCCTTGCACTCATTTTTGCGCGCAGTGCGCGAAGGCGTGTTTTAAAGGCAGGGCTCACCCACACCGACGAGATCATAAGAAAATCTCTTGACGCTCTCGCACTCTGCGAAAAAGAAAAAAGCGAAAGCGTTTACGAGGGCGCGACAATATTCGGAAATCTCCTTGCAGAGGTCTTTTCCTCACTGATCAAAAAGGAGTCCGACAGGCGGTGTATGCACGAGATCGGATACCACGTCGGTCGATGGATCTATATTGCAGACGCGCTCGACGATATTGGGCGCGACCGCAAAAGCGGAAGCTACAATCCTCTTGTTCTGTCGCTTGACGATACAAACTTCGAAAACTCCGAAAGCTTTAAACAAAACATCGAAATTTCTCTTCGAATAGAGCTCGAAGAGTGCGAAAAAGCGATGAATTTGCTCGAAATAAACGACAAAGGTCTTCTCGCTATTATTGAGAACACGCTTTATCTCGGTATGCCCGACGTGATTTCGCGCATACTTGCAAAAAATTTCGAAAAAACGAAAAAATAATCCGCCTTAGCGGATACCGAAAGGACATTTTTAAATGAACGATCCGTACAAGGTGCTCGGCGTATCGCGCGATGCCACCGACGAAGAAATAAAAAAAGCATACCGCGAGCTTGCTCGCAAATATCACCCTGACAACTATGTCAATAATCCTCTTGCCGATCTCGTTCAGGAGAAAATGAAGGAGATCAACGAGGCTTACGACGAGATCCAGCGCTCACGCGCGTCATCTCGTTCGTCGTCGTCAGGATATTACGACACCTCTTACACGTCGGACGGAACCTACGACTCGGCGCTCAAAGAGATCAGAATACTTATAAATTCAGGTCAGTACAACGAGGCAAACATTAAGCTCGACGCGCTTCCGAAGAACGCGCGCAACGCCGAATGGCATTTCCTCAAAGGCTGTCTGCTTATGCAAAGAGGCTATTATTACGACGCGACGCGCCTTTTCGAAACCGCCTGCTATCTTGATCCAAGCAACGAGGAGTACAGAAACGCTCTGAACGAGCTCAAAATGAGAAGCAACGCGTACGGCGACCGATACCGCAGAGCAAACACCTCGTCGAGCTCTGACGATATGTTCTGCAACCTCTGCACCAATCTGATATGTGCAGACTGTTTGTGCGAGATGTGCGGCGGCGACCTTATCGGTTGTCTGTAAAGTGCCAAATAATATTTCGGAGATTTCGAGTCCTGCAAAACGGCTCGAACTTATGAATTTATGAAAAAAACGAAAATCATCGTACTAAGCGCCCTGCTCTCGGCTCTGGCGTCCGCGATACTTTGCCTCGGCTCCCTGCTCGGAGATCTCGACCTCACCTTTGCCGCGCTCGCTTCCCTACCCGTTTTCTGGGCGGCGCTCGAGCTCGGAATGAGATCGGCAAGCTCGGTCTGGCTTATCACATCGGCGATCTCATTTATGCTTGCTCCCTCTAAATTTGCCGCGGCGATGTTTGCGGTCTTCGTCGGAATTTATCCGATAATCAAGCTTGTATCCGAAAGATACCGCCCGATGATCTCGTGGAGCATAAAAATAATTTCGGCAAGCGTCGCAACCGTCGCGCTCACTCTGCTTGCAAAATTTGTGTTCTTCCCCGGCATGAAGCACGCCCTTTGGGTATACCTGCTTATGCTCCTGCTTGCAAACACCGCGACAGTCCTGTTTGACATTCTTCTCGGCAGGCTTGCGATCATATATTTTGTGAAAATACGAAAAAAGCTCGGTATCGGCAAAAACAAAAAATAATTTTTCACCTTATGGATAAAATTGCAAAAAGTATGCAATAATATCCGTGAGGTGATTTTTTATGCAACTTACGCAAAAAGAAAAGGATTTACTGAAAGACATGAAAGATGAGGAGCAGCTCTGTATTGACAAATACACCCGTCATTCCGAGTGTGCTCACGACGCGCAGCTCAAAAACCTGTTTTCCTGTATAGCACAGGTCGAAAGAGAGCATCTTAATACTCTTAATTCGATCGAATCGGGAAGCACGTCGCAGAGCTCGTCGGGCGGCTCGGTGAGCTGTCCCACCACGTTCACTGCAACCTACAATTCTGCGGAAACTGTCGAGAAAAAAGACGACTGCTTCCTTTGCAGCGACCTGCTCGCAGGCGAAAAGCACGCGTCGCATCTTTACGACACCTGTGTTTTTGAGTTTGCCGATACAAACATCAGAAATACGATCAACCACATTCAGAAGGAAGAGCAAAACCACGGAAAAATGATCTACGATTATATGAAAACAAATTCCATGTATTCGTAAAAAGAAAATTCCCTTGTTTGAAGCAAGGGAATTTTTTATTTAATTTTTCTTCCAAGAACCGGGCGAGAAGAATACTATTATCGGGAATATTTCAAGTCGTCCGAGAAGCATTGCAAACGAGAACACCACCTTGGAAAGCGGCGAGTACGCCGAGAAATTTCCCATAGGTCCGACCATTCCAAGACCGGGACCGACGTTGTTGAAGCAGGTGAGCGCCGCAGTTGCATTCGTCGTGAAATCAAATCCGTCGAGCGATACGACGATCGTCGTAATCACGATGATAAATATATACATTACAAAGTAGGAGAGCGTGCTGCGAACTATCGAGTTTTCTACGGGTGTGCCTTCAAGACGAACGGTAGTCACCGCGCGCGGGTGAAGCAGATGCTTCATTTCCTGTGCGAAGGTTTTGAGAAGAAGCATCATTCGGCTTATTTTAAGTCCACCCGCAGTAGAGCCTGCCATTCCACCGAGTATTATGAGCATAACGAGCAGAGCTTGTGCGAAGGACGGCCAGAGAAGCGCAAAATCGACCGTTCCGTATCCAGTTGTCGAGATAAGAGCCGCAACCTGAAAAAACGCGTGTCTGAGAGATGTCGCGGCGTCTGAGTAAATATGGTAGATATTCGCGGCGATAAGCAGAGTCGTCACGCCGACGATGGCAAGATAGACTCTAAGCTCCTCGCTTTTGAACACATCTCTTATTCTTTTTATGAGAATGAGATAGAAAAGGTTGAAATTTATTCCGAAGATCACCATAAATACGGCGAGAACCATTTCGATATACGCGCTGTCGTAGAAGGATATTCCTTCACTGCGAACTGCAAATCCGCCTGTTCCCGCAGTTCCGAATGCATTACAGAGAGCATCGAAAAGCGGCATATCTCCAAGCAGGAGAAGCACTGCAAGAATTGCCGTAAGTACGGCATAAACTGCATACAGTATTATCGCCGTCTGGCGCATACGCGGTACGAGCTTTCCTACGACCGGGCCGGGAACCTCCGCCTTCATAAGATGCATCGAGTCTGACATCGGCATTATAGCAAGCACGAACACCAGAACTCCCATTCCGCCTACCCAGTGCGAAAAGCTTCGCCAGAAAAGCAGACATTTGGGAAGCGCGCCCGGATCGATACAGATGGTCGCACCCGTAGTAGTAAATCCGGATACCATCTCAAAAATGCAGTCCCAGATCGATGAAAACTGGGAAACGCCGCCGAAGGATTCAAGGCTGCTTATGTAAAACGGAATCGCTCCGATAAGTGACATAAATATCCACGCCGCCGCGACCACGAAGAAGCCCTCGCGCACGTATATTACCGTATTCTTCGGCTTTTTAAGTCCGATAGTAATTCCGGCGAGTAATAGTACAAGCATTGGTATCGCAAAGGAAAGCGTTGCCTTTTCCGAGTAGATGAGTCCGACGGCGACCGAGGGTATCATCAGGAAAAACTCGGCAAGAAAGACGCGTCCCAAGAGATACGCTATCATTTTTCTGTTCATATCGTTTATCTCTTCTTTGTTTTTGATTTACTCGGCGAGTATGTCGCCAAGACTGTTTATCCTTTGAGAAGCACTTACTATAAGAACGCTATCTCCTGCCTTTATGCAGTCCGAGCCCTTCGGCACGAGTGCCTTGTTATCTCTGACTATGCAGGCGACGAGAATGTTCTTTTTAAGACTGAGCGCATAAAGCGGCTTGTCGATAAGCTCGGTCATATCGGCATCCGCCTCGAATTCGAGGACCTCGACCTTACCGCCGACTATCTTGTAAAGAGAGAGCGCATTTCCCTCGCTGTCGCTCGCCGCGAGAGCTCTGACGTATCTGAGTATCTCGTTTATCGTAACGAGCTTCGGAGAAACGACGGTTTCGAGCTCTTTTCCCTTGAACATCGAGAAAAAGTTATCGCTCGTAACCTTTGCTATGACCTTGTTCACCTGCATTTTGTTTGCATAGAGCGCGGAAAGAATATTTCCTTCGTCAAGATCGGTAAGCGAAAGGAACGCGTCGGTCTTGTCAATTCCCTCCTCTGCAAGAAGCTCGTGGTCAGACGAATCGCCCTGCAAAACGACTGCCTTGGGATATTTTTTCGCCATCGCCTCGGCGCGTTGCTTGTCGTTTTCAACGATTTTAAGGTCAATATTGTCGCCACTGAGCAGCTCTGCAAGGTAGTGAGTTATAGTGCCTGCTCCTGTTATCATAACGCTTTTTACGGGGTTAAGATAAAGCCCTGCCTTCTTGAACGCCTTGCTTATATCCTTGGGCGCGCCTGTGAAATAGAGGTTGTCGCCCTCGTTTATTTCGAAAGTACCGCCGGGGATAAAGACCTCGCCGTTTCTTTCAACACTGCATATAAGTACGGTAATACCGAGCGAGGAAAGCTCCATAAGCTTTTTACCAACGAGCAAATTGCCCTTGGGAACGCGGCAGGAAACGAGCTCTGCTCTTCCTCTTGCAAAAATCTCAACGCCTGTCGCAGACGGGAATCTGAGCACTCTTGCGATCTCGGACGCCGCCGCGCGTTCGGGATTTATAGTCATTGAAAGTCCGAAATCGTTTTTGAGCTCGTAAAGCTGTCCCGCATATTCGGGATTTCTGACTCTCGCGATAGTATTCTTCGCTCCGAGCTTATGCGCGGCAAGGCAACAAAGAAGGTTAAGCTCGTCCGAATCCGCCGTAGCTATAAGAAGATCGCAGTTTTCTATGCCCACTGAGCGCAGAACGTCAAAGGTTGCGCCGTTTCCGACGTATCCGATAATATCGTAGGTGTTACTTATCTGCTCGATGACGCGAGCATCGGTATCAATTACCGTGATGTCGTGTCCTTCGCTTTGAAGCTGTCCTATAAGGGAAACTCCGACCGAGCCTCCGCCAACAAGTGTAATTTGCATTTTGCTTCTCCTTTCAAGCTTTTATCATATAGAGCACGAGTTTCCAGAAACGCTCCATGCTCGCAAGATCAAGTCGTTCGTCGGGTGAGTGAATATCGAAAACATCAGGGCCGATCGCGATAGTGTCACAACCGCCGAGGCGCGAAATTATCGTTCCGCATTCAAGTCCGGCGTGAATCGCCGCCGTTCTCGGCTCGATGGGCGAGTCGGGAAAGAGCTTTTTGTAAGCGTCAACAAACTCGCACGCGAGCTTTGAATCCTTGCAGTAATCCCAAGACTCGTATATTCCGCTTATCTCGCTCGTCACTCCGATCGCCTCTGCAAATCTTGCGAGCACACCGAGAAGCGCATCGTGCTCGGAATTTGACGAGGATCTCGTCTTAATCCAAACCTTTATCTCGCTTTCGTCGCACTCGACGACTCCGCAGTTGCACGAGGTGCGGACAAGTCCTTCGAAATCGGGGGACATCGCGTATACTCCGTTTGGCGTAAGAGTGAGCAGGTCGACAAGCTTTGAGGTATCCTTATAAGTAAGCATATTTTCGCTTATTTTGCCTTTATCAAGGTAAATTTTAATTCCCTTATCCTCTTTGCAGACCTCGTCTGCTATCTCGCGTCTGATAATTTCAAGCTCGTTTTCAACCTCTGTGCGGTCGATCACCGAGATCTCGGCAACACACTCGCGCGCGATGGCGTTCTTCATATTTCCGCCCTTTATTGAAACGAGATTAAACGGCTTTTTAGCGTAAAGTCTTGCAAGGACTCTTCCCATCACGCGGTTAGCGTTCATTCGGCAGGTCGAAATATCCGTTCCCGAATGTCCGCCCATAAGTCCTGTGACCGTGATCTTTATCGGTCTATCGGGGCATTTTACTCTGTCGGTCGCGAGCGTATAGCAAATATCCGCTCCTCCTGCCGAGGAAACGATCGCAACGCCCTCTCCCTCAGAGTCCATATTTATCATTTTGCGCGATCTTACTACCGAGTAGTCAAACGCCTCCGCGCCGAGAAGCGAGGTTTCCTCACTGACGGTAAAAAGACATTCGAGCATCGGCATATCCTCGTCGAGCTCGAGCAGCGCGAGCATCATAGCGACTGCAACTCCGTCGTCCGCTCCGAGCGTGGTGCCGTGGGCCGAGAGAAATCCGTCCTTCACTCTGAGCTTCAAGGGATCCTTTGTAAAATCGTGAACGGTCGAGGCGTTTTTCTCGCAGACCATATCGGTATGACCTTGAAGAAGCACACTCGGCGCGTCCTCGTAACCCTTTCCTGCTTCTCTGCGAACGAAAACGTTGTTCACCTCGTCGCGAGTACAGAAAAGTCCGAGCCTTTCGGCATAGGCGCAAATATAATCGGCAATTCCCTTTTCGTTTCCCGATCCGCGCGGTATCGCACTGATCTCCTCGAAAATTTCAAAAAGCCTTTTCGGCTCGTAGCCGTTTATGATATATTCCATAACAGTCCTCACAGACAATAGTTATATTTATCCCGAGATCTCGGGGAATTTTCAAATTTAAAGAGATGATACTCCGCAACCTGCCGCGACAAGAACTATCGCCAGAACTCCCGAAGCGAAGCCGACAAGCTTGCCTTTTCCGCCAAGCTTACCGAAGATACCAAGCGCTCCTGCGATCGCAGGACATGCCATTCCGAAGAATATAAGTGCCATTCCGCTGACCTGCACCGCGCCCATAGATTCTCCGAAGAGCTCGGACGAGGTTGCCGAAACGTTCGTCATCGCCATAACGAAGGACGACGAAAACAGTCTTATAGCGAGCGAGAGTGCCATATTGTCGGTCGCCTTTCTTATCAGAAAAGCGGCAAATGACATAACGAAAACAGTGGGAAGCGCGTAAAGATCAAGTCTTAACACCGCCGCCATAAGCGAGATAAAGGCTCCTCTCAAAAGGATGTTTTTTATCGCGCCAAAGCGTGAGTAGATGTATCCGTCAAACATTAGATTTTCAAATACCGCAATAAGCAAAACGAGCATAATTACGATGAAAACTCCGCCGTTTTCGCCAACTATCGAATAAATATTAAAAGACGTTACCGCAAGACCGGGTGCTATGATCTGCGAAAAAAGGATCATCGGCATTGACGCCATAAACGCCGCGGCAAGTATGAGCGCCGAGCCGATCACCTCGATCTTTTTCGGAGAAGAAAATCTGAACGCCGCTCTGTATTTCAGACCCGTGAGCTTTATAAGAACAAAGAGCGTGACGATAGAGAGCACGCAGGCGGCGTAAAGCGCCCAGACTCCGATAATATCGGTAAGAAAACCGTACGCGCAGGCAAAGACAACGAGCGAAATAACATACGCCGTCATTCCGTCGAGCATCTTGAATTTACCTAAATTTTTCTTTTCAAGCTCCGCGGAGCTAAGCTCACCGAAGCTTTTGCGCTTTTGATTTTTCGACATTTCGCATTTAACCTTTCATCAGGCCGTAAAATTACCTTAATACTATAAATAAACATAGGGGGTTACGGAAATTGTAACCCCCTTTCGCTTTAATTTAATCAACCAAGCTTGGAATAGTTGACTTTTACACCGGGACCCATGGTCGATGCAACGACACAGCTCTTGATGTACTGTCCCTTTGCTGCCGCAGGCTTAGCCTTGATGATCGCTCCGAGGAGAGTATCAAAGTTTTCGGAGAGCTTTTCTGCTCCGAAAGAAGCCTTACCGATGGGGCAGTGGATAATGTTGGTCTTGTCAAGACGGTACTCGATCTTACCTGCCTTAGCCTCGTTTACCGCACGTGCGATGTCCATCGTAACGGTTCCCGACTTCGGGTTAGGCATAAGACCCTTAGGTCCGAGTACACGGCCAAGACGACCGATTGCGCCCATCATATTGGGGGTGGTGATAATAATATCGAAATCGAACCAGTTTTCTTTCTGGATCTTTTCAATGTATTCGTCAGAACCTGCGTAGTCAGCGCCTGCTGCCTTTGCAGCCTCTTCCATCTCGGGCTTAACGAGCGCGAGAACGCGAACGGTCTTACCGGTTCCGTGAGGAAGAACTACTGCTCCTCTAACCTGCTGGTCAGCGTGACGCGAGTCAACGCCAAGACGAACGTGAACTTCTATTGTTTCATCAAACTTAGCCTTAGCAGTCTGGCAAACGAGCTCAATTGCGTCTGCTCTGTCGTAAAGCTTGGACTTTTCAAACAGCTTTGCGCTGTCCTGATACTTTTTACCTTTAATAGCCATTATTTAATTCCCTCCTTCTCAGTCAACAACTACGACACCCATGCTGCGTGCCGTTCCTGCGATCATGCTCATAGCCGCTTCAACAGATGCCGCGTTAAGATCGGGCATTTTGAGCTCTGCGATCTCTCTGAGCTGTGCCTTGGTGATGTTGCCAACCTTAGTCTTGTTGGGGACACCCGATCCCGAATCAAGACCGATAGCCTTCTTGATAAGAACGGCTGCGGGCGGAGTCTTGGTGATAAAGGTGAACGTGCGGTCTGCATATACCGTGATAACTACGGGAATTATAAGACCAGCCTGTGCCTTGGTACGCTCGTTGAATTCCTTGGTGAAGTTAGGAATCGAAACGCTGTACTGTCCGAGTGCGGGACCTACGGGCGGACCGGGCATTGCCTTGCCGGCGGGAAGCTGAAGTTTGATATAACCTGCTATTTTCTTTGCCATAGTAAATATACCTCCAAATGTGGTTATACGACGGAAGAATGTAAGAAAAAATTTTCTTCCTCCCACATGTTCGGCGTAAATATATCTATTACGCCACAAAAATATTTTTGAGATCAGAAAGTGAGTACTTCAAGAGAATCGGCGTCGATCTCAGCCGCCGTTTCGCGTCCGAACATATTAAGCATAACCATAACACGGGTTTTGTCCTCGGAAATCGAGCTTACGGTTCCTATAAATCCGTTGAACGAGCCTGCCGTTACCTTTACGCTGTCGCCAACGCTGTACGGAAGCTCCTTTGTAAGTCCGATGCTTACCGCGTCCAAAGTTTCAAGTCCCATATCCGCGACTTCCTTGTCGGAAAGCGGAACAGGTCTGGATCCGGGTCCCACGAAACCGGTAACGCCGTTTATGTTGCGTACTACGTGCCAGGTAAAGTCGCTCATAATCATTTTTACCATAACGTAGCAGGGGTAGATCTTGACCTCGACCTCTTTTACGGTTTCACCGCTCGTTTCGGTAACCTTTTCTACGGGAATACGTATATCGGTTATCATATCCTGAAGTCCGCGGTTTTCGATGATCTTTTCAAGATTGCTCTTTACTTTGTTCTCATATCCCGAGTAGGTGTGAATAACGTACCAATTAAGCTCGGGTGTATATTCGATATCTGACATTGATTATGATTCACTTACCGTTTCTCCGGCGGATTTTGCTTTCTTGCGGCTATTTCTGCCGTTTCGCACACTGCGACGCCGGATCGCGCGTGCGGTTTTTATCGGTTTACGCGAAAAGGTTTCCGATGTTACCTATGAAGCTAACACCTGCACCGAGTATCGCATCGACAACACCGATGATTGCTGCAATAACGACCATGGTAACGATTACGGCAACGGTGGATCTTACACTCTGCTTGCCCGAGTACCACGTGATCTTCTTGCGCTCAGCAAGAACACTGCGAAGGAAGCCTGCAGAATTCGCTTTCTTTGCCTTCTTAGCTTCTTTTGCCTTTTGCTTTTTTACTGCCGTTTCGTCGGTTTCGGCTTTGGTTTTGATTTCTTTCTCTGCCATTTTAAAACCTCCTACTTCGATTCCTTATGCAAAGTGTGCTTTCTGCAAAAACGGCAATACTTGTTCATTTCGAGTCTGTCCGGGTCATTCTTCTTGTTCTTCATAGTATTGTAGTTTCTCTGCTTGCATTCACTGCATACCATTGTGATTTTTACTCTCAAGTCGGCACCTCCTAATTAGTTTTGAGCCTTGTGTGTCGATCAGAGCTTTACCGACACGCGCAGGACAAAAAATTTCTGCACGGGCTCATAGATTTTACCTCCCTCAAACGGAGTCTTTTTTAGGCTTGATTTTGCACTTTTGCGCCCCGGAATGAGCAAATTTACGCGCAAAAAAACAGCCCCTCTCCGCAGAGGTATAACGAGTTTACCACATTTAACTCGATTTGTCAATAGTTTTTTTGAATTTTTTGCTCGATTTATTAAGTTTCGGACGATATATCGCGCCAAGTTCCGATTTTTCGCTCACAAACGGGGATAAATATTACTTTATATAATTTAATGTATATTTTTTTCAAAATTCCTGTTGACAGGGCGGAAACAATATTATATAATATAAAGTAACAAAGGATTGCTATTTTTAAGAAAAAGGAGGACTGCTCAGTATGGAGTGGGCGTTCATTATCCCTACAATATTACTTGCGGCTCTGTGCGTGGCGGTCGTCATCTTTTCCCTGCGTGAATCCTACCGCAATGCTCTGAGAGAGATCGACTCCGCCGCAGAAAACCTGCGCGAGATCGTTACAAAACATATCGACGTATACGAGCGTATGTACGCCATCGTCTTTTTCTTCGGAAACGACTCCTCTGCGGACAAGACTCAGTTCTCTGCACCCGAGGACGCAGGTATGCAGGAGCTTTTTGATATAAGCACCAAGGTCGATTTCGAGATCTCTCTGCTCTGCGAAAAAATATCTAAAAGTGAAACTCTTACGAAAGAGCGCGGAGCATCTGTCAAAAAGCTTTATACCGAGCTCGAAGAGCACGAAAGCAATCTTCTGAGCAGTGCTTCGCTTTACAACGAGCATATCGTAGCGGCAAGACGCTACTCTTCCTTCAAGCTTTCGAAATATCTTCTCAAAGGTCTTGACGAGTGCAAACGTGAGCAGATAGTTTTCGAAAAACAGTAGGATTTTAAAAGAATTACCTGCATAAAATAACTTAGAAGCAGACAAAACAGACCGGTCGCGCGGCGACCGATTAACTTCGGAGATAAGTAAGATATGAAAGAACTTTTTACCACATACTGGGAAATAATAAAAGCGATAACCTTGACCGATATTATCGACATCGCTCTGGTCGCAGTTCTCCTCTACGTCGGAATAAACTTCCTTCGTGAAAGAAGAGCAGGAAAGCTTGCCATCGGTGTCGGAATACTGCTCGTGTTCCAGTTCGTATGCCGTCTGTTCAACCTGACGACGGTAAACTTCCTTCTCGAATATTTCTTCCAGTTCGGATTTATCGTTCTTTTCATCATTTTCCAGCCTGAGCTCAGATCAGCACTTGAAAAGGTGGGAAGCGAGCCTATCAGAGGTTTTAAAAACATCGCGGATTCGAAAAACCAACAGAAGATAACCGAGGCTATCAAGGAGATCTGCGACGCCGCCTGCACGATGTCAGGCGAAAAGACCGGAGCTCTTATCGTTATCGAGCGTTCAACCAAGCTCGGTGAATATATAAAGAGCGGAACGGTAATTGACGCAGAGCTTTCCGATTTTGCTATAAGAAACATATTCTTCAAGGGCGCGCCTCTTCACGACGGAGCGGTCATAATAAGGGACAGCCGTCTGTACGCGGCGGGCTGCTTCCTTCCCCTGTCGCAGAGGGAGGATCTTTTAAGAGATCTCGGAACAAGACACAGAGCGGCTCTCGGAATAAGCGAGAACAGCGACGCGCTCGTTATAGTTGTAAGTGAGGAAACGGGAACTATCTCGACGGTGGTCGACGGCAATCTCAAACGCGGATACGATTATCCCTCGCTCAAAAACGAGCTCAACCGCGTACTTATCCACTCAGAGTCCTCAAATCCCGTAAAAACAGGCGGAACGAAGATAAAAAACATCTTCCGCAAAAAATGATCACGGGATTTAAACGATTTGCCCGTTCGGAGGTGGCATTTTGAATATTTCAAATAAAAAGTTAAATAAAAACAAAAGAAATAACAACAGACACTGGGTGCTCTGGGTAACGTCCGTGATCCTCGCTTTCGTATTCTGGCTTTACGTTGCAGGCTCAAACGACGTTGCAATCGAAGAAACCTACGATCTTATCGAAATACAGTACGACAGCTCGCGCATAAAGCAGCACGGACTCGTGGTTCAGTCGATAAGCATAGATACCGTAAACGTAACCATCATGGGCAGTCAACGCGATATAAAGGGCTCGGGCACGCCGAATATTTCGGCTAAGATCTCGCTCGACTCGATAAGCGAGCCGGGAGAATACTCGCTTCCCGTAATGATAACCACGCCTGACAGAACGACGATAACCCACCAAACGGTCGATTCGGTCACGGTAAAGGTAGACCGTCCGAGCGAAAAGGATTTCGCGATAGATTCGAGCCTCGTTGAGCTCGTCGGTTGGACTCTCGATTCGGGTTGCTTCTTCGGAACTCACTCGATAAGCGAGAGCCACGTCACGGTAAAGGGCCCCACCTTGGAGCTTGATACGGTAAGGAGCGTAAAGGTCCGCACCGCAAGCATCGGCACCGCATCTGACGGAAAGACCGTCACCGCAGACATCGTTCTTCTTGATGCGAACGGCAACGAGATAAACAGCAGAAATCTGAGCGTATCCGAGAACACCGACAATCTCACGGTAACGCTTTCGGTATATATGCAAAAGACCGTAAGCCTTGTGGCTACCGGAAAATACGGATATTTCGGAAGCGAGAACCTCTCGGTTTCTCCCTCTGAGATAGTAATAAAGGGTACTCCCGATGCGGTAAGAGCGGTTTCCTCGATAAAGGTTCTTGAAATCGACGAAACGAAAACAGTCACCGACCAAAGCAACATTCCGGTAAACGGCATCGCTCTTCCCAAGGGAATAACCACCGCAACCGGCGAGAGCACCGTAAACGCCGAGGTCACCGTTTCGATAACCGGAAAGGTTACTGATCACGAGATAACGATCCCTAAGGACAAGATCACAGTCCATTCGCCGAACAATAAGATGAAGGCACTTGAAGACGTCAAGATCAAGGTTCGCCTTTCGGCTTCGGCAGATCCCGACATTGTGAAAAATCTCTCGGCATCTTGTCTTATCGCCACAGTCGATGCTTCAAAGATAACCACCACCGAGAATGCAGAGCTTCCCCTCACCATCGTCGTTGCGGACGAGTTCAAGGGTCTTATATACCTTATAGATATGATCTACACAGTCGAGGTCGGAGTGCCGACCGTAAGTGACGACACCCCGTCGATCGATGATGCAGTTCCGCTCAGCGCAAGATAATTTAATCAGTAAAACTTCAAAAGACGCCTGTAAAAGTGTTGTATGGGCGTCTTTTGCAAATCATACACAGCTTTCCTTTCGTTCCGATATTTTGGAGGATAAATGGCAAATTCAAACGAAACAGTGAAAAAATGGGAGCTTCGGGAGCAAATATCGCAAAACGATCCCGAAATAACAGCTCTTGCAAACGAGCTCGGCGTTTCTCCGCTGACCGCTCTGCTCGTATATAACAGAGGTCACAAGACGCCCGATAAGGCAAAGGCGTTTATCTCGACTCTTTCGGGAAATTATTACGATCCCTTTATGATGCCCGATATGGAGAAGGCGGTCGACAGAATTCTCAAAGCGGTAGATAAAAAAGAAAAGACGGTCATTTACGGCGATTACGACGTTGACGGAGTAACCTCTGTCAGTATCCTTTATACATATTTAAAGGAGCTCGGTCTTTCTCCCGAATATTATATTCCGAGCAGAAGCACCGAAGGCTACGGCGTAAACAACGAGGCAATAAAGCAGCTCGCCGAAAAGAACGTAACTCTTATGATAACGGTCGATACCGGCGTGACCGCGCTCGACGAGGTCGCTTTTGCCGCAGAGCTCGGCATTGACGTCGTCGTGACCGACCACCACGAATGTCTGGCAGAGCTCCCAAATGCCGTCGCGGTAGTAAATCCAAGACGCGCGGACAGTAAATATCCCTTCTGCGAGCTTGCGGGAGTCGGAGTCGTATACAAGCTCCTGTGCGCGCTCGAAGAAAGACGAACGGGCAGCTCGCAGGGTGTAAGAAAATTTATCGACCTCGTTGCTATCGGAACGGTAGCCGACGTTATGCCGCTCATCGACGAAAACAGACTGCTCGTAGCGGAAGGTCTTAGTATTCTGAACTCTGCTCCAAGACTCGGAATAGCCGCTCTTCTCAGAGCGTCAAGCAAAAATGACAAAAAACAATCAAAGCCGATACAAAAGATAACCTCGTCGGTAATAAGCTTCACGATAGCACCTCGAATAAACGCCGCAGGCCGTATTGAGAGCGCAGAAAAGGCAGTAAAGCTCTTTTTGTGTAACTCCGAGCGCGAGGCAGACGCCATGGCAGACGAGCTCTGCGAGATAAACCGCCGCCGTCAGGCAGAGGAAAACCGCATAATCGACGAAGCGGCAGAAAAGATAAACAAGGATCTCGATTTTGAAAACGACAGAGTTATCGTGCTCGCCGAGGAAAATTGGCACCACGGAGTCATCGGTATCGTTTCGTCGAGAATAACAGAGCGCTTTGCTATGCCCTCGATACTCATTTCCTTTGACGAGAACAACGTCGGAAAGGGATCAGGACGAAGCGTCAAGGGACTGAATCTCGTAGAAGCGCTCACTTATTGCAGTGACCTGCTTATAAAATACGGCGGTCACGAGCTCGCCGCAGGTCTTACCGTAAGCAGAGAAAATTTTGAGGCGTTCAGAGAGCGCATAAACGAGTTCGTGCGCGAAAACACGTCCGACTCCGAAAGAGCCGTGCTCGTCGAGGGAGATGCTTATCTCTCACCCGAACACGTAAATCTCGCTCAGGCAAACGAGCTTCTCATGCTCGAGCCGTACGGAGTTGCAAATCCGAGTCCGATGTTCTTTATGAAGGACACTCTCGTGCGCGACGTAATATCGCTTGCAGAAAAGCACACCAAGCTCATTCTCGAAAAAGACGGCAGTATTATGACCGCGCTCTATTTCGGACACTCGCGCTCTTCCCTGCCGATCTACAAGGGTGATACGATCGATATTGCCTTCACTATGGGAATAAACGAGTTCAGAGGAGTCACCGAGGCTCAGATCATCGTGCGCGATATTCGCAGACAGATAACGGGCGACGGCTTCGAGATCTCGGAAAAAGATAAACAAAGATACGCCGAGATCGAGTCGGGCGCGACATATTCACGCTCAGAGGACATCCTTCCGAGCAGAGATGATTTTGCCAAGGTCTATCTCTATCTCAAACGCCGACCGGGATTTCGTGACGACTGCATAGGTCTGCGCGAGCTTATCACCGCGCTTGGCGGAAAGATCGGCTACTGCAAAATGAAAATAATTCTTCGTGTACTCGAAGAAACCGGACTTGTAAACATCAGCTTTTCAAGCGAGTGCGATGAAAACTTCCATTTCGGAGTAAATTTCGTCAAAAATAAGATAGATATAGAAAAATCTCCCTTTTATATCAAGATGCGCTCGCTTGCCGAAAAATGATCTCAGTCCGACACCTGACTTTCGAAAGGAGAAGCTGAAAATGGATAAAAATTTCAATACTATGGAGCAATCGGGCGCGAATTTCGACCGCCTGAGAGATCTGCTCAGCGAAAATCCTACCAAATATGATATTGCCAAGATAGAAAAGGCCTACATCTTTGCGGAAAAGCTCCATTCGGGGCAGTACCGCGTAAGCGGAGAGCCTTATATAATCCACCCCGTTTCGGTAGCCGAGATAGTTTATTCACTCGGTCTTGACACCGATTCGATCTGTGCCGCGCTTCTTCACGACACGGTAGAGGACTGCTCGGTATCGCTCGAAGCGATACGAAAGGAGTTCGGTCCGACGATCGAAATGCTGGTCGACGGACTGACCAAGCTCGTAAAGATCCCCTTCGATGACAAGGAAGAGGAGCATATGGAAAACCTTCGCAAGATGTTCCTTGCGATGTCGAAGGATATAAGAGTTATATTCATAAAGCTCTGCGACCGCCTTCACAATATGCGAACCCTCAACGTCCGCAGTGACGAAAAGCGCCGCAACGTGGCTCACGAAACCATGCAGGTCTATGCGCCGCTCGCTCACCGTCTTGGTATGCAGAGGATCAAGCAGGAGCTCGAAAACCTCTCGCTTTCCTTCCTCGATCCGATAGGATATGCCGAGATCAAGGCGGACATTGACGAAAAATACGGTCAGAACCGCGATTTTATCACGCGTACCAAGGAAATGCTCTCCGAGAAGCTCGACGAGTATCACATTGATTATTCGCTCGAAGGGCGCGTTAAGAGCGTTTACAGTATATACCGCAAGATGTTCAATCAGAACAAGAGCTTTGACGAGATATACGACTTTTACGCGGTCAGAATAATAACCGAAACCGAGCTTGAATGCTACACCGTACTCGGACTTATTCACGACGCCTACAAGTCTGTGCCCGGTCGCTTCAAGGATTACATCTCGACGCCGAAGCCGAATATGTATCAGTCGCTTCACACGACGGTAATCGGACGCGATGGTATCCCCTTCGAGGTTCAGATAAGAACGCGCAAGATGCATCAGGTCGCGGAATACGGTATCGCCGCTCACTGGAAATACAAGTCGGGCGACAAGCGAAGCACCGAGGAGATCGACTCGAAGCTCGAATGGATAGCAAAGCTTATCGAAACCGAGGACGACACCCGAGATCCCGATGAATTTCTCCACGCGCTCAAGGTCGATATTTTCCACGACAAGGTTTTCGTCTTTACCCCCAAGGGCGATGTGGTCGCCCTTCCGCAGGGAGCAACTCTCATAGATTTCGCCTACTCGATACACTCGGGCGTCGGAAACAGTATGATCGGCGCAAAGGTTAACGGAATTATCGCAAATATCGATAAGAGCCCGCAAAACGGCGACATAGTCGAAATACTCACCTCGTCCTCGTCCAAGGGACCTAAGCGTAACTGGCTCAACATAGTAAAAACCGGAGAGGCTCGCAACAAGATCCGTCAGTGGTTCAAGAAGGAAAAGCGTCCGGAAAACATAATCGTAGGACGCGGAGAGGTCGAGCGCGAGCTCAAAAAGTTCGGCAGACCGTACAATTCCGCCCAGCGTGACGAGATCCTCACGAGAATTGCCTCCCGTCTTGGCATACAAACAGTTGACGACCTGCTCAATACTATCGGATACGGCGGTCTGAACGTGAGCAAAATACTCACCAAGCTCCGCGACGAATTCGACAAGGTCGTAAAGCCGACCGAGCCTGTAACACCTCCGAGCGCCGTCACAGTTCCCGAGGTCAAGACGAACACGGTAAAGCGCAGAACAGGACATGGCGGAGTCATCGTGGACGGTCTGGAAGGCTGCGAGGTCAAGTTCGCAAAATGCTGCAATCCCCTGCCGGGTGATAAAATTATCGGATTTATCACGCGCGGCTCGGGCGTTTCTGTCCATAAGCGCGACTGCATAAACGTAGTATCCGGTCTTAAAAAGCCCGAAAAAGCCGACAGATTTATCAGTATATTCTGGGAAGAGGCTCCCGAGGACAAGAAAAACGAAGGTCTTTACGAGTCCTTTATTCAGGTCTTTGCCGAGAACGACATTCAGCTTCTCGCAAATATCACGTCGCTCATCGCCGAAATGCGCGTAATGCTCTATCAGATCAATACGCACAGTCGCGACAACGACATCACGGTAAATCTCGTCGTAGGTTGCAAGAATATTGATCATTTCAAGTCGATAATGGCGCGGCTTCGTACTATCGACCACGTTTTCGACGTAAGACGAGGCTATATGTAAAAACCGATGCCTTCGGCATCGCTTAGCAGTTTCACTGTCGGACGGCAGTCCGACTTTTCGCTACCGCGAAAACCGCAAACTGCACCCCTCGTATGAGGTTAGCCCGACGCTTCGCGTCGCACGGTAGTTTTGCAGAGCAAAACTAAGTACAAAAATCACCCCGACAGACCTCAAAATCTGCCGGGGTTGCTTTTTTTATTTAAAATTTTATCTCTTTCTCTTCTTGGACTTGTCCAAAAGTCCCATAATTGCCGCTATAAATACTATAATCAGTATCACAACTCCGGCAGTCGCTAAAAGCTGTGTAACTATCGCAAACACGATCTCAAACACTCCCGCACGTACCTGAGTTCCGATATATACGACATATATCACCGAAATAATACAAAGTAAAACAGAAACGACTAACAGCGCCCAGTACCAAAAGCCTTCCATATCCATAAGCAAAAGCCAGAGCGAAAAACTAACGGCAGTCGCAATTGCAAGCGGCGTAGATACAGCCTTTTCATAATACTTATTATAAAAATAATCGTTGTATTTTTTAGGAAGAAAATAACCTATTAACATAATTACAATTATTACTGAAAAAACAAGTATGCGGTACATGTCATTTCTCCTTTTTTCTTAAAAGTTTTTTTCCAATCATTTGCATATCGTTATAAAGCGGCTTAAAGAGAGCCTCGTGCCCCCGTTTTCCGCACAAATTTGTTACTTGCGGGTGGCAGAAGCTAACAACCGGCACTTTTCTTGCAGATATTTCGACATAGAAATAATACCAATCTCTCGGAAAGGCAACGGATCTGATCTTGCCCCAGTTTGCATTTATTCCAAACACATCTTTTTCTAAAATCACGGCATTACTGCCTGCATTTTTCATTCCTTGCCCACAACAGATTATAATGTCCGGATTACATTTTTCTATCTGCTTCAAAATCATTTCTTTTTGTTGTTTAGCGTACGAAATAAGCGCCTTCCCGTCGGCGCGAGCGGTTCCGCCTTCTTTTTTTATATTCATTACCGCTACTCTGCTAAGTTGTTCGATACGTTTCTCCGAAGACATATCGTACGGATATTCTTCATCTTCGTCAAGCAGAGCTTTTGTCCATCGCCCGACGTTACACCAAGTTTCAGAGCCGCCTCCGTATTTCCGTAAGCTTTCACAGAGATCGGTTGAAACCGAACAGTTCATATCTCTTAAAACGAACAAAATATGAGGCTTCTCGTATTTTGCAACGTCCACTATCCCATCCCTTATAAATGCGGAAAACGAATATTTTTGTTGCCACTCATTAAACAGATTTTCCATATCGTTACTTCCCGGAAGTTTTGTTTGCCACATAGAAGCAATTATATTGCCATCTTATTGGATTCTCACAAAATCAGTATAACACAAATCGGCAGAGAAATCAACATCTCTGCCGAAATTTGCAATTGTGGTTAGGAAAAGACCGCTTCTGCGGTCTTTTCCTTTTATCTTACTTCAAGCCTTCTCGATTTCGGCTCTTCAATTTGCTTCTTGGGAAGCGTAAGAGTGAGAACTCCGTCACTGAACTCGGCGTCGATCTTGTCCGCGTCGATATCCGAGATATTGAAGCTGCGCTCAAATGAGCCGTATACTCTTTCTCTGCGGATATATCCGTCCTTTTCGTCCGAGTCTTCGTGTTTGCGCTCGGCTTTGACGGTAAGAATACCGTCGCCGATGTTTATATCTATATCTTCCTTCTTTATTCCCGGAAGATCGGACTCGACGATATACGCGCTATCGTTTTCTCTTATATCGGTTCTGAATGCGACGGGCTGAGTCTGTCTGCCGAAAAACGCTTCTTCGAGTCTGTCAAGCTCCCAAAATGGGTTGTATGAGCCTATATTTCTTGAATAAAAGGGTGTGAGTTTTATCATCGTTAATTCCTCCGTGTTTTATTTTGATTTTCCCGACCTTATTATAATATATAAGGAAGCTTTTTGACCGCCCTTCCTTCGGTCTTATGTTTCCCCTCGGGACATCTTTATATTACACCGAAAATATTAACGATTAAAGTACATTCTGTTACGCCGTTGTAAATAGTTAGCACCCCGAGTGTCGGAGTGCTAAAACTTTAATTTATTTTATTGTAAGTTATTTCTTTTGGTAGAGATTTTCTATCACTCATTTGGTTCGAGTGATATTATTCTTCGTCGTAGTCCTCGTCGTAGTCCTCGTCATAATCCTCATCTCCGTCGTCTTCATCAAACTCATCATAAAGATCGTCATCGTCGTAGAGATCGTCCTGCGACTCGTCGTCACTGCCCGCTCCCTCGCGGCGCATCTTTATAACCTCGTATGCGACGTCGGATATGAGATTCTGATCGGTCACGAAATCGAGGAAATATTCTCCGTTTCGATCCTCGAACTCAACGACTGCGGGAAAATCGGTAAGGTGGTCGCCCTCGTCGTCTATCTCGTACATATACGCGTAGCGCTTATCGTTAAGGTCTATGGTCGCGACCTGCTCAAAGCGGAGCATTTCTCTTCTGTCGTTGATAAATTCGACAGGCTCCCAATCCTCGGGATTGCTTAATTTTTGGAATATTTCTTCAATATTTATTATCATTTTTATCCCCTCAGCTTAGATTTATAACCAATTATACCACAAAAGGGCACCCTTTGCAACAAGAGCGCGGCATAAAATACGTTTTTTACAAAATTTTTTAAGTAAAAGAGCGAAAAATCGGCAAAAAAATATTGCTACTCTGTTGTAATTGAAAGGATTTTGTGCTAAAATATTTCTTATAAATAACCATTATTCCTTTTTTACAAAAGTTTTTGAAAAGGTGCTGAAAAGATGAGCGAAAAAAGAGTTCTGATAACAGGCGCTTCGCGCGGAATAGGCGCAGCCTGTGCAAAGAAATTCGCCGAAAACGGATTTTCGGTTGTTATAAACTACCGTGAGTCGGACGGCAAGGCGATAGCACTCGCAAACGAATGTCTTGACCTCGGCGCAAAGCAGGCAAAGGCTATCAAGGCAGACGTTTCGAAAAGCGAGGACGTCGCGCGTCTTTTTAACGAGGCGTGTGCTCTCGGAGAGATCGACACTCTCGTTTTAAATGCAGGCGTTGCCTCGTACGGACTCTTTCAGGACGTTTCCGAAGAGGAATACGACCGCATTATGGATACAAACGTCAAGGGAGTATTCCTGACGGCTCAGAAATTCATTAAAAAAATGATCTCAGTTAGGCGCGGAAGCATCATAATAATATCCTCGATGTGGGGACAGGTCGGCTCGTCCTGTGAGGTCGTATATTCGGCTTCGAAGGCGGCTCTTATCGGAATGACGAAAGCTCTTGCAAAGGAGCTCGGACCGTCAGGTATCCGCGTCAACTGTGTTGCTCCCGGAGTGGTCGAAACCGATATGGTCGCATCGCTCGGAAAGGACACTCTGGCATCTCTTGCAGACGAAACTCCGCTCTGCCGAAACGCCGATGTGCGCGACGTAGCAAACGCGGTATACTATCTCGCATCAAAAGAGTCCTCTTTCATAACCGGACAAATTCTCGGAGTAAACGGCGGACTCGTCATCTAAGACGAAAGGAAAACACTTATGCAAATAAACGACCGAAAGGATCATATCGAGCTCAAAAACGCCGATTTTTTCGATATATTTCAGACCTTCGACTGCGGTCAGACCTTTCGCTTTGAGAGCGTATCCGAGGACACTCTCGAGGGCGTTGCTCACGGCAGACTCCTTCGTCTTACACAAAAGGACGGTCTTATCATACTGAACTGCACCGCCGACGAATTCGACAAGATCTGGAAGCACTATCTCGCGCTCGACCGCGATTACGGCAAGATAAATTCGTTTTTTACAGGCGGAAACGACGAGGTGCTCAAAAAAGCCGCGCTTTACGGCAAGGGAATACATATTCTCAGACAGGATCCGTGGGAAGCGCTCTGCTCATTTATAATATCGCAAAACAACAATATTCCGCGAATAAAGAAGATAATAAACGCTCTTTCCGAAAAGTTCGGAGAGCCCTTTGAGTTCGAGGGAAAAACCTACTACTCTTTCCCGACCGCGAAGGCTCTTTACGACGCAGGGCAGGACGAGATATTCGCGCTCAAAACCGGATTTCGCGCAAAATATATCGTCGACGCCGCCGAGAAAGTGGTTTCGGGCGAGATCGATCTTAAAAAAATCTCATCGCTTCCGACCGAAGTTGCGCTCGGCGAGCTTATCAAAATAAAGGGCGTCGGTCCGAAGGTCGCCGCCTGTGCGCTCCTTTTCGGATTTGACAAGACCGACGCGTTCCCGATAGACGTCTGGGTTAAAAAGGTGTTTGCAAAATACTATCCCGACGGATTTGATCCGCTCTCACTTGGAGAAAACGCGGGAATTGCCCAACAGTATCTCTTCTATTTTGAGCGTTGGCAGAACCTGTGACGTGCTATCCCTGCGACACGATCGGTATTTTTCCGACTATCACAGATTCCGCAAGCAGAATATCACTCTCGCGTCTGAACGTGACAGATCCGGACATACATATCACCTGAACGTCTGACACCACGGTCATACTGATACGGTGCAGAGTCTGGTTTATACCCGCCTCGTGCATTTCACTGCTTATCTTGGCGGACACCGAAACGTAAGGAACGGCTCTCACGTTTATACGCGCACCCTTCCCCGAAAAGTATTTCGGAGCTATCACGTTCCCGAGCGGAACCGAGATCATAACGTATTTCTCGTCCTCTACCGTTTCGTTTATACGCGAAACGACGTCGGCGCACATAACACTGATCGTCGCAGTATTCGCGCTCAGTGAAGCGATGCTTCCGTCTGACGAGGATACCTTCGTGCAAAAATCGCTCCAAGTATAGCCATTCTCTTCAAGCTCACATCTGACCGCATCGGCAACGAGCTCTTCGAGCCAACCTCCGACGACGTTTTCGATCGCACCGACCGCGATAGGCTCGGCTTTTCGGTAGATCCCCATAGTTGACACGCCGACTATGACAAGGATCAAAACAAAGGACACGACTCTGAAAACAAACCTTGGACTGCGCCGCCTTTTCGTTATCATTCTACCGATATTTTTCCTGAAATTGAGGATCTTCCCCTCGCGCTCTGCAAAAAACTTAATTTTTATCCCCTCCAACAGTTTTTCCTTTTCTACATTTATATTCAGCAGGGCTTGGTCAAAAGCACAAAAACAATTATTTTTCTAAGATATGCAAAAATCGCGCCGAAAAGCACGATTTCTATAAAATCCATTTTAAAGGTCCGACAAAGTCGGAAAGAAAGGACACACTATATGCAGCAAGATATGATTCTTATCATCGACCTTGGAAGTGAAGAAAACGCATCTCTGGCAAGAGAGATCCGCGCGCTCGGCGTTTATTCCGAGATACACCCTCACGACATCACGAAAGAAGCTCTTAACGCTCTTCCTAACGTAAAGGGTATAATTTTAAACGGCGGAGCAAATCGCGTCGTTGACGGCGTGGAGATCGACGCCTCCGAGGCAATATACTCTTCGGGTATCCCTACGGTCGCATTTGACCATAAGGGCGCAGAAAAGCTCCCCGAAAACGAGGACGAAAGAAAGAAGATTCTCTCGGATTTCGTGTTCGAAAAGTGCTCTGCACAGGCGAACTGGAATATGGAGAACTTTATAAACGACCAGATCGAGCTCGTTCGCAGACAGGTCGGCGACAAGAAGGTGCTTCTCGCTCTTTCGGGCGGCGTTGATTCGTCGGTAGTTGCCGCACTTCTTATCAAGGCAATCGGCGATAAGCTTACCTGTGTGCACGTAAACCACGGACTTCTCCGCAAGGGTGAGCCCGAGCAGGTCGTTCAAGTGTTCGGCAAGGAGCTCGGCGCAAATCTCGTTTATGTAGACGCTACCGACCGCTTCCTCGACAAGCTTGCAGGCGTTGCCGATTCCGAGCAGAAGAGAAAGATAATCGGCGCGGAATTTATCAGAGTATTCGAGGAAGAGGCAAGAAAGCTCGACGGCATTTCCTTCCTCGCACAGGGAACGATATATCCCGACATAATCGAAAGCGGAACGAAGACCGCAAAGGCAGTCAAGGCTCATCACAACGTCGGCGGACTTCCCGATGACCTCAAATTCGAGCTTGTTGAGCCCCTTAAAATGCTCTTTAAGGACGAGGTACGCGCTTGCGGCGCCGCACTCGGACTTCCCGACAATATGGTTTACCGTCAGCCCTTCCCCGGTCCCGGACTCGGCGTTCGTTGTCTGGGCGCTATCACGCGCGACCGTCTTGAAGCGGTTCGCGAGTCGGACGCTATTCTCCGCGAAGAGTTCGCTAAAAACGGACTCGCAGGCAAGGTATGGCAGTATTTCACCGCGATCCCCGATTTCCGTTCGGTAGGTGTCCGCGACAACGCGAGATGCTACGACTGGCCGGTAATCATTCGCGCGGTCAATACTATTGACGCGATGACCGCCTCGATAGAGGAAATCGACTATGCTATCCTTCACAAGATCACAAACAGAATTCTTAACGAGGTCAAGGGCGTAAACCGCGTGCTTTACGACCTCTCGCCTAAGCCCGTTGCCACGATCGAGTGGGAATAATAAACGAAAGTCGAAAAAGCCTTATGTATCAAGGGTTTTCGGCACTCAAAGCGAGTTTTTGATACCGTTTTGATACCAAACAGAATAATAAACAACGGCAGGAATGTTAAAAGGTTCTTGCCGTTGTTTTATAAAAATTTGCCCTTTGGTATTGACAAACGCACCGAAAAAGGATATAATATAAATGCGGGTGTATCTCAGCCCTAAATGAGAAACTTACTAAGCGAACTTCTCTTGGTTCTTTCAAGAAAGTTACAAGTGAGTGTTTCGCTACTCAAAATGCGAAAGTTATGTGATGAGGGCAAGGCACACTTGCCCTCATTTGCTTTTTAGGAGGACTCAATGGACAACCTTAAGCTTTACGAAATTAACGGGGGCTATATTACATACCTCTCGGCGTATGCTCCGCATCTGTTTCAGAACAAGAAATCCGGGCAGAAGAACGAGAGAAAATATATCGGTATCGTTTTACATATCAATGGCTTCGATTATTTCGCGCCGCTTTCCTCGTTCAAGGACAAGCATAGGATGATGAAAGAAGGACTTGATTTTATTAAGATCAAGGACTATGCCGTTATCAATCTGAACAATATGTTCCCGGTGCCGCTGAGCGAAACCAAGTACGTTGACATCAGAAACGAGCGAGATCCGCATTACCGTGCTTTGCTTCTCGCCGAGTACCGTTATATCAAGTCAATCCAAGAGAAGATTTGGAAGAACGCGCAGAATGTATATAAAATTAAAATCAAGGCCGGCGATGCTTCATCTCTCGCCAAGCGCTGCAACGATTTTCTTCTTCTTGAGAAGGCGTGCGCGGATTATATGAAATAAGGTGAAATTAGTTAGGAGAAACATGGATGAGTAAATATGATATTTTAACTAAATACTTGTCTTTGTTTTCCGACGATAACATTGGCAAATGGTTTGTTGATACAGAAAACGATGGTTCTTTTGAACACCCCATTCAGTTTCCATACGTGATGTATTCTCGTGCGGTAGAAGATTTTATTGGTGATGTTCACGCTTGCGCAGAGCAAATCGGAATTAAGAATTATGTGGAAGTATTAAATAGACACAATATCGAGTGGAACACGGAATCAATGTGTAGTGCTGATGTAACAAAGTTAAATTCCGAAACAATTTGCGCTTTATTGCTTGGAGCAGTACGTGCAGAAAAATTTTGTGACGGTGCATTGTTGAATTTCTTCAAAATTGGTTGCATCGAAAAGTGGCTAACAGAATTGAAATCACAAATGGAGGACAAACAAGTGACATCTATAAAGATTGATGATTTATTGAAAATTTCCGCCTCAGATGTAACAAATGTAAAAGTTAAATTTAACCAAAATAATGGCACAGAAGATCCAATGGATCTGTACTTAAGAGATCCTGACATTGTGAACTGTCAGTGGTTGTTTTGGCGTAACAAGCAAAGATATTTCAATGTTGGACAAATAGCAATTTGCCTTTTGAAATTATCCTATGATACTTGGCTTTTAACCACTATCAAAAGAGTTACAGAAGAACTTGGAGTGGTTAACGGAATTAATTACAAGGGAGAGGAACTCGAAGAATATAGACAGTATTTTGGAAGAGTTATTATCAAATATCATAAAACCGCTCAGACACAAGGAATGTTTTATAACACGGTTTGTGATGAGTTGGAAGTTCTTGAAGTTCTTCCTAATGTCTTTGATGGTGATGAATTTCCCGGATACGATAAAGTTAGACTTTCATATATGCAGTTGCAATCACTTATTGAACGGCAGAAGAAAAGTTGGATAGCTGCTCTTGAAAATCAAAAAGCAGTATACCTTATTACTGACAAGAGTAACGGAAAACTATATGTTGGCTCTGCAACAAGCGACAATGGTATGTTGCTTACCAGATGGTCTAATTATGCGGAAAACGGACACGGTGGCAATGTTGAATTAAAAAAGCTCGTAGCCGAGAAAGGTTTGGATTACATAAAACAGAATTTCCAATATTCAATTTTGGAAAATTACAATGCAAGAGTTGATGACCATGTGATTTTAGATAGAGAGTCTTGGTGGAAAGAAACATTGCAAAGTAGAGTTTTTGGCTACAATGATAACTAAACAATTTGATGTGAATAGCAAAGGAATATTAAAATGGTAGGCGAAAAAGTAGTTCATTCCGTTTTTGGAGAAGGTATAATAAAAGAGGTCAAAGATGGTTCTAAAAACTACCAAAAGTATATTACTGTAGAGTTTAAGGTTGGAGATAAAAAATTTATCTTTCCGGACATTTTTGAGAAATTGTTAAGAACAAGTAGCGAAACGCTTCGAAGTGAAATTCAAATAGCGTTTGACAATATTAAGGCAGAACAAGAAAAAGAACGCATAGAGAAGGAAAAAGAAAAGGCAAGAATAGAGTTTGAAAAAGCCGAAGCCGAAAGACTTCTTTTAGAGAAGAAACATGCAAAAAGAACGCATATCAACACAACTGTTATTGGTGGCAATCTTATCAAAGGTCAAGTGTACGGCACTGCGGCAAAAGATATTTTCGAGGCTGGATGTGATGCTTTTGCTTGGAATCAGTATGAGTCAAAATGTTTTGGTTGGCAAACACCCAATTATAGTGAGATAGCAACGAAAGAAGGTTATAGCGTTTGGTTCTTAGCTCATAGCAATTGGACAGACAGTGATACCGCTGGTGTCAAAAACAAAATATCTTCGACATATATGGAGCAATGGTGGATGGAGTCGGATCACCCTATTGCGACAACCCGTAAACGTGTAATTTTTGCAAAAAAAGATAATCATTACATATTCTTAGGCGTTTTCAAGTTTATCGGCAAGGAGCGCACCGAAATACAAGATGGCAAAATCTATTATATAGAAAGATTTGACCTTGTTTCAGAAAACTATCCAGAATGATAATTCAAGGGTTTGGCTGTAAATTTCTTTGCAAACCTCTTGTAATTATTCCGTATTTATGTTATAATAAATCATACAGAAAAACCGTATTTTCCGGGTGGTATCATTGATACCATTTTGATACCGTTTTTTCGCAGACTCCATAGACGAAGCGGAAAAAGGCGGTCAAATTCCTTGTAAAACACTCTCGAAAGACCCAAATTCACTCGATATAATGCTAATTTAAGCGAGTGGGAATAATCCTACTATCACAGCAAAAACAAATTATCGCAAAAAAGGTACACAAGTAACAGAAAGGAACTGCAAATGATAAAGATCTTAGAATACAGCGGACACATAAGAAACTGGAAAGCCCTTTGCGGCGAGCTCGGCATTGACTCATCTCTTGACAGAGCCGCTCGCGAGGAAAAGATAATCATCGGCGCATACCAAAAATGGGGCGTCGATATGGCAAAGCACATTTACGGAATGTACGCCTTCGCTCTGCGCGACGAGGAAAACGATCAGATCTTCTGTCTGCGAGATGCTTTCGGAACAAAATCCTTCTATTACTACGTAACAGAGGACGGAAAGCTTCTGTTTAGCACGAGTATCCGCAAGATAATAGAAAAAGAAGGCTTCGTCAGGGAGTTAAGCGGCGAAATGTTGCAGCTTTATCTGAGTCTGACCTACGTTGCAGGCGAGGAAACCTTCTTCAAGGGGCTCAAAAAGCTCATGCCCGGTCGCTATCTGATATGGAAAAACGGCGAGCTCACGATCGGTCGCTACTGGAAGCCCGAATTCCACGCCGACGAGAGCAAATCGCTCGACGATTGGGCAAACGAGATACATAGCACGCTCGGCGAGATAATGAAAGAGATCAAGACCGACGACGAGGTTGCGGAGTCCTTCCTCTCGGGCGGAGTTGACTCGGCTTACGTTTTCTCGATGTCCGACGCGAAGATCGCAAACTCCTGCGGATACGAGATCGAACGCTTTGACGAATCGGCAGTTGCCGCAGAAACCGCCAAAATTCTCGGCAGAGATATAAACAGATGCATCTACGGACCTGAGGAGTATTTCGACATCGTGCCTTGGGTAATGTATAATATGGAGCAGCCGATAGGCGACGCTTCCGCCATCGTATTTGCTCTCGGTTGCAGATCGACCGCCGAGCACACAAAGCTCTGCTATTCGGGCGAAGGTGCGGACGAGTTCTTCGGAGGCTACAACGCTTACCGCAACGCTGATAGATACGGCGAAAATCTGCCGACCTTCTACGTTGGAAACACCAACATTATGAAAGAGGACGAAAAGCAGAGAATTCTCAAAAAATACTACGACGGAGTGCTCCCTATAAATCTCGCAAAAGAGATCTACAAGGAAAACGAGGGGCTCGATCCTCTGACAAAAATGTCTGACGTTGACATTCAGATCTGGCTTGAAGGCGACATCTATTTCAACGTTGACAAGATGAGCACGGCGGCAGGACTTGAAGTCAGAATGCCGCTGACCGATATGCGAATTTTTGACATCGCATCTCGTATGCCCGCAAGATACAAGGTAAACGAGGAGCAGAACAAGGTCGCGTTCCGTACTGCGGCGTCGAAGATGCTTCCCGAGGAGATCGCGTTCCGCAAGAAGCTCGGATTTATCGTTCCGATACGCCTCTGGCTTGCAGACGAGCGCTACAACCGCGACGTTTTTGCCAAGTTTAACGGCAAAGCGGCTCACGAGTTCTTCAACGTAGACGAGATAAACGCTATTCTCGACGATTACATCGGCGGAAACTCGGACAATTGGAGAAAGGTATGGACGATCTACACCTTCCTCGTATGGTACGACCTGTACTTTGAACAGTAAAATAAAAGCCCGAAGCTTTATGCTTCGGGCTTTATAACATAAAAACAAGGCGCGTTAACGGCGCCTTGTTTTATTTGTTTTTTACGCTACTCTTCTCTTTCTCGTGAAGAATACTGCTCCGCCGATGATAGCGAGAAGTGCGAGTCCTGCTCCTGCAAGGAAGGTGTTATCTCCCGTGGGAGGTGCCTCGTTGTAGTTGTAAACGTTCGTGAATTCGAGCGTCGTGCCGCTTACCGGCTGTCCTTCGGAGTTTGTAATTGTGGGTACGATCACAACCTCGTTGTTTGCATCAAGCTCTACCGTAACGGTGATCGTGTATTTCTCGGTACTGTAAACGACGTTTTCTCTGCCGTCGTCGAGCTCCTCGATAGTCACGGTCGCGCTTGCTCCGATAAGAGAAATATCAGCGTCCGAGCTAAACGTTACTCTGCCGCTTGCATCGGTCGTGAGTCGTCCGATCTCCGCGCCCGTGCTCGCTTCTCTCATAATGAATACAAATCCTTCGGGAGAGAGGGTGAAGCCGTAGGTACTATCGATCTTCTTGACTATCGTAAAGTCGAGAGTTGCGTTGCCCGAGATAATAAACTTGTTTTCGAACTCTGCCGTATAGCTGTCGTTTGCCGTTGCCGCGTAGCTTTGAGTAGCATTATCGTAAATGCTAAGCTTTGCGCTTATCGTGCCGTCGCGGTTGTCAACTACCTCTACCTTGAACTTGTACTCGGTAGTATCGTACTCGTAGAGATTATCGCTTGGAATTATCTCTTTAAGGATATAATAGTAGGTATTTCCGACATGCTCGTCTGCATTGTAGGTGAGAGTGATCGTTGCCTCTCCGTTTGCATTTACCGTATACTTGCCGATCTCCATACCGTTTTCATCGGTAAGAATGAACTCAAAGCCCTCGGGAGAAAGGTTACCCGTAACTCCTGCGGGAGCGTCCTTTATAGACACACTCTTGTCAATCGTGATCGTTACGCTATCGCTTCCCGCGGCAGGAATATCCTCGTCGTAGACGTTGACAAATTCGAGATCACCGTTAACGCTTGTGCTGCCGCTATTTACCGTGACTTCAAGAGAGAGCTCGTTATTTGCCGTGAGCGTAACGCTCGCCGTTATAGTATATACGGTGTCACTGTAATCCATATTAGCTATCGCCGTGTCGCGCTCTTCGAGGGTGTAAACGTAGGTCTTGCCGATGTCGGTAACGTCGTATTCGAGCGTGAAGGAAGCTTTTCCTTCGTTGTCCGAAACAAAGGAGTCAACAAGACTGCTTGCATCGTCCCTGAGATCGAATACAAATCCGTTCAGAGCGTGCGTTTTCGTTCCGAGGTTCTGCATTATCTTCTGAATATTCAGAGTCTTTGATACACTTCCCGTTATAACGTACTCATTCACAAATCCCACGCTTGCGGTGTTTCCTGCCGAAGCCGCAACGTAATCCGCAACGCTCTCGTCGTATATATTCAGAACTGCGCTTACAGTTCCGTCGAGATTGTCAACGACGTCTATTCTTATCTTATATTCGGTGGTGTCGTAATTATAAGTAGTGTCGTTTGCCGGAGCGATCTCTTTTACCGTGTAGTAGAAGCTTACCTTCTTAGCTCCGTTAAGCGAGCTTGCCGAGAACATAAGCTTGATCTGAGCATTTCCGCTCGCGTCGGTCACGAAGGGATCTGCCGCGAGATCTCCGTTTTCATCGTAAAGACCGAAATTAAAGCCCGAAAGAGTGAAGTTTCCGGTCACGCCTGCGGGGGCGTCCTTGATAGAAACAGTCTTGTTGATATTTACGAATACCTCGTCATCACCTGCGGGTGCATAGACGTTGACAACGTCGCTCGCCTCAATATTATAAACGCCGTTATCAAGCGTTACAGACGTGAGAGAGGTTTCCTGAACGTCGGATATTACAAGCTCTCCGCTAAGATTATCCGTTACAACTACGTTAAAGTAGCGTCCGACGAGATCGTAGGTCATACCGCCGATAGGAGCTGTTCCTGCAATCTCTATCACTCTGAAATGGTATTCTCCGATGTGGTCGAAATCATATGCCTTGATTATCGAAGTGAAATCAAGCTCTGTATCGCCCTTCGTCGCTTTAAGCTCTCCGACGACCTCGTAGCTTGCATCGTGCGGATTATATCTTTGAAGCTGGAAAGTAAACGCGTCGGTATCGAGCCAATCTCTGCCCTCGAGAACCTTGCTTACGTTAAGAGTTACGTTAACGGGGTTTACCGCCGTAGCATCGTAATCGTTTACAATGCCTACGGTGAGGTTGCTATCGGCCACAATGGTCTTTGCCGCATCGCCGGTAAGATTTCCGTTTGTATAGCTTATAACGGGTGTGTTAAATCCGGGATAGCTGTTTCCGAGATCCTCGGTGACGTTTACTGTGGTTCCGACTCTGACAGAAAGCGCGATATGCTCACCGTGAGCTATATCGTAGGTAATAACACCGCTCGCGTCTGCCGTCGTTGTAATGGTCGCGCTCTGCTTTGTGCTGTTGATCTCAACGCTCTCGCCCGCATATGCAACCCCGAGATCAATTTCTATCGGGAAGGTCTTGCTCGAGTCTACCACGTAATTCTCACCGAAATCGTGAGTTACGGTCTTGGTTATGATAAGGTAGCTTTCCTGCGGAGTTCCTGTGCCGAGAGTGTTGGTAAACTCAACCTTGGTGACCTTCTGATTTTCGACCGCTACGCTTGCAACGCTCGCAACGTTCTCGCCACTGACCTGACTGCCGTTTACCGAAATGTTCTTTACGTGGTAGTTATCACTTGCGGTGTAGCTCTCGGTAACGGTGTAGCTGCCTTCGTCAATATTAGTAAGATAAACCGATTCGCCTGCGCGGACGTAAACGCCTGTCGTTCCGTTTCTGTCAAAGGAATAGGAGCTGTAATTGATGGTTCCGTTCGCGCTTTCTCTTACAAAGCGTACGAGCTTACCGGGTGTGCCGCCGCTGATTATGAAGTAGTACATATAGTCAAGGTCGGTGATCGAGCTGTCAACCGTCTTGGAGAGCTTGAGCGCGGTTTCGGGAGTAACGGTAAGCTTACCGTTATTTCCGAGAATGGTGTCTATATGGTAGGTACTGTCGTGAGCTACGTTTTCGTGAATGAACTGATAATACGAATGCTCAACATCGTTCACGCTCGACGAGTTTGCCTTCTTTATTTCGGTCGAGTCGAGGTTGTGATGTATCGTTCCTGCGGGAACGTACCAGTTGCCTGACTCTTCACCGCTTGTATAGCGCGATGCAGAAACGAGAGTATCGTGGTTTATTACCGCATAGTCGGTATAAAGCTCCCACTTATCGCTTGCATTCTTCTTGAAATGAGTATACGCTCTGTAAAGACTACCCGAAAAATCCTTCGGTGCGGTAGAGGCGCCGTACGGAATGTAAGATGTACCCGAAAGAGTATATATAGCAGTGTTGACGTTATAGTAATATCTTTCGTTTTCAAGCGAAGGCTGGAAATTTGCAAAGGTGTTATCTCCCGGCTCGCCGATATGCGACTCATCGCCTCTCGCCTCGGCGTCCTCGGAATCCTTTATAACCTGAGCGTCATACGCATTGGTGTAGAAGGTATAGGTGCCGTCCGCATTTTTGTTGTTTGTGCCAACCTTGTCGGAAATATTCAGAGCGTTTATATCCGAACGCAGACCTACCTCGTAGAGAAGTCTGATAGGCTCTGCCGAGTCGATCTCTACCTGTATATCGGTAGCGTCTTCAAGGCTTTCGCCTTCAAGAGTTACGTTATACGAAACTACGGGAATGAGCGAGGAAGGAATACTGAATACGACCGTCTGATCACTGCTATCTATTTCTGTGTGGATCTGTATAGTGATATAAAGCATATCACTTTCGCGGTAGCCGTCCTTGACCGCGCCGAGCATTCCGTAGCACTTGTTGGTATATACCGCACCTTCGGGAACCATATCGTCTGTATGCTCGGGATCCCAGAAGCCGATATATCTGCCGTCTTTATCTGCATACCAACCGATGTAGTTATTGAATGCGCCTGTTGCGGAGTCGTAAGAAATCTGTCCGTGAGTATACGCGAGGTTGATAAGTGATCTTGCCTCTGCGAGTTGCTCCGCGTACGTCGGGTAGTTCGGGTGAGAGCTGAGTCCCATACGCTGAATTACCGCCCATACGAAATCGTTACCGAGATCGGTAGCGTTGTCGGGAGTTCCGAGCGATCCGGTTCCGCTCATCGCGATCTCTGCAAAATGCGATCCCGAGAAGAGTGTGTTTCCGAGAAGTATTCCCTTTACGTCCTTGACCTCCATATAGCTTCCAAGCTTATCGGTGAAGGTGATAAAGCCGTCGAAGTCGGTGGTCGTGCTTACGTTTGTAGGAGAATAGAGCGACTGAATGATTATCTGATTTACTATCTTTTCAAAGGTGTTATAAAGATCCGCTTTGCTTTCCGCCTCAAAGGAGTCGGTGACGTAGTACATATCATCAACAGAGGTTATGTACTGCGACGGTCTGACTGCTCTGTTTGAAATGTTCAGATATTCGTCATCGTCGAGGTTTGCAAAGCTATTCCAGAGATTCCTTTCGCTTCTCGAAGCAAGCTCGGGATTGAGAATAGAGGACATTCCGCCGAGTCCGAGAGTATAGAACAGAACCTCGGAATCGTTGTAATGCTCAGAAATTCTCGCCTTTGCCTGAGCTGCGGTAAGCTGAGTCAGGAAACGCGTGTTATTTGTCGAGTCTGATCCGTTTCCTATGTTGTGACTTGAGGGAACGTTTGTGTAAGAGGTGTTTGCATAGGTAGCATCTCCGTCCGACATAAGAACTATTACCGGCTTGCGCTCGGTTCCGCTCTGGAAGTCGTTTCCGCTGATCACGGTGTCGTTTTTATCGACTTTAAGGAACATATCCATAGCAGTATCAATACCCGACTGTGTATACGTTCCGCCGACAACCTCCACCGTTTTAACATTAACCTCGGTAGTGGTTCCGTAATAATAGACGTCAGAAGCAATAGAAACCTCGTCCCTATCGCTGTTTGTTTCAAGATATACACTGATCACCTTGTCGTCCGAGGTGTTGCCCGGAGTTCCGTTGTTGTAGGTTTTCTCATTTTCGGTGTCGTATTTTCCGAGAGGCAGAAGTATTGCAGGAGAGTCGTCGTTTAAGTTTGACGAATAAAGCACGACTCCGACGCGGTTATGCTTATTAAGACTTTGCAGACTCGTTATAGCCGCGTTTGCCGCCGTAACCATATCCGCTACCGCATCGTTATACGCAGAGCCGCTGCCCGGTCCCATAGATCCCGAAACGTCAAGCACGAGGATCGTATCGGTCGGAACGTGAGAGTATCCGACGATCGACTTGTTCGCCGCTATCGTCGAAAGCGCAACGAGGAAATTGTTTTCCCCTGCCGATACAGACACAGAGTTTCCGTCTGTACCCACAAGAGCGCCGAGAAGCGAAGCGTCTGTAAATACAGACTTATCGGTCCATACTCCGCCTGCATTGACGGTATCAAAATAGTCCGCGCCGAAAAAGCTTTTCCAGCCGTTCAGTGTGGCGGCGTCGCTTTCGAGCTTATAGGGAGATCCCTGTACAGCTCTCGTATTTGCAAAGACGGTCGGCATTATAGCAAGCATCATTGAAACAACGAGAACGACCGAAATAAAACGCTTAAAAAATCTTCTTGTTTTCATAGTACTTTTCCCTTTCTTAGTACTTTTGAGATTTAAGTTGCCTTGGCATCTGTCTTCGTTAAATCTCGAATATAGAACTGATCGCTCGCCGACAGAGCTCTGTCGGATCTGTGATTTATCGTCGGTTTTCGCGGATTCAAAAACTGTACAACTTATTGTTAAAACTATATCATAAAAACGCATTATATTCAAGTATTTTTTGAAAATTCGTTAAAATTTTGTCGCACTTTTTGCTGTTTGTTGTTGACAATTACCTGAGTGGGTGCTATAATTGCCGTAAAGATGTGTATATATGGAGGAATGTATTATGCCGCTTATTGATATGCCACTTGAAAAACTGCGAGCTTATCAGGGAATAAATCCAAGACCTGCCGATTTTGACGAGTTCTGGGAGAGCTCGCTTAACGAGATGAGATCGATCGATCCGAAGGCAGAATTCACGCCTTACGAGTTCGCCTCAAAGATCGCAGACTGCTTTGAGCTTCGCTTCAAATCGACCAAAAACGCCACGATCTACGCGAAATTTGCGCGTCCGAAGAATTTTGAAGGCAAGCTCCCCGCGGTTCTTAATTTCCACGGACTTTCGGGCTCGGGAATGTCGTGGGCGGCCCTCACGCAGTACGTTTCGCAGGGATTTTGCATAGCAACGCTTGACTGCCGCGGACAGGGCGGACTTTCCGAGGACGTCGGAGGCGTTCCCGGAACGACTCATTCGACTCCCTTTATGAGAGGTATGGACGGCGCGCCCGAGGACCTTCTCTGCCGCGATCTCTTCCTTGATACCGCGATGCTCGCGAGAATAATAATGGATCTCGACTACGTTGACGAGAGCCGTATCGGAGTTTTCGGCGGCTCGCAGGGAGGCGCACTTTCTATCGTCTGCGCCGCACTCGTCCCCGAGATAAAGCTCTGTGCTCCGACCTATCCTTATCTTTCGGACTACAAGCGCGTATGGAATATGGACCTCGACAGAGGCGCGTACGAGGGACTTCGCTACTATTTCAGAAATTTCGATCCTACTCACGCCAGAGAAAACGAGATATTCGAAAAGCTCGGATACATAGATATTCAGTACCTCGCACCGAAAGTAAAAGCAAAGGTGCTTATGCAGACAGGACTTATGGATAACACCTGTCCGCCCTCGACTCAGTTCGCCGCGTATAACAAGATAACATCTGAAAAAGATGTCATTATATACCCCGACTACGGTCACGAAAACATCAAGGGCGCGGACGACCGCACCTTCGAATTTCTCTCACAGCTTTAAAAAAGATATGCCGCAGGTAAATGCCTGCGGCAGTTTTATTTCATCTCAGTCGCCAAAGCGGATATTTATTCCGCCGCCGTTATTATTATCGCCGCCGTCGCCGCCACCGATATTAAGATAGGGTGAGAGCGCCTGCGCGGTGTTTATGACCGGCATAGACTGAATGTACACCTTGCCGGGACCCGTTATCTTCGTATGGAAGAGCCCCTCTCCGCCAAAGAATACGTTTTTAACTCCCTTGACCGTCTGAATATCCATAGTACAGCTCTCACTCATCGCGGCAAGATAGCCGGTATCGACGATTATGCTCTCTCCCGCATAAAGCTCGTACTCCTTGCAGTAGCCGTCTATTTCGAGGAAAACAAGACCGTTTCCGCTGATCTTCTGCATAATAAAGCCTTCTCCGCCGAAAAACCCTCTTCTTATCTTCTTTTGGAAGTAAAGGGATATGTCAAGTCCCTTTTCCATGGCAAGAAATCCGCGCTTCTGAACTATGATACCGTTTCCTTCGGTAACGCGGTAAGGGATTATCGAGCCGGGAAAACTCGAAGCGAACGCGATCATTCCGCTTTTGCCCTCTGCGGTGTACTCGTTCATAAATATCGACTCTCCTGCAAACAGTCTGCCGAAAACCTTCTTTATTCCGCCGCCGGTATTTGTATCCATTTTCATATTCGGACTCATCCAGCTCATAGCTCCGCTTTCCGAGCAAAGAGTCTGCCCTGCCTCGGGGTAGCAGATAACAACCGGCAGATTTCCGCCTTCGATCTCATAGTTTATCATAATCTTTTTCCTTTCTCCGTTTAAGTACCGCAAAGCGGTCTTTTTTTATAATATATCACAAATGCTCCGATTGGTCTGCATTTCGCCGTCTGTTAAAAAAATCGCATTATCCGATCTGCAAAAAGATGCCCGAGCTTTATCTCGCTCAGAGAATCGTAGTGTGCAAGATCAGGCGTTTCCTCGGGCTCCTGCGAGCAGGAGAGTCCGTAAGACACCGTATCTATGACCACGTTCATCTCAGACATGTCCGCCACCAGCTTCTTCGAATGATTTACAACATCACAGTGGACCCAATACGCGGGATTGTCGGCTATATATGCATCCACGAAGGCTATACCGTCGTCAGAAGCGTATTTTGAAAATTTCTTTCTCAGATCGGCTATAAGACAACTCAAATTATTCTCGTACTCGGTAGCGGTTTCCACCGCAACCGAATCGGACTCGCCTTGCATCCAACACATACCCTCGATTTTAACGTCATAGTTCTTTGATGCAAGGTGCTTCATACTTGCTTCGACGAATTTCACGAAATCTCTGTAAAGAGCTCCGGCTTTTCCCGAGGAAGAGGGGGAAAGCCACTGATCGTAGAGGTTTGAGCCTCCCCACGCGTATTTTATGATGAAAAAAGTGTCGTCGGGATACGTTTCGTGCAGTTTTTCCGCCAGACCGAGCTCAGGACCGAAAAAGCCTCCTGCCTCGCCCTGCAATGCCGCGCATTTGACAAATCCGCAGGACTCGTTCGTACCGGTAGCAAAGTAGTTAATGTAGACGTTATCGTAACCGTTATGATACTGGGAATACTTGTCTGCGGATACGTTTTTCTTTAAATATTCGTCCCTGCTGCAACCGGAAGCGTTAGACTGTCCGCCCAAAAGAATAACCCGCGCCTGTCTGCCTCCGCCGTCAGGTAAGCAGTCGTTGACAAAGCGAGTGGCGTTTTCAAAATGTGCGCGCACGCCAAAAAATATGCCAAGCCCCAAAAGCACGGCGCACAAAACAGAAATTATAAGTAATGTCACTTTTTTTCGTTTAGTCATAATTTCCCCGACCTTCAAAGTTTTATTAAAAGTTCAGGCTGACACCTGCACATCTGTAATATATCACAAACGCCCCGATTTGTCTACATTTTAAGGACATTTTTTCGACGTATGGGATTTTTTAATATTTTTGCAAATTTATGTTGTAAAAATCAAATTTCTGTGCTATAATCAAGAAAGTAAGGATATTTTACGGTAAAATCCGTATAAATTGAAAGGAAATTACAAAATGGAACTCACAGCTAATAACGGAAAAGAGCTTATCTGCACGTTCGAAGGCGAAAACTATGCAAGACACGCGGTAAAAACGCATTTCGTCCAGATAGGAGAGGATTATATCGAGATCGTAAAGCAGTACGTATCTCCGATATATAAAGAGGGTGATTTCATTTCGATAAGCGAGAGAATAATCGCTCTCTGCCAGAAGAGAATAGTAACTCGCGAGGAGCTCAAAATCGGATTTTGGGCGAAGCTTCTCTCGAAATTTGCTTCCCACCCCGACACGGGAGTCGGAGTCGGCGAAACAATCAAAATGCAGTACGCGATCAAAAAGTGCGGACTTCTCAAAGTCCTCTGGGCGGCTTTTGCAAGCGCGGTCACCAAGCTTTTCGGCAAACGCGGAGTTTTCTACGAGATAGTCGGCCCCGAGGTTGCAGGTCTTGACGGATTTTACGATCACGTCTGGTCGGAATACCGCGACATCGGTATCGAGATCCCCGAAAATCCCTGCGGCGTATGCAACGAGATAAAGGAAAAGCTCGGAATTCCCTGTATGATAGTCGATGCAAACGATCTCGGTCAGGAGATCCTCGGCTGCTCTGACGATCTTGCCGACAAAGAGGAGCTTCTCAAAGCACTCATTAAGGACAACCCCACAGGTCAGGACAGACAGCAGACTCCGATAATTCTTATAAGAAAGATGTAAAAAGTAAAAACGCAAGGATTTTTCCTTGCGTTTTGTTTTTAAAGAAGGATAACAGGCAGAACGATCACCGCCGCTACTGCGAGGACGGCAAAAGTCCAAACGAGCACTATCGCCCGGAATGGCATGATCCTGATCGAAAAGCTCTTTCTGCATTTCGGGCAGGTCGCCGAGTGCTTTCCGCCCTTTCTCGGCAGTCGCACGATGGCGCGGCAGGACGGACATCTCTTATACACCTTTTTTGGAGAGTCCTTTACACGGTCAAAAAGGAGCTTCCAAAACGACGTGAATTTCTTTTTTGCCGCGAGAAATTTGAGGTTTTCCCTGTTTCTTGCATAAATATTACGCGAAAACATACGAAAAAATGTCCACACCATAAGAGCGATCGCCGCGGTGTATATGATAACCGAGTTTGCAAAAAGATTTATCACAAACAGAGCGATATACACCCACAAAATAAAATTCGAAAGCTGATCCGCTCCGTATCGCCCGTACATAAATCGCGCTATTTTTTCTTTAAATTTCATATTATCATTCCTTTTTTAGCGGTATAAATAGAATATACCACACAAAAGATCAAAGTTCAATAAATAACTTTGAAATATTCTGTATAACAAAAATGAACCGTCTGCGACTTTTTTTGCAGACGGTTCGATTTTCTCAGTAGTTTTCTGCCTTGACCTGGAAATAGGATTTCGGGTGATCGCACACAGGACATACCTCGGGTGCCTTCTGACCGATCATAATATGTCCGCAGTTAAGGCACTGCCAGATAACGTCGTTGTCCTTTGAGAACACGATGTCGCCCTCGACGGAAGCAAGAAGCTTTCTGTAACGCTCCTCGTGCTCCTTCTCGATTTTTCCGACTGCCTCGAAGAGATACGCGATATGATCAAAGCCCTCTTCCTTCGCTTCTTTTGCAAATGTAGCGTACATATCGGTCCACTCGTAACGCTCGCCGTCCGCCGCATCTGCAAGGTTGATCTTGGTGTCGGGAATTCCGCCGTCGTGGAGAAGCTTGAACCAGATCTTCGCGTGCTCCTTTTCGTTTGCCGCGGTTTCCTCAAATATGTTGGCTATCTGAACGTATCCGTCCTTCTTTGCCTTGGAAGCGTAGTAGGTGTACTTGTTTCTCGCCTGCGATTCGCCTGCGAACGCCGCCATAAGATTTGCCTGGGTTCTTGATCCTTTGAGTTCCATTTTGTAGTTTCCTTTCGTATGTTTTTTATATTATCGGTATCATCAGAGCAGAATATGCTTTGATTTTCCGATCTTTTCCATTATTTTTGCATCTCTTTTCTGGCTCGTGAAAATGAATATCTGAGCGCCCGACTTTGCCACGTCGTCGAGAGTTGCAAGCATATTTTCAAGCCTTGTATCGTCAAGGCGTGCAAACGATTCGTCGAAAAGCACGGGCGGCTTTGCTTTTGTGAAAAGCAGAGCGACGAGCGCCATTCTCAGACTGATATAGGCAAGATCCTTCGTGCCCTCACTGAGATAATCTATATCGCGCGTGACGATATTGCCGACTCCGCCGGTATCGACTCCGTAAGCGAGCGAGAAATTCTCGTCTACTCCGAGCTGACCGTACTTGCCCATCGTTTCTTTTCTCATCATCGAGCTCGCGTGCATAGCGAGTCTGGGCGCGACCTCATCGCGAAGCTTATCCGCCGCGCTCGATATAGAGTCGCCTGCAAGCAGATACGCCTCGTGACAGAGCTCGTATTTTTCCTTTTGTGCGCTAAGACGGGATATTTCGTCGGAAAGAGTGTTCGGATCTTCAAGCGTGGCAGAAAGTCTTGCTATTTCAAGCTCGATCTGACGGATATTTTCTCCGATCAGATAATTTTCACGTTGTCTACGCTCAAAATCCGCCCTTGCGATCGCCTGAGTTCCCTCTTCGAGATCGCCGTAAGATGCACTTTCTTCGAGATATTTTACTATCTCCTGTCTACTGAGGTCTTCAAGCGTTTTTGCAAACGCGTCCCTTGCCGAGATCGCCCTTTCCTTTGCGGACGACGCCTCTTCGAGCTTCTTTATAAGCTCTCTGACCTCGTCCATTATCTCGCTCGGTGTGTCGGCAGAGGCGTACTGTCTTCCCCACTCCCCGAGCAGAGCCTTCATTTCGTCCTCGTATTTGCATTTTTCCGTCGCGAGCTTCGCAAGTCTTTCCTCAACGGAAGCGAGCTTTTCGTCGTATACGTTTTGGAGATATTTTCTGTGTGTGCTTGATGCAAGCATCTCCTCGATCTCTTCCAGACTGAAAACTCCGTATTTTTCAAATATTTCGGTCTTTTTCTTTCCGCAGGACGACGAGAGAGCGACCATAAGCATAGACGGACAGATAAGCGCGGCACCGACCGCCGCCGCGCAGACTCCCAAGAGTGTGGTAGAAAGTCCGAGCGCATCGGCGATGGCTTTACCCATGCCGACAAAAGCGCAAACGCCGACGGTTATGAAAAAGACGGACAGAAAAAGCATCGCGGCAAAGCCGAAAACGAGTCCCTTGCGCTTTTTTGAAAGAGAGTCTATCTTTTCCTTTATTTTTTCAATTCCGCCGTCAGACGCCACCTTTTCGATAATAATACGGTCGTCCTCGGTCATCTTTGCTCCGCCGAGCGCTTTTTTGTCCTCGGTAGTCTGTCTGATCTGAGCGCCGAGATAGGAGATCTTCGTGCGAAGCGCCTCTATACGTCTTATATATTCACTGTCGGGAAGAAATTCTCCGTGTGTTGCCTTGTTTAAAAGCTCCTCGTACTCGCGAGTTTTGTCGTCCGCCTCGGCGGTGAGCTTATCGTAATATTCAAATCGCGCAAGCTTTTCGCCCTCTGATGCGCGTTCGAGCCTTTTTTCGAGAATTTCAAGCTCGGCGTTTTCCTTTTCATAGCTCTCGGAGAGCTCCTTTTTCTCGCTTTCCTTGCCGAAAAGGATCTTGTTATCCGCGCGTGCGCTCTCACGTCTGCGGGTGAGAGCGTCGATCTCGTCTTCAAGATCTGCGATTTTTCCGCCGCTTCCTATTTTATGCTTTAAAGTTTTACGGGCGTCGTCAAGCTTTTTCTGAGCGTCGGTCGTACTGACCGTTTCATCTCCCGAAAAGAGCATATTTTCAATCGCGGCGCTTACCGTCTTTCCGTTTACCCTACCGCCGTCCGCCTGTCCGACGTATGCAGTCTGCGAAAAGGCGTCCTCCTCAACTCCGAAAAAGAGTTTCCCGGGGTGTTCTCCCTTAAAGCACTCCGAGTTTGTTGCAAGATCTATTATTTTGACCGTTTCTCCGCCGTTTGCCTTTACCGAGGGCTTTGAGGAACGCTCGATGCGGTATCTTTTTTCGCCGTAGGTAAAGATCAGAGATCCTGCCGCAAGGTCGTTATCCCAGCTGCGAAAGCGGCGTATCTCGGAGATCGAGCTCTGCGGAGCCTTCCTGCTGAGTCCGTAAAAAATGAACTTTATAAACGCGCCGAGAGTGGTTTTTCCCGCCTCGTTCGGACCTTCGATGATATTTATTCCCCTGTCAAACGAGCAGGCAAAGTTTTTATACGAGCCGAAGGACTCGATAGCAATACTTTCTATATACATACTGTCAGAGAGCCCCCTTTTAATCAAAATCCACGACCTCGCCGCCCGAAAGCGCGGCAAGTCCGTATCTGAGTGCCTTTGATGCTATCTCGCGCTCGCGAGCGTCCTCGCTTCTCAGCCTTGGAAGCAGTTCTCTGAAAAACGCGCCCTTGATAGTCAGGTCGTTTGCGAGATATTCACAGTCGAAAAGCGGAAGCGTTTCGTCCTTTATCTCAACTAAGAAAAGCGTCGGAAAAAGCGCTTTTATCGACTCGGCAGGAACCTTCGCCGACGGGGATACGTCGCCCGAGAGCACGAGCCTTAGCAGTGTTCTCTCGTCAAAGGAGAGTCCCTGCGCGAAGGCCGACACCTTTTCGAGTATCTCGCCCGAGTCCGATGCGCCTGTGACGTTCACCTTTTCGATGGCGTAAACCCTGCTTGCGAGCGGTACGAATTCACTGCTGAAAACGGCGGCGCCGTTTTCCTTTTTAAGCGTCGCGAAAAGCGCTCCGCGCTCTCCGAGATCGTGGAAGCTCTGTCCTTCGAGCGATCCCGAATAGCCGTAGTAGGTGTTCTTTTCAAGCAGTATCTCGCCCCTGTTATGAACGTGACCGAGCGCAACGTAATCAAAACCCGATCTGCCGATCTGCTCGACGGTTATCGGACAATACGTGGTCGTACGCGAGTAAATATCGGCGTGAGCGCAAAGAATATTTATCTCGTTTTCTCTGCCGCGGCAGACATTCTCCTCTACTGCGAGCGGACTGTATTCAAAGCTCTGAGAGGTGAAGGCGTATCCGAAAACGTTGACCGTTTCCTCGTCCTTTCCGACCTTCTCAAAGGTGAATTTTTCAAGCTTTTCGCTACTGAACACAAAGACGTTAGACGGCATTTCGCTCTTTTCCCAAACACTGTCGGGAGAATAAAAGTCGTGATTTCCGGGGGAAATGACGAATTTGCACTCGGGAAACGATGCAAAAAGCGAGCCTGCGAGATCGAGCGTGTTTTTGGTAACGTAGCGTCTGTCGAAAAGATCTCCTGCAATCAGAACGAGATCCGCCTCGAACCTTTTAGCCTCTTCTATAAGACGCGCAAAAGTGGCGCGAAGCTCTTCTCGGCGGCGCGCCGCTTTTTGCACGTCCTCCATAGCAAACACACTGTCAAGATGCAGGTCTGCGGCGTGAATAAATTTTATCATATCGCACCTCATTTCGGCGTTTTAATCTATAAATATAATATAGCACATCTTTTCTGCAATTTCAACAACATTTTTACAATATAAAATCAAAAAAGGAGGCTTTTAACCTCCTTTTAGTCATTTTTTATTATTCTTTGAGTCTGCGCGTCTGCTGCTCGGGATCATAACGATAACGAGAATAACGACTGCTATTCCTATTACCAGTGCAATAATGAGCCCGGCGTAGTTGAATTTTCTGTCCTGCTTGTCACTTCCGCCGTCACTGTCGTCCTTATCGGCGATATTTTCATCGTCGTCAGGCTTTGCATCGTCCTTATCCATGCCGCCGCCCATATCGGTATCGGTATCAGTATCGGTGTCGGGCGCAGGAACGAGTCCTGAGTCATTGTTCGGTCCGTCCACTATACCGCCGTCGGTATCGGGGAGAGTGCTATCGTTTGCACCTCCGAGTCCGCCGCCGTTATCGGTGGTCGGGTTTTGAGCAAAAGCTCCGAGAACACCGCTCGAAAGCGACAAAAGCAGAGCAATACAAAGAACGGTCGCGACAAGGCGAAGATTTCTTTGATTTTTCACTTTTACAAATATCCTTTCTTTTTCGGATTTCATAAATAGTGTTCTCAAAGAATTCTTTTTTATTTGCGGAAATTTTTGCAAAAATCAGATCTTTCCGTCTTTATTTTACCTTTTTTGCAACGAAGTAGTGTCGCTCATCGGTGTCAGAAACGCGTATTCCCTCTCCGAGCGAAAAATCCTGCGAGGCGGTGATGATCTCGACCTTAAAGCCGTTTCTTTCAAGACACTCACATATTTCTCTGTCGGTATAGACGTATTCGCGCTGAGTTTCCTGCATACGGTTATAGCTTCCGTCTGAATTCTTCACGAAAAATGTGAGATCGAAATCGCAAAGGCGGCGTCTGGACGAGTAAAAATTCTGCCAGACACAGAAAACATTCTTTTCGTCGTAAACGTAGCTGTTATCGCCGTATATTTTTTCGAATTTATACTCGGTATTCACGTCGAAAAAGAAATATCCGCCCTCTTTGATGTGCTCGGCGGCTCTCGCGAAAAAGGCGTCGAGCGAGTCGTGCGAGCCTATATAGTTAACACTGTCAAGACAGCAAACGGCGCAGTCAAAGGTCTGCGAAAGATCAAGGCAGGTCATATCCTGACATACGAAAAGCGGATAAAGCTTTTCCTCGGCGCAGGCATTCTGTGCAAGCGAGAGCATTTCGGGAGAAAGATCAACTCCTGCGAGCGTGTATCCGCGTCTTGCAAGCTCCAAAGTCATTTTTCCCGTTCCGCAGGCAATATCGAGTATGCTTGCTCCGTCGGAAACTCCGTTTTTTCTGATATATTCCGATATTTTATCCGCCCACGCCGTATAGTCGATGCTACGGTTGAAGCGGTCGTAAAACTCGGCAAGAACGTCGTAACTCACTGCGCTTTACTTTCACTTTCGGCACTAGATTCAACCTCGGCTTCGGTTTCGTCTGCTTTTTCGCCGCTCTCGTAAACGCAGTAGCTGTCGTCCTCGTACCGCTTTGCCTTAGGTATAAAGCTTATAACGCGGATCAGAGCGTATACTCCGATAAGCAGGCAAACTCCGAAATAGGAGAGCTCGTAGCTTAGCGGATAAACTCCCGAAAGCACCGAGAAAACGCCTGCAAATCCGCAAGCAAAGCAGAAAATTGCAGAAAGCGAAGCAAAGAAAACGTATTTGCGCGAGCTTCCGCGGGAGAATGTAAATCTTATCTCGTAGAGTATGAACAGGGCGGCAATACACATAGCGCATATCATAGTAAGCTTGCGGGGAGATGTCACCCAATCGGTCACGTCAAAATAAAGACGGAGAATATAGAGCATTATCCAGATGAGAGTAACGCTTCCGAAAAGTGCGCTTATCCTCTTTTTGAACGCCACGACTATAAAATATATGGGCGCAAAAAGCGAAAACGGCATCATAAGCTTATAGCAAAACAGTGCGGTCTTCATCTTTTCGGCAAGCTCGGGACTGGCCTCAATGCTTCCGCCAAAGCCGTACTGAATATCTACCGCGCCGAGCAGAAGATATATAATGAACATCGCAAAAAACTCCGCCGTTATCACAAAAGAAAGCATCGGGAGCGCATAGCTTCCCGTTTCGGGAAGAGCATCGAGTCTTTGTGCACTGCGAGTGTGCATGGTTGCGAATACAGCCGCGCCGACAGCTATTACGGCAAGTGCCACGGGGATAGCAGCGGGCGCCGAGTTTACGTACAGTCCGTTATCTCCTATATAAAGGCGGTTAAAAACGGCAAGTGCCATCGCAGATACCGCCGCGACCGCACATATCAGAATTACCGCTATCTTGATATACGAGGACGCCGCCTGCGCGCTACGCTTCTCTTTATCTGAAAAATTCATTTATCCGTATCCTTTCAGGTTATACTCTTAACTATGCTTCATTATACATCAAAAGAAGAGAGAATTCAAGTATATTTCAAAAAAAGCATTGACAAAAGGCAAACAAAGCTTTAAAACGCCCGTTATAAGGAAAAAAGCGAAACGCCTTTACCGTTTCGCTTTCTGTTTATGATATTTTTACTCAGTTTTCCTTTTTCGCCTTGCTCGAAAAGATCTTGTTGATTGCAACCGTCGCAAGTGCGATAAGACCGATTACGATGAATATTCCGAGCATTCCGATACCCATCATACCGAGCTGCTCAACGAAGCCCTCGGGGTGGAATTCCATCTTGAACTTGCTGTCGTCGTTTTCATTGTTTTCGGGGTTTTCGACGCCGTTATTAGTGTTTCCGGTGTTTCCCTCGTCGGTCGTTCCCTCTTCGGAGGATACGCCCTGATCGCCGTTTGCGATCTCGTTATCGCCGAGCTCCTCATCTGCAAAAACTCCGAGTGTTATCGAAGAAAGAGAGAAAACGAGCGTGATGCAAAGAATAACTGCTAAAATTCTGTTTTTCATTCTGCTTTCCTCCTTTATTATCCGAAGAATTTGAGTATCAGACCGCCTGCGATAACAGACGCGATCTGTCCGGATACGTTTACGCCTATCGAATGCATAAGAAGGAAGTTCTGAGGATCCTCCTGAATACCAAGCTTATGAACTACACGTCCTGCCATCGGGAATGCCGAAATACCTGCCGCACCGATCATAGGGTTGACCTTCTTCTTCGAGAAGAGGTTGAGAAGCTTTGCAAAAAGCACTCCGCCTGCGGTGTCGAATATGAATGCGAAGAGTCCGAGTCCGAGAATAAGAAGCGTTGCGGGACTGAGGAACTTCTCTGCCGTCATCTGAGTTGCTATCGTAATTCCGAGGAATATCGTGATAAGGTTTGCAAGTACCTTCTGCGCGGTTTCGGAGAGCGAGTCGAGAACTCCGCACTCACGAATGAGGTTACCGAACATAAGGAAGCCGATAAGAGATACCGACTCGGGAACGATGATACCCGCAACGACCGTGATTATGATCGGGAAAAGGATCTTGGTCGTCTTGGAAACATTCTTGCCCTCGTAAGGCATACGGATCATACGCTCCTTTTTGGTGGTAAGAAGCTTGATGATCGGGGGCTGAATGATAGGCACGAGAGCCATATAGCTATATGCCGCAACCATTATAGCGCCGGTTATTGCGCTCGTTTCTCCGAGAAGGTGGTTAGCAACGACGATAGCGGTAGGGCCGTCTGCCGCACCGATAATACCGATAGAAGCCGCTTCCTCGGGCGAGAAGAACATCGCCGCAAGGCAGAGCGTGAAGAATATACCGAACTGAGCCGCCGCACCGAAGATCATAAGCTTCGGATTAGTGAGAAGCGGTCCGAAGTCTATCATCGCTCCGATACCGATAAAGAGAATGAGCGGGAAGAGCTCGTTTGCAATTCCTGCGTCAAAAAGCACCGACAGAGCACCCTCGGTCACTTCGCCTTCGATTATCTGTGTGATTGCGCCGGAAAGCGGGATATTAACGAGTATTGCGCCAAATCCCATAGGGAGCAGAAGCGTAGGCTCCATGTCCTTTTTGATTGCGAGATAGATGAGAATTCCGCCGATCAGCCACATAATAACGTGACCTATTTCAATTCTGCCGAAATTCTCAAAAAGCTGTGAAAAAAGATCCATAATTCCGTTCCTTTAATTTTATTATCCAATCGTTTGATTTGGACTGTCCGAATATTATACCACTTTTGGAATAAAAAGTCAAGCCGTATTTTGGCGATTTTGAAAAAATGCACACAATTTGATCAAAATTCATTTACAGAACGACTTCAAGTCCTGCGAGCGCGGCAGCCATGGCAGGAAGAGCAACGTCCGCCCCGTATCTGATAAAACGTGCAAAGGAAAGCGTTTCACCCTGTTTTTTGAGCATAGCGGTCCACATTATTCCTGCAAGAGCTCCTACGGGAGTAAAAAATGCACCGAGATTGGAGCCCGCAACCGAAGCATAAAGCGCGGCAAGGCGCTCTGTGCCCGAAAGAGCTTCTGTAACCGACGAGAAAAGCACGCTCATCGGAATATTATTTATCAGATTTGCACCAAGGAAAGATGCTATACCGTATCCGATTATCGTATCCGTGCCCGAAAGAAGTGCGGAAAGCTTTTCGGTCACACCGACCTTGCTGAGCGCAAGAACGAGGACGAACATAGATATTACGAACGGTATTATCTCATACGGCGCGTGTCTGAACGTATCGCCTATCTTGGAAAGACCTTTTCTTCTGAAAAGAAGAATTACAGAGGCGAAAACGAAAAGACTGATGCAACAGGCGAGCGAAATTATCCACATAGGAAGCGAAATATACGAAGAAACAACCATAAGCAGTATGCAAACGGAAAGATGGGCGAGCGCAACAAAGGTAAGCGTTTTATCCTCGATCTTAACGCTCTCGCACTCCGCCGCAAATGGCTGAGCAAGCTTCTTTGCAAACAAAAGCCTGAGAACGATAAAGGAAACGACTCCTGCCAGAACAGTCGGAAGAAGCATCGTAAGAGTATATCCGATAAAGGACACTCCCGTTCCGGTCATAAGATATATATTCGTGGGATTTCCGATGATAAGCGCCATACTCCAAGTGTTTGCGGCAACAAACTCGCATATAAGATACGGAATTGCATCTATTTTTGCATTATGAGCGAAATAGCAGATAAATGGCGTAAAGGTCAGAACTATAATATCATTAGAAGTAAAAACGGTAAGCAGAGATACTATAACGTAAAGGCAGAAAAACAGGGATTTCTGACTCGCCTTTGCATGCGACAGAACGTACGATGCAAGATATTTGAAAAATCCGACACCGTCGAGAAATACCGACATCAGTGTCATAGATAAAAAAAGAACAAGTATTTTTATCGGATTTATTTCGCTATCGGCGGTAAGCCCCGCAAATATTTCGGAAAGCGATATTTCTCCGAAAACTACAAGTAGAAGCGCCCCGATAAGCGGCGGAAAATAGTATATACTCACCGTGCGTCCGCAAATCTCTGCCGAGGGCTTTACGAGTATGAGTGCTACAAATGCGACACAGGTAATAAGGAAGATTATAATAGTTGTCATTTTTATCTCCGTAACAGTCACTTTGAACAGGTTTTGCCTGCCAAGGAGTAATAATAGCACAATTTTTCTCAAAATTAAAGAGGTTTCAAGGATTTTGCTTTGACATTTTTCACATCGTTTTAAGCCTGAACTTGTGTAAGGTGCACAAAAAACTGCAAGAGCAGAAGCTCTTGCAGTTTTGACATATAAACGTACAATTACCAGTTTTCTATATAAGCCGAAACGATGTTTGCAAATATCTCCTTGTGCTCGCTTGCGACCTTATAATAATCGGTGCTCGCGTCGCTCATATCGTAAACTGTGATATAATACTCATCACCGCACACCCAAACGGTAAAGGCCTCGCTTCTGAAAAGAAGGTCGTCGCTGCAACGCTCGATACCCACTCCAAAATCACTGTTCAGACTGCTTCCACTCGGCATATCTATCGGCTCTTTATCCGTTATCGTAGCGTTTACCGCGTCCACCTCTGCTCGTGAAAGCTTATAATACATATTCACAAGCTCGAAGGAATCGTCGTAAACGTAGTACGAGTAGCAGTAGCCGTCAAGCTCACCGCCCGCCTCTATTCTCGCGACTATCTCGTCGTATCTGTCACTGACACAGTAGACTATCTCTCCGCCGTAATTTTCTCTGTACTCTCCGCCCCAGAGAAAATCCCCGTCAAGACTTTTGTAGAAGCATGTTCCGAACTGCTCTGCAAGAAGTATCGGAACGTCGTTTTCGGTAATATTTACCCTGTCCGACTCGTTTATCGGCGGAAAAAGCTCTTTGCATTCGGGCAGGAGCATATAGGTCTTTCCGCCATAGCTTATCGATCCGTCCTCGTTCCAGAAGCCGCGAGCGGCTCTCATTTCATCAATAGCATCGCAGGAAGCAAACGACAGACAGAGCATCGCGCAGGCGCAGACGAGCGCAAAAATTCTTAAAAATCTTTTCATATCGCGACTCCTTATTCAAGATTAAGCTTGTTTTTCATCGTGTTTTTCGAAATAAAGTAGAACACAAGAGCAATCGCCGCCATTATTACCGCTCCGCCGATAAATCCGATATGAACGCTTGCAAGCATATGCTCGAATACCCACTCCATAGCGTTATCTATCGCACCCGTCGTTTCGAGTATCATCATTATAATAACAAAGACGGTAGATACGACCTGAGTTATCATATAATAAACGAAATACCATACGACCGCCATAAAGACGCGGTTCTTACGAGAGCGCTGTCCGAGCGAGATGCAGGCGTACCAGAGCAGATATTCGTAGGATACCGAAATTAAAAGCAGAGCAATAAGTTCTATTATGAAGAACACGATATGTCCGCCAAATTCAGCCCAGCAAAGCTTCAAAAGGAAGCCTATCGCCTTGAATATCTCTACGAGAGGCTCGCCCGACGCCACGACGATAAGCGAAAGAATTACCGTGATCGCGGCAAAGATCTGAAAAAGCAGAGCACTGCCGAGCTTTACCCATATATGTTGAGCGCTCGTGACCGGCAGAGTGAAGCTGAGATAGCCCTCTGACGTAAAGAGATTTTTATAGAAGCGCACTATCGAAACGACGAAGGTCATAAAGACACAGGCTATTATGCCGACGACGAAGGCGAATACAGACGAGCCGAAGATTATACCGTAGGTAACGCCGTCGTTTTCAAAGAAGAGTATTACTCTCGTCATAACGGCTATTGCAAACAGTATGATGTTTACCGGCAAAAGAGTTCGCAGATAGGATATTATTTCGTGTTTAAACAGCTTCCTTACCATCTGAATACCTCCCTGAACAGCTCATCAACGCTCTTTCCGTGCTCCTCGCGTATCTCGTCAAGAGTCTTTTGCAGAACGATGTTTCCCTCTTTTATGAATATGACCTCGTCAAGCACCTGCTCTATATCGGCTATAAGGTGAGTCGAGATAAGAACGGTCGCATCGGGATTGTAGTTGTTTATTATCGTTTGTATTACGTAGTCGCGCGCCGCGGGATCAACGCCTGCGATCGGCTCGTCGAGGACGTAGAGCTTGGCGTTTCTGCTCATAGTCAGAATAAGGCAGACCTTTTCCTTGTTACCCTTGGAAAGAGTTTTGAGCTTGGTATCGCGAGAAATGCCGAGCCTTGTCAGCATCTCGTATGCAAGCTCCTCTCTGAAATCCGCGTAAAAGTCCTTGAAGAAATCGACTATCTGCTTTACGCTCATATAAGAATTCAGATAGTTGTTGTCGGGAAGATAAGCAACGACCTTTTTAGTTTCGACTCCCGGCGCGTTGCCGTCTATTTTGACCTCGCCCGAGTCTGCGGTCAGAAGTCCGTTGAGTATCTTTATAAGCGTCGTTTTTCCCGAGCCGTTCGGTCCGAGAAGTCCGACTATTTTTCCACTGTCAAGCGAAAGACTTACGCCGTTTAGCGCAAGAGTGTTTCCGTAGCGCTTGACCACGTTTTCAAGACGAAGAAGTTCACTCACTGTTCTTTATTCCTTTCTTAGATCAGTAATCAGTCAAATCATTTTTGCCAATCGGCAACGTATTTTTTCGTTTCCTGCTCGCTCATTCCCAGGGCAGACATTACAGAAAAATACTCCGACGTTTTTTCTGCATATATCTTTTTGAGAGCCTCTTTTGCCGCCGAGGTATCCTCACAAACGTACCAACCCGAGCCTCTCTGGGAATAAAGTATTCCCTTCTCTTCGAGAATATCGAAGGATTTTTGCACCGTGTTCGGATTTGCCCCCGCAAGAAGCGCGACCTCTCGCACCGACAGTAGCCTATCTCCTGCGCGGAATTCTCCGAGCGCGATCCTAAGACAAACCTGCTCGCATATCTGCGGACTTGTCGGCTTCCCTTTATCAAGATTCCAATCCAAAAAATCTCACCTTCCTTCAAAAGTGTATTACCTTACTAATACAATAATACAGTATAATTTCAAATTTGTCAAGACCTTTTTTGAAATTTGTCCGACTTTAACTCTTTTTTCCACAAAGCTATCTTGACGACCGACATAATCGGTGTTATAATCATTATATCCGTTATATTAAAAGGAAATATATATAATCCCGTAATTTCCGCGCATTTTTGAGTGCAGTGAAAGGAAATCTTATGGAAATCAAAGAACTCCGTAATAAAATAGACGCTATCGACGAGCAGCTCGTGAAGCTTTATGCCGAGCGTATGTCGGTGTCCTCGCAGGTCGCAGACTATAAAAGAGAGCACGGACTTCCCGTTCTCGACCACAAAAGGGAGAGAGAGCTGCTTGCCAAGATAAGCTCACTCGCAGGTCCCGAGCTCGAAAGGTACGCCCGCGTTCTTTACGAGAGCATTCTCGCGACCTCGCGCGCATATCAGGATAAAAAGCTTGGCGCGGCGTCAGAGCTTTGCGACGGCATCGCGCTCGCCTGTGAAAATACACCCAAGCTCTTCCCCGAGTCGGCAAGCGTTGCCTGTCAGGGGATTGAGGGCGCGTATTCTCAGATTGCGGCGGAAAGCCTTTTCAGACTGCCCTCTATCAGCTACTATAAATCCTTCGAGGACGTTTTTGCCGCGCTTGATGCAGGCGAGTGCAAATATGCGGTTCTCCCTGTTGAAAACAGTACGGCAGGCTCGGTAAATAAGGTGTACGACCTTATGAGAAGCCATAAATTCTATATAGTCCGCTCGACGCGTATCCGTATCGAGCACAATCTCTTTGCTCTCCCCGGAACAAAGCTCGAGGACATTCGCGAGATAGTATCGCACGAGCAGGCGCTCAGTCAGTGTGCAAATTACATTTCAAGCCTTGGAGTACGCGCGACGCCCGTGCTCAATACGGCGATTGCCGCAGAAACGGTCAAAAATTCGGGCAGACGCGACCTTGCCGCGCTCTCCTCGCGCTCCTGCGGAGATATTTACGGACTCGAATGTCTTGAAGGCGCGGTGCAGGATAAGGGCGCAAACTATACGAGATTCGTCTGCATTTCGAAGGATCTCGAAATTTACCCCGGCGCGGACAGAACGAGCTTTATGATGGTGATCTCTCAACAGCCCGGATCGCTCTACCGCATACTCTCCAAGCTGAACGCGAGCGCGGTAAATATGCGAAAGCTCGAATCCCGTCCACTTCCCGATAAGGATTTTCAGATAATGTTTTATCTCGACGCCGACCTTTCGATGTATTCGCCCGAGCTTCCCACTTTGCTTGCCGAGCTTGAAGGCGAGTGCGAGGAACTGAGGTATCTCGGCACTTATTCAGAGGAATTTTGAAATAAAAAGTAAAGTCCGACGGCAGACCGTCGGACTTTTTGTCCGTTTTGCGGTCAAAAAAGAAAAAATATCACAAAAAGCCCTTGATTTTTTGAAAATGATGTGTTATAATATCACCCGTACCGAAAATATAGGGGTGTAGTTCAGTTGGTAGAACGGCGGTCTCCAAAACCGCATGTCGCGGGTTCAAGTCCTTCCGCCCCTGTAAAAACGAAAAAGACACGATCTCGTGTCTTTTTTGTTTTTATTGGAAGCTTTGTGACGTAGAACCCCGCAAAATCGCCGACGGCGATTTTGCCATAGCGTGCGGAAAGGGAGATAAACAATAGCCGCTGTACGACGCACGCGTTGGGTTCGTAAGTCCTTCCGCCCCTGTAAAACAAAACCATCGCTTCTGCGATGGTTTTTGTTTTATCTGTGTGTGCCGTAAAGGAAGGACTTGAAGCGGCGCGGTAGTGAATGACAGTCCGGGGGACTGTCAGAGCCGCGACGGGACCGAGCCCGCAGGCGAGAACAAGTCCT
>JAZOSN010000022.1:0-25715 GCA_045657105.1 Eubacteriales bacterium
ATGCGGCGAAAAGTTCGAATATGCAGAGCACGACGGACTTTACTGCTCGGTATGTAAGTTCTACAAGACCGGCGTATATGAGAAGAACGGTGAGCTTTATTTCCTCGAATATACCGGAAAGCACCTCACCGGCAAGTTCTACGTAACCGAGAACGCTTCTAACGGACTCGTTGGAGCAGGCTGGTACTATGCAGACGAGAGCGGAAAGTTCTACAACAAGGAAATCGTTGAGATCGACGGAAAGCTCTACTACTTCGAGAACGGACAGGGAGCAAACGGAATTCATCTTGTAAACGGCGCTTACTACTGCTCGCTCTGGACGGGTGAAGTAAGAACCGGAAAGATCTACGTAACGACCGAATCCGCAAGCACTCTTGAAGGCTTCAAGTCCGGTTGGTACTATGCCGATGAAAACGGCGCGTTCTATAATAACGAGTTCGTAGAGATCGAAAATGAAACCTACTACCTCATAAAGGGACAGGGAATCTCGAACGGAGTTCACCTGATCACTATTGATGAAGTAGAGAAGTTCTTCTGCTTCGACCACCGCGGACGCCTCAGAACCGGTAAGTTCTATATTACCATGGCTTCTACCAATGGAATAGAGGGCTTCAACGGCTGGCATACCACCGATGAAACCGGTGCTATTATTGACTAATAAACTCCATATAAAACAAACTCCATTCTCACATTGTGGGAATGGAGTTTTGTTTTTGCTTTTGTTTGATAAATTGCCAACAAGTAAGGCGATGAAATCGAAAACCGTAGATTTTTGTCGAATATTTAGTACGATTTCCGGAAAAATCCCATTTGGCATATTTTATAATAATAAAAACACTGTAAACACAAAAAAATAGGCGAAAAAACATTGACTTTATATATAAGTGGTGATATAATAATTATGTATGTAATTTTAGTACATACAGTTAGAACAGACGAATGTGTACCTGCCGATTGCGATGATTTGGCAGTACGGAGAAGAATATGAAAATATTACAGATAAATTGTGTATACGGCCGTGGAAGCACCGGCAAAATCACAAAAGACATTCATACAGGACTTATCGAGCGCGGACATGAGTCGCGTGTTATTTACGGTCGAGGAGCACACACGGACGATATAAACGTTACGAGAATAGGCGGAGATATTTACGGCAAATTCAATAATCTGATTTCCAGATTTACCGGAGTGATGTACGGTGCCTGCAATTTTTCTACCGCGCAGATCATTGGTAGTATTAAAAAAGAAAAACCGGACGTCGTGCACTTGCAGTGCATAAACGGATACTTTTGCAATATTTTCAGACTACTGAATTTTTTGAAAAAGGCAAAGATTCCGACCGTGCTTACGTTGCACGCGGAATTTATGTATACCGCCAACTGCGGACATGCAGGTGACTGCGATCAGTGGATAAACGGTTGTCGGCAGTGTCCAAGACTTCGTAGGGAAACTAAGTCGCTTCTTTTTGACCGTACGGGATACTCCTGGAAAAGAATGCACAGGATCTATAAAGATTGGCAGGATCTTGTGGTCGTCGGTTGCTCCGAATGGATTTATTCCCGCGTAAAACAATGCGGAGAAATAAAAAACAGTAAGATCGTTTGTTTACATAACGGAATTGATAACGATAGCATATTTTATCCGCGCAAGGAAGCAAAGGCTCGTATATCTGAGAAATACAAGATTGATAACGATAAAAAAATAGTATTGTTTGTAGCTCCCGGCTTTACACATCTCAAAGGCTTCGACCGTGTTTGTGAGCTTGCAAGCACTTGCGAGGACCTTCCGTTTCATTTCCTGTTTGCAGGCGGTTCTTTTGATACGGACAAAGAAAATGTTACCGTTGTCGGCAAGGTGTCTGATCAAAATCATTTGGCCGAAATTTACAGTGCGGCAGATGTTCTCGTGATGTGCAGCCGAAATGAAAACTATCCTACCGTTTGCGTTGAAGCTACGTCCTGCGGAACTCCCGTGGTCGGCTTTGATGTCGGTGGAGTAAAAGAAACTATACCGAGCGGTATGGGCGATGTCGTTGAATCGGGCAACGTCCTTGCTATGAAAGAAAAAATCATTGAGGTCGTTCGTGCAAAGCCGGACCGCGAAACCGTTGAGGCGGCAAGAAAATATCATTCTAAAAAGCGTATGATAGAACAGTACATAGAAATATATGAAGACCTCGCTAATGAAAGGCAAACCTAATGAAAACGAAATCTAAATTCGAAACGTGGGAACGTATATTCCTTGCGGCAATGTTTTGCTTCGCCGTTTCGCTCTTCAACAGGGGTGGATACATTTTTGCGTTTTGTGCGGTTATTTTTCTATTTTTTAACATAAAAAGCATAAAAATATCTCTGACGCTACTTGCACTGGTGGTTTATTCAGTTATGTATTTTGCTTTTTATACCCATTTGCACGAATTCGCCATTGAAAACGTCGTTATATATATGATAGGACCGTGGGCGGCATATCTTATGGCTATGCTCTACGTTGAAAAATCAAAAAACAAAAATGCATTTATAGTCATACTTTTGGTTTTGTCGGCAGGAATGTTACTTCACGGTCTTCTGAACCTGGTTGCATATTTCAGGTCGGATTACTATTCACTGGATCATTACGGACGTATATCAGTCGACTTCTGGCGCGGAAAGGTCGTTTCCGCCACGGGAACCGGAATGTTTTATACATTTGCATCCGGCATCAGCCTTGGAGTTTTGTTTTCGAACTTTAAAACAAAATATAAGCTCATAGCCGCAGCCGTGCTGGTAGTCGCCGTGTCTGCATCCGTATTCTTTGCCAACCGAACTCTGATTGCAATCGTTGCTATTATAGCAATATGGAAGCTTCTGTCGATCGCGTTTTCTAATTCTTTCTCGAACAGAAGAAAGATTGTACTCATGATACTTTTGGTGGTGGCGGTAGCTGCGGTAATTGTGTTTTTCGTGTTCAATTTAGGTGGTTTTGCCGATTGGTTTTTCTCACTTAAAATCGTTCAAAGATATGACGATCCGGTTGGACGCCTGAATGCATGGACGAGTCTATTCACAGACGGAACGTGGCTGAAATATCCTTTTGGAAATGCAAACGGTACCCATAGACATAATTTGTGGTTGGATATTTACGATGAGGCAGGAGTTTTTCCTTTTCTGATTATAGTTTGCTTGACAATATATTTTATCAAGAGAGTTTTCGTTTTCAGATCGCTTATGACGTCGAAAGAGGATAAGAGCATTTTCTGCATATTCCAGTGTCTTTGCTTCGCACTGATTCTGAACTGTGCCGTTGAGCCTGTAATCGAAGCAAATCCGTATTACTTTTTGATAAGTATAATGTTTATCGGCGCTATGCAGGGACAAATAAAACAAAAGGAATAAAGCTATGAAAGTTGCCTTTGTCAGTAACTACTTTAATCATCACCAGAAGCCCTTTTCCGATGCGATGAATAAGATGTGTGATGAATATATATTTGTATCCACTACCGAAATGAGCAGCGAGCGAAGGAGTCTTGGTTACGGAGGCGATGGAACTCCGACATACGTTAAGTTTGCATACGTTTCCGAAGACGAAAGAAAAAGTTGCCAAGAATTCGTTTCTTCCGCCGACATAGTAATAATCGGAACTGCATCCGACCGTTGGATAGAGGATCGTATAAAAAATGGCAAGGTTGTGTTCAGATACTCCGAAAGACCTTTGAAAAAAGGACCGGAAACAGTGAAATATCTGCCGAGATTTATAAAGTGGCATCTTAAAAATCCTTCCGGGAAGCCGATATATATGCTTTGTGCAAGTGCCTATACGGCATCGGATTACAGAAAATTCTGCCTTTTCAAGAATAGAACGTATAAATGGGGATATTTTCCGCAGACGAAAATCTATGAAATTGATTCCTTGTTGAGTAAAAAATCAACGACCTCGATTTTGTGGTGCGGTCGATTTCTCGATTGGAAGCATCCTGACGATGCAATAAAAGCAATCTCTCGCTTGAAAAGCGAAGGATATAAGTTTAAACTCAGTATGATAGGTTGCGGTGAATTTGAAAGCACTATTTCCGATATGATAAAAGAAAACGGTCTTGACGACTGTGTGGAGCTTTTGGGCTCTATGCCGCCTGACAGAGTTCGTGAATATATGGAAAAATCGGGAATTTACCTGTTCACCTCCGATAAAAAAGAGGGGTGGGGAGCAGTTCTGAATGAAGCCATGAACAGTGCTTGCGCAGTAGTTGCAAGTCGCGAGGCGGGCTCCGCTCCGTTTCTTGTAAATAACGGTGAAAACGGATTTATTTATGAGTCCGGAAACGTGGATATGCTTTATCAAAAGATAAAATATCTGCTCGATAACGAGTCCGAGCAAAAACGACTTGGACGCGCGGCATATCACACGATAACAGATAAGTGGAATGCAGAGGAAGCATCAAAAAGACTTCTTGCATTATACGGCGAAATAACAAAGGGAGAAAAATATCCCGATATATATTTTGACGGCCCGTGTAGCGCCTCGAAATAATATCGGATCTGCAAAAGCGGTTTATGTTATTTGATTTCAAATGGAAGGTATCTTATATCAAAGCAAATAAACAGTATTTGAGAAAGGGAAGATACTGTTTTTTGCCTAATCTGAGAACGGTTGTTGAGAGAAGATCAAGAAAAACTTTGCGAAACCTGTTTCCTGATAATCCCATCTCGCGCAGATCTAAGATAAAACTGTTTTTTGCAAATTTGAAAAGTATCAACGTCGCTCGCGACGGAGAATTGTTCAGAGCAAATGCGGTGTATTTTTCGAATACGGGCCGCGATGCAGACAGAGTGATCAAATTTTTTGATTACTCTGCCGGAAAAGTGCTCACGGTTTGCCAGAACTCCGCTCAGTTTGAAAAGTATTTCTATAACAGAGATCGGTACTCGCGTTTTTATCCTGTGCCAAGGCTTCTCGAAAAAGATGCGGTAAAAACGAGATATATCGAGGAATATATTGATAAAACATCTTTTCCGCAAAACGAGGAAAAAGCAATATATCAAAATTTAACGTCTTTGTTTTCTTCGCTTTTCGAAAAAAATGAATATGTATTCAAAAAATGTGAGTACGATATTCCTTCGGCGCTTAAAGATGATATACAAAGTGCTCCGTCTTTTCTGAAAACCTTTGAGCAGCACGGTGATCTCTCAATCGATAATTTTATTTGCACTAATAACGGGATAGTATTTATCGACTTCGAGCACCAGGGAGAGTATCCGATTTTCTACGATCTTCTGTTTCTTATCACAAACAGTTATATAGTAAACGGGAAGCGTACCGGTATTGAGCTGTTTGAACAGGGATTTTTTGATAATTATTTTGCAATGGCCTTGCCGGACTATGAAACACCCGTAACCGACGTTTTGGTTTCGTTTATCTTGGTGTTTCACGAGAAGAGGATCAAACATATCAGTCATCGACCGATCTATGGAGAATATATGGATCTGTTCAGACGAATGATCAGGAACAAAAACGGTAAGTAAAAAGACCTTTCGAGAAAGGATTCGTCGTTTATGATAAACGAAAAAAATACCGCAAGACAGGTCAGGATAGGAGCGCTTCTTTCCTATCTCGGCATAGGTATAAACATTGTTGCAGGACTTTTGTTTACACCGTGGATAGTAGAGCAGATCGGTAAAAGCGATTACGGACTGTATACGCTTTCACACTCGCTTATCTCGCTCTTTCTGATTGATTTCGGACTTAGCTCGGCAACGTCGAGATTCGTTTCAAAATACCGTGCCGAGGGTGACGAGGCAAAGGTTAACGACTTTTTAGGCGTTGTATATAAGCTTTATATTCTGATAGATGCGATTCTACTGGCTATTTTCGTTGTAATATTTTTCTTTTTGGAGTCTATATATTCCAATCTTTTGCCCGCAGAAATCGAAAAATTAAAGGTAGTATACGTAATATCTGCGGGATTTTCGGTAGTTAATTTCCCGTTTGTTACCTTTAACGGAATTTTGAACGCGCACGAAAAGTTTATTCAGATAAAAATTGTCGATATACTTCATAAGGTAGCATACGTCGTAGCAAACACCATCGTTTTATCGTGCGGAATGGGACTGTATGCTCTCGTATGGGTTAATGCCCTTACCGGAGTTGCCACCGTACTTATGAAATATATAGTCATAAAGACGAGTACTCCCGTCGTGGCGAATATGAAATGCCGCGGCAAGGAGTTCTACAAGGAAATTTTTTCTTTTTCCGTGTGGGTAACGGTTTCCTCACTTGCAAGCAGACTGAAATTCAACATTATGCCGTCCGTGCTCGCGATAATGGAAAGTGCCGCAGTTATTGCGATTTTCGGTGTGGTTCAGACGATAGAGGGTTATTCATATACGATAACTAGCGCAATTAACGGAATGTTTATGCCAAAAATATCGAGAATTGATGCCAAAAGCGAGGGCGGTGACGTTCAGAGCCTGCTCCTTAGTGTCGGAAGATTTCAGTTTGTACTTAACGGACTTATAGTTTCCGGCTTTGCGATAATAGGTAAAAGCTTTATAGATCTTTGGATGGGCGAGGGATTTTCACTTGCTTATTACGGCGTTTTGATGATAATTATTCCGGGAATGTTTTATAATTGTCTTCAAATTGCCAATACGACTATGGTCGTCAGAAACAAAGTTAAAACAACGGCGATCATCAATTTGATAATGGGCGCAGTAAGCATTTTGTCTGCCGTTCTTCTGGTCAAATTTATAGGATTTTTGGGAACCTGTCTTGCTATTGGAATAGCATATACATTCAGAGTTGTGACACTTAATATCATATACGGAAAAGCGTTAGGGCTCAATATGATAGATTTTGCAAAAAAATGCTATCTGAAAATGAGCGTACCGCTGATTGTCAGTCTGCTTGTGTCATGGACACTCTGTTACTTCATTCATATTCCGGGTTGGCTCGGACTCGTCGTTAAGGCGGCAATCATAACCGTAATATATTTGCTTTCGAATTTCGTTATAGGATTCAGTAAAAAAGAAAAAGCAAAAATTTTATCGCGCGCCGGGAAACTAATCAAGAAAAAATAACAAAAAATACGCGGAGGACGCATGGAAAAATTCGATACTGATGCAATGAAAAGGCTTCAACTTGAAATGCTTGAATGTTTTATTGAAGTTTGTAAGAACAACGGTTTAAAGTATTATCTCCTCGGTGGAACATGCATCGGTGCGGTAAGACACAAGGGGTTTATTCCGTGGGACGACGATATCGACGTCGGTATGCCGAGAGATGACTATGAGAAATTTTCTGAGATTGCCGCGAAAGAACTGCCTCGGCATTTGTTCTTTCAGACAAACAAGACCGATCCGGAATACCCGATGCTCTTCGGAAAAATCAGAAATTCCAATACGACGTACATAGAAGTCAGCTCTCAAAAGCTGAATATAAATCACGGAGTATATATTGATGTTTTTCCGCTAGACGGAATTGCGGAAAATAAGCTTGAACGTAAAATCATTCGCAAAAAAAAGACACTCTATAACGCGAGGATCGCACAGGTCTTTTACGTGGAAAATCGTAGCAACGACCGACTGATAAAAAAAATTGCAAGGAAAATGATCTGCCTTCTGTATCCGAGCGTAGAGAAAACGGTTAGTAAAAGAGAAAAGCTTTGCAGAAAATATTCGTACACGTCAAGCAAAACGGTTGCAAACTTTGGCGGCGCTTGGGGAGAAAAAGAGGTAATGCCAAAAGAGATTTTCGGTGAGGGCACACAGGGGATTTTTGAGGGCGTAAGCGTTACTTTACCTCAGAATTACGATGCTTATCTTACAAGAATATATGGCGATTATATGCAGCTGCCGCCACCCGAAAAAAGAATCGGACATCACTACTACGTGATTGCAGATATGGAAAAGTCTTATAAAGAATACATAGGATAAAGAGGAAATTGAAATGTCACTTTTCACAAACAAAACCCTTATGATCACCGGAGGAACCGGTTCATTCGGAAATGCGGTGCTTAACAGATTTTTAAGAACCGACATAGGCGAGATCCGCGTTTTCTCGCGTGACGAGAAAAAGCAGGACGATATGCGTCACGAGTTTCAAGCTAAAATGCCCGAGGTGGCGGAGAAGATCAAGTTTTATATCGGTGACGTTCGCGATCTTCAATCTATAAAAAACGCTATGCACGGAGTGGATTACATCTTCCACGCGGCGGCACTCAAACAGGTTCCGTCCTGTGAGTTTTTCCCGATTGAAGCGGTCAAGACCAACGTGCTTGGAACAGAGAACGTTCTCACTGCCGCAATCGACGAGGGAGTAAAATCCATAATCTGCCTTTCGACCGACAAGGCGGCGTATCCGGTAAATGCGATGGGTACGTCAAAGGCGATGATGGAGAAGGTAATAGTTGCAAAGTCGCGTACAGTATCGCCTGAAAAGACAAAGATCTGTTGTACGCGTTACGGAAACGTAATGTGCTCACGCGGCTCGGTAATTCCGCTCTGGATAGACCAGATAAGAAACGGACATCCGATCACTATCACCGATCCTACTATGACGCGTTTCATTATGTCGCTCGACGAGGCAGTGGATCTCGTGCTCTTCGCGTTTGAACACGGAACGAGCGGAGATATTCTCGTTCAGAAGGCACCTGCCTGCACGATACAGACTCAGGCAGAGGCGGTCTGCGAGCTCTTTGGCGGAGATAAAAATAATATCAAGGTTATCGGTATCCGCCACGGTGAGAAGATGTATGAAACTCTCCTCACAAACGAAGAGTGTGCAAATGCGATAGATATGGGTGATTTTTACCGCGTGCCCTGCGATAAGCGCGGACTTAACTACGATAAGTATTTCAGTGAGGGCGACGTTTGCCGCAATACGCTCACTGAGTTTAACTCGCATAATACTCAGCTTTTAAATACCGAGCAGGTCAAGGAAAAGCTTCTGACTCTTAAGTATATCAGAGATGAGCTTGACGCTATGGGAATAAAATATTAAAGGACGAGCTATGAATATACTTGTTACGGGAGCGGCAGGATTTGTCGGAAAAAACCTTGCCGCCGCCCTTAAAAACATAAAAGAAGGCAAGGACAGAACTCACCCTGAGCTTCAAATCGGCGAGATATACCTTTACGATCTGGATTCGCCTGCCGAGCTTTTGGAAGATGCCTGCAAGAATGCGGATTTCGTGTTCAATCTCGCAGGTGTGAACCGTCCGCAAAATCCCGAAGAATTTATGCAGGGAAACTGCCATTTCGGCGAAAAACTGCTCGAAACACTTGAAAAGTATAATAATACCTGCCCCGTAATGCTGTCGAGCTCTATTCAGGCGACGCTTATCGGACGCTATGATAGCGATTACGGCAGAAGCAAGAAGGCAGGCGAAGAGCTTTTCTTCGATTACGCCGAGAAAACGGGCGCAAAGGTGCTTGTGTATCGTTTCCCGAACCTTTTCGGAAAATGGTGCAGACCGAATTATAACAGTGCGGTCGCGACCTTCTGTAACAATATCGCAAACGATCTCCCGATCACGGTGAACGACCGCTCGGCAGAGCTCGAGCTTCTTTACATAGACGATCTCGTTGATGAAATGATGCTCGCGCTTTGTGGAAAAGAGCACCGTTGCAAGTTCGACGGGACTCGCACAGTTTTGAAGGATAACGGCAGATATTGTGCAGCTCCTATAACACACAGAGTTACCCTTGGAGAGATAGTCGATCTTCTCTATAAGTTCGGTGAGCAGAGTAAGACGCTCGTTCTGCCCGAAATACCCGAGGGCTCGTTTGCAAAAAAACTCTATTCGACGTATCTGTCGTATCTTCCTAAAGAAAAGATAGCCTTTCCTCTGAAAATGAACGTGGACGACAGGGGAAGCTTTACCGAGGTTCTTAAAACCCTTAACTGCGGACAGTTTTCGGTAAACGTATCAAAGCCCGGAATAACCAAAGGTCAGCATTGGCATAACACGAAATGGGAATTTTTCATCGTCGTTTCCGGACACGGTCTTGTGCAGATGCGAAGGATCGGCAGTGACGAGGTTCTGAACTTCGAGGTAAGCGGTGAAAAGATAGAGGTTCTTCATATGCTTCCCGGGTATACCCATAACGTGATAAATCTCAGCGATAGTGAAAATCTCGTAACTCTTATGTGGGCAAACGAGATATTTGATAAAGACAGACCCGATACTTTTTTCGAGGTAGTTTGAAATTGAACAAAAACAGACAAAAATGGAAAATAGTTGTACTCGTCGTTCTGTTTGCTCTGATCGTTGTATTCATCTTTTCAAATTCGATGAAAAGCAGCGAGGAGTCGAACGGAGATAGCGCAAAACTTGCAACTATTCTTGAGCCCTTGATTGAAATGATTTTCGGAGAGGGAAGAGTGAGCGCGAATTACGTCGTTCGTAAATGTGCACATCTTGCAGAATTCGCACTGCTTGGCTTTCTCTCGCTGCTGCTTGTAAGGGCGACAACGAGATATAACGGGAAAAAGCTCTTATCTGTGGGACTTTTCGTAACGCTCGCCGTTGCAGTGGCAGATGAGTATATCCAGACCTTCACAGGAAGAACGAGCTCTGTAAGCGACGTTCTGATAGATTTTTCGGGCGTACTTATAGGTATGACCGTTGCATTTTTGCTCTGTCTTATAAAAAGAAAGGATCGAAAGTAAAATGGAAATAAGACGCGATTACTCTGATATAAAATTCAAAAATAACGGTAAGCTTAAACTGCTTATCATAGTAGGAACAAGACCTGAAATAATCCGTCTTTCCGCGGTGATCTCGAAGTGCCGTGAATACTTTGACTGTATTCTCGCGCACACGGGACAGAACTACGATTATAATCTTAACGGAATATTTTTCAGAGATTTGAAGCTTGCAGATCCCGAGGTGTATATGGACGCGGTTGGCGACGATCTCGGCGAAACCGTCGGAAATATTATAAACTGCTCGTATAAGCTGATGAACGCTGTAAAGCCTGACGCTCTGCTCATTCTCGGCGATACGAACTCCTGCCTGTCTGCAATTGCTGCGAAAAGACTGCACATTCCGATATTCCATATGGAGGCGGGAAACCGATGCAAGGACGAGTGCCTTCCCGAGGAAACCAACAGACGTATCGTTGACATAATCTCGGACGTCAATTTGGCATACTCTGAGCACGCGAGAAAGTACCTGCACGAGTGCGGACTTCCGAAGGTAAGAACCTACGTGACCGGCTCTCCTATGGCAGAGGTGCTCCGTGCAAATCTTGACGATATAAATGCAAGCGATATTCTTGCAAGACTTGGACTTGAAAAGAAAAAGTACATTCTTCTCTCGGCACACAGGGAAGAGAATATCGATACCGAAAAGAACTTTTTGTCCTTGTTTACGGCAATAAATAAGATCGCAGAGATCTACGATATGCCGATACTCTATTCCTGCCACCCGCGCAGTAAGAAGCGTCTTGAAGCGTCGGGCTTTGAGCTTGATAGCCGCGTTGTAAGACACGATCCGCTCGGCTTCCACGACTATAATAACCTTCAAATGAACGCTTACGCGGTCATCTCGGATAGCGGAACGCTTCCCGAGGAATCGAGCTTCTTTACCTCGATAGGAAAGCCCTTCCCGGCAATTTGTATAAGGACCTCTACCGAGCGCCCCGAGGCTCTCGATAAAGCCTGCTTTACGCTTGCGGGAATTGATGAAAAGAGTCTTGTTCAGGCGGTTTGCACGACGGTCGCTATGAACGAAAACGGTGATTTTGGACTCCCTGTACCCGATTATGTTGAGGAAAACGTTTCGACTAAGGTCGTAAAAATAATTCAGAGCTACACCGGTGTAGTGGATAAAATGGTTTGGAGAAAAAATTAAGTATGAAAATGCTGAAAAACAGAGCGCCGTTCAATGCAAAACGCTTCGCCAGGCAGATTATACTTGCGCTTTTTGATGCGATAACCTTTGCGATCACTTCGTTTATTTCGCTCGGTCTTAGAATTGAGTTTAGCATTGACGTATTTTTGAATAACAGGTTTTTCGAAAGAGTACTGATGCTTCTTCCGATAACCGCGATCGTTACGGTGGTAATATTTGCAATATTCGGACTTTATAACCGTATCTGGCGATATGCGGGAGAAAAGGAAATGATAAATATAGTCGCCGCAAGCTTCTTTGCAACGACCGCGCAGTTTGCGATTCATTTCCTTGCACAGATGACAGTGCCGAGAAGCTTCTGGCCGATAAACTTCGTCGTGCTTTCCGTGGCGGTAATAATTATCAGATTTTCTTACGGATCTCTCAGAAGAAAGTCGCTTTACTATAAAAAGAGCAAGACAAGCGGCCGTAGCGAAAAGCGCAGAACTATGATAATAGGTGCGGGCTCTGCCGGAGAAACTACGATTCGCGAGCTTCGCAACAGTAGCTATTCACAGAACGTGGCAATTTGTATTATAGACGACGACAAGCAGAAGCAGGGCAAGTACATACATGGCGTTCCGATAGTCGGCGGAAGAGCAGACATTGAGGAAGCGGCTAAGATCTATAAGATAGACGAGATAATTTTCGCTATTCCGTCTGCGAGCGCAAAGGTGAAAAGCGATATGCTCAGAGCGTGTAGTCAGACGAGCTGCCGCCTGCGTACGCTTCCCGGAATTTATCAGCTCGTAAACGGCGAGGTCGATATAAAGAAAATACGCGACGTAAATATCGAGGACCTTCTTTTCAGAGAATCCGTAAAGCTTAATAATGAAGAAATATTCCGTAACTATAAGGAAAAAACGATACTCGTTACAGGCGGCGGCGGCTCGATAGGAAGCGAGCTCTGCCGCCAGATAGCAAAGTGCGAGCCGAAGAAGCTTGTTATATTTGATATATACGAGAACAATGCCTACGAGATCCAACAGGAGCTCAGACGGAGCTTCAAGGATAAGCTCGATCTTTCGGTCGAGATAGGAAGCGTTCGCGACAGAAAACGCCTTGAAGACGTGTTTTCAAGATACAGACCGGAGATCGTTTTTCACGCGGCGGCGCATAAGCACGTTCCGCTTATGGAAAACAGTCCGAGTGAGGCTATAAAAAATAACGTGTTCGGCACGTACAATACCGCAGATATGGCGGAAAAGTACGGAGTGGACCGCTTTATTCTGATCTCTACCGATAAGGCAGTAAATCCCACGAATATAATGGGTGCGACCAAGCGTCTTTGCGAGATGATCGTACAGAGCCGAAGCGAAAGCAAGACGAGCTTTATGGCTGTCAGATTCGGAAACGTTCTCGGATCGAACGGCTCGGTCATTCCTCTGTTTAAAAGACAGATAGCAGAGGGCGGACCGGTCACCGTTACGGACAAGAGAATAATCCGTTACTTTATGACGATTCCCGAGGCAAGCCAGCTCGTTATGGAGGCGGGAGCTATGGCTAAAAAAGGCGAGCTCTTCGTTCTCGATATGGGCAAACCGATCAGAATATACGATCTTGCAGTCAATATGATAAAGCTTTCCGGACTCGAGCCGGGCGTCGATATTGACATAAAGGAGATCGGACTGCGACCGGGAGAAAAGCTCTACGAGGAGCTTCTTATCAAGACCGAAACGCTTGATAAGACGGGCAACGACCTCATATTCGTGGAAAGGGATAAGCCGCTTACACGCGAGGCGGTAGATGAAAAGCTTGACGTCCTCAGAGGCGCTCTTGACATCTACTCCGAAACGCTCGATAAGAGTCTGATAAAGGACGCGATCAGAGCAACGGTTCCGACCTTCCGTGATCCCGAAGAGATAAACCGACACTCGGAAAGCTCGGAAGAGATGAAAATGACTCTCGAAAAAAACGAGAAATAACGCTTGAATAACAAATAATATAATAAATATAATAAAATATAGTAAAAGGGCCATAATTCTTTTTAAAAAAGATATTATTATGGCTCTTTTGTGTTGTTTACCTATTGATTTTTCAAAATCTTTGTGTTATAATTAGATTGATATTTTGGGCAAGTTTGGGCTTGCTTGTGATTTTTTGTGAGGATATGGAAATATGGAAAAAAAGATAGATAAAAATATCGAGAAAAAGCAGGGGAATGCAGTCCCTGCGGCAAGAGAGATAGATCTCGTCCGTTTGTGGAATGCGATCTGGAAAAAGTTCTGGGTGATAGCAGTTTCTGCCGTTCTTTGTGCGGCAATATCACTCTTCGTTACGGTGCTCTTTATACCGCCTAAGTATAATTCCACTGTGCAGTTTTACGTAAATAATAACGCGTTCTCAATAAGCGACGCGGCGCTCAGTATCTCTCAGGGAGATATTTCGGCGTCCGAAAGCCTTGTTGATACCTATATCGTTATCTTGAATTCGCGATCCTTCCTTCAAACCGTCAAAGACGGAGCAGAGGTCGATTACAGTATAGGAGAGCTCAGAGGTATGATCTCTGCCGCCGCCATCAACGATACCGCGGTGTTCGAGGTAAAGGTCACGAGCTCGGATCCCGAGGAAGCACATAAAATTGCTTATTACGTCAGACACAATCTGCCTTCGCGTATTGACGGAATTATAAAGGGCGCAACGTCGGTGGTCGTAGATGAACCTGTAACTCCCACCGCTCCCTCCTCGCCGAACAAAACCACGAATACGATGGTCGGCTTCCTTGTAGGAGCAGTGCTTTCGGTCGGAATTATAATTCTCATCGAACTCTTTGATAACACAATTCGCGGTGAAGAGGATATTATCGAAACCTGTGATTATCCGATCCTGGCGGCAGTTCCCGATATGTCGACTGCGGCAAAGAGCAAGGGCGGATATTACGCTAAAACCGCAACTGCGGCGAAAAGCGGCGGAGTCGTGCTCGGCGACGGCATAAGCTTCTCGGCAACAGAGGCATATAAGCTTCTCCGTACAAAGATCCAGTTCTCGTTCGCGGACGACAAAGCCTGCCATATCATCGGTATTTCGAGTGCGCTTCTCGGAGAAGGAAAGAGCCTTACGTCTGTAAACCTTTCGTTCTCGCTTGCACAGCTTGGAAAGAGAGTGCTTCTTATCGACTGCGATATGCGCCGTCCTTCGCTTGCAAATAAACTCAAAATCAAGAAAGTTCCCGGACTTTCCAACTATCTTGCAGATAAGACTCCGCTCGAAGAAATAATTCAGCCCTCGGGCAAGAAATTCTCGGACTGCGAGTTTGACGTTATTACCGCGGGACATAACCCGCCTAACCCTGTTGAGCTTCTCGATTCTCCCAAGATGCAGGATATGCTCGCAGAGCTTCGCAACAATTATGACTACATTATTCTCGACCTTACTCCCGTCGAAGAGGTCAGTGACGCTCTTGTTGCCGCAAAGCTTGTTGACGGTATGATGATCGTCGTAAGTCAGGACTACTGTAACCGCACCGCTTTTGTGGACGCGGTAAACCAGTTCGACTTCGTAGAGTCGCGTGTTCTCGGTATAGTTATGAACCGTATTACAGACAGATCGCATAAATACGGCAGATACGGTTATAAGAAGGGCTATTACAGAGGATATTACGGATACTATAAGAGCTCGTCAAGCCAAAACGCTTCGGGAAATACCGGATCCGGTAAATAATTATGGGAGTGCTCGTTGATTTTCACACACATATACTTCCGTGTATGGACGACGGAAGTGACTCTGTAAGCAGATCGCTTGAAATGCTCTCGCTTGAAAAAGAGCAGGGCGTGGATACGGTCGTTCTGACACCTCACTTCTATCCGGATAACGAGCGCCCTGAAAGCTTTCTCGAAAGGCGTGCCGCATCGCAAAGGCTTCTCGTTGATGCTTTGCAGGGAAGATCGGATCTTCCTGAGCTTCTGCTTGGAGCGGAGGTGCGGTATTTCGAAGGAATAAGCGATTGCGAATATCTTCCGCAGCTTGCGATAGGCGATACCGGATACGTGATGATAGAAATGCCGATGATAAAATGGTCGCAACGTATGCTCGATGAGCTTTGTGACATCAGTCAAAAGCAGTCGCTCACACCGATTATTGCCCATATCGATAGATACGTAGGCACACACAGATCCTGTATTGACGCGGGTGAGCTTGCCGAGCTTCCGCTTCTTGTGCAGGCGAGCGCCGAGTTCTTCATCGGGCGTTCTACCCGAAGAAGAGCAATTAAAATGCTTGAACGCGGTTTTATTCATCTTTTGGGATCTGATGCTCATAATATGAGTAGTAGGCGCCCAAGTCTTGAAAATGCCTACGCGGTTATAAAACGCTCGCTTGGTGATGAGGCTGTCGCCTACATAAACTCTTTTGAAAACGCCGTCCTGCGCGGTGAAAATCACGAAGAGAGCTTTTGAATTTGTTTTGTACTTTTGGCAGTAAGGATTAAAGGAGATTTGGTTATGAAAAAAATACTTTCTTTTCTCATGGTTCTCGTTTTGCTTTTAGTTCCGATGTCGGTATTTGCCGATAATTTCGTTCCGAGTATTTCATATAAGCCAGCCCCTGAGATAGTGCCGAGCGATCCTGCAAACGGCATCATAGGTACGGTTACGGGAACGGTAGGAACCGAGGAGCATGACTATAAGGTTAAATGCGAATGTATAGTAGTTACGCCTGTTTCTAAGGCAAACACCTCGCCCGATATTCCCGACGATGCGGCTATCCTGCTTCTTCGTGTTTACGACGAGCTTCTTGCACAGAATACTAAGCTCTCTGATCTCAGTGACGAGCTTAATGAGCTTGTTGAAGCAAAGCTCGGCAACGGAAAAGATGCAGACGATCTTGTAGTTAAGGATCTTTTCGACGTAAGTGTCCTTTGTGACCAGCTTGAAACATCTCTTGCACCTGAAGGAAATACACTTGATCTTACATTCAAGATCGGTGTTGATGCTAACGAAGAGGTCTTCATTATGACCTATAAAAATGGTGTATGGAGTCCTATCGAAAACGTTGTTAATAACGGCGACGGAACCGTTACCGGAACCTTCGAGCATTTCTGCCCTGTGGCTATGCTTGTCGAAGGACAGGGAAGCTCGCATTCTCCTGAAACCGGAGTATTCGACGTTACTTATCTTTGGGCGATCGTTGCAGTCATTTCTGCCGCTCTTATCGTTGTAGTTGCAGTAAGCAACCGCCGCACATCGAAAAAGACGATATAAAAGCTTCAAAGGAGGGTAAGATATGCCAAGTATAGGTAAAAGAACTGTAATCTCGGGCATTATTATCCTGCTTTTGCTCGCCCTTTTGGTGTTCAGCTTGACACAGGTGATCAAAACAGCTTATCCGTCCGATGATGGCAAAACTGAGTCCCAAATAATAATCAGAGATGGTGTAAAATACTATCCCAAGCAGAATATCGGCGTGTTTATGTTTATGGGTATTGATACCGAAGGTCCGGTGAAGGATAGCGGCTCTTATAATAACGACGGCGAGGCCGACGTTGTTGCACTTGCAATATTCAATGAGTCGGATAAAACGTACAGTATTCTTTGCCTCAACCGAGATACGATGCTCGAAATGCCCATTCTCGGAATTGGCGGCAAATACGCGGGAAAGACGACCGCTCAGCTTGCGCTTTCGCATACCTACGGAAGCGGACTTAAAGATAGCTGCGAAAATACAAAAACTGCGGTTTCCGAGTTTTTGTACGGTCTTGAAATAGACTATTACATTTCGCTCAATATGGACGCCATTGCTATTATAAACGATGCAGTCGGCGGAGTATACGTTAATGTTACAGACGATTTTCCCGAAGAAACGGGAATAAAAAAAGAGGACAATTTCAGGCTTGTCGGCAATCAGGCTCTTGAATTTGTACGTGCGCGTAAAAACGTAGGCGATCAACTCAACACATCGAGAATGGAACGTCATAAGGAGTATATGAAGGGCTTTATGGCGGCGTTTGGAGCGAGGCTTGATACAGACGAAAGCTTCCTTTTAGATGCTTATGACGATGTTTCCGAGCATATGGTTACGGACTGCCCCGTAGACGCGCTCGTATCTCTCACAGACCGCTATCGAGATTATCAGTTTAAGGAGATAATTTCTCCCGAAGGCGAAAACTCGGTCGGTACCGATTATATGGAGTTTTACGCTGATGAGGAAAAGCTTGACGATCTTATTATCAGGCTTTTCTACGATAAAAAGGAAATTTGAGCAGTTGACAGGGCGCGAACTGAAAATCTTTCGCGCCTTGACTTGTTTTTAATAAAATAGATACTGGAAGGTATTTGAGGATAAAAATATGGATTTTAGACCTTTCGAGAAGAAAATATGGCTCTCCTCACCCACAATGCATACGGAAGAGCAGGAATTTGTAAAGGAAGCGTTCGATACGAACTGGGTTTCGACAGTCGGTAAGAATATAAACGAGCTTGAAGCAGGAATTGCAAATAAACTCGGTTGTAAGTATTCTGTTGCACTCGCTTCCGGAACGTCTGCGATCCACCTTGCATTGAAGCTTGCGGGAATAAAGCAGGGCGATAAGGTGCTTTGTACCGATACGACCTTCGCGGCAACTGTAAATCCCGTCTGCTATGAAAAAGGCGAGCCGATTTTTATTGATATGGAAAGGGATACCTGGAATATGGATCCTGTCGCGCTTGAAAAAGCCTTTGAACTTTACCCCGAGGCAAAGGCGGTCGTTGTCGTAAATCTTTACGGAGTTCCGGCAAAGCTTGACGAGATAAAGGCAATATGCGATAAAAACGGAGCGGTTCTTATCGAGGACGCCGCAGAATCTCTTGGCGCTACCTATAAGGGTGTTCCCACGGGAACGTTTGGTAAATATAATGCAATAAGCTTTAACGGCAACAAGATCATTACCACCAGCGGCGGCGGAATGCTCCTTACAGACGACGGTGAGGCCGCAAGAAATGCGAGAAAATGGTCGACTCAGAGTAGGGAAAATGCTCCGTGGTATCAACATAAAGACCTTGGATATAACTACCGAATGAGCAATATACTTGCAGGAATAGGACGCGGCCAGCTTATTCATCTTGAAGAGCATATCGCGCAGAAAAAGGCTATATATATGCGATACAAAGAGGGATTTAAGGATCTTCCCGTCACGATGAATCCCTATATCGAGGACATAATGGAGCCTAATTTCTGGCTTTCCTGCCTGCTTATAAACAAAGAAGCTATGTGTAAACAGACGAGAACTGACACCGAGGCGTCTTACATCAGTGAGAGCGGAAAGAGCTGTCCTACCGAGATACTCGAAACGCTTGCTAAGTATAACGCTGAGGGACGTCCGATATGGAAGCCTATGCATATGCAGGAGATCTTCAAAGAAAGCAAGTTCGTATCAGTAGAAGGCGACGTCGGCGCGGATATTTTTGAGCGCGGACTCTGCCTGCCGAGCGATAATAAGATGAATGCCGAGGAGCAGGATATTATTATCGAGATCGTAAAAAGTTGTTTTAAATAATTAAGTTTGAGGTTTACATATAATGTACGCGAAATTTTTTAAAAGATTTTTTGATTTTATACTTTCACTTATGGCACTGACCGTGCTTTTCCCGTTTCTTGTTATCTTTACGGTGGTCGGCGCGATTGTAATGAAGGGAAATCCTTTCTTCACACAGCTTCGTCCCGGAAAAGATGAAAAGATTTTCAGACTCATTAAGTTCAGAACTATGACCTGCGAGAAGGACGAAAACGGAAAGCTTCTTCCCGATGCAGACAGACTTACCAAATACGGAAAGATCCTAAGAAGCACGTCGATAGACGAGCTTCCCGAGCTTATAAATATTTTAAAGGGCGATATGAGTATAGTCGGACCCCGTCCGCTCGTTCCGTCCTATCTTCCGTATTATACCGAAGAGGAGCACCACCGTCACGATGTTCGTCCGGGACTTACAGGTCTTGCTCAGATCAATGGAAGAAACAATCTGACATGGGAAGAGCGCTTTGCATACGATCTTCAATACATAAAGAATATCACTCTTTTGGGCGATATTAAGATCATATTCGGAACCGTAGTTGCGGTCTTTCAGAGAAAGGACGTTACCGTCAGAAAGAGCGACGGATCGAGCGATTTCCATAGGTACAGAATGAAGCAGCTCGAAGAGCAGAAGGAAAAAGAAACAATCAAATAAATCTCACCGCGCAAGTAGCGCTTGAAGGGTGTGACACGTTTTGGAAAATGTAAATAAAGTATCCGAGATCGGCAGTGAATTTGACTACCGAAACGAATATCTGAGTGATAAAAATAACGGATTTTTTGAAAACGGACTGCTCACTTATTCGGGCAGAACGGCGATTGGCGTCGCGGTCTGCGATATACTTAAATACCGCACGATTAATAAAGCGTGGCTTCCTTCCTACTGTTGCGACTCTATGGTTCAACCCTTTCGCGATCTTGGGATCTGCGTGGACTTCTACTCGGTCGAGTATGATTTTCAAAACGGAAGAATAGTTCGCGGAGATTTCGATGCAGGAAAAAACGACGTAGTCCTTTCGATGGGCTATTTCGGATTTTACGACGAGGGAAATACGGAGCTTGTAAAAAAATGCCGTGATGACGGGATAACCGTGATTGAGGACTGCACACACTCGCTTCTGTCGGGAAGTGAATTTTTAGCCGATTACCGCGTTGCGAGTCTTAGAAAATGGTTTCCGATCGCTTGCGGCGGATTTGTCGAAAAAAGAGATGGGAAAATCGACGCCGAGCTAAAAAAATGCGATAGCGCGATGATAGATACGCGAATCTTGGCTATGAAAGAAAAGACCGCGTATCTTGCAGATGAAAAAGACGAAGAGCTAAAAAGAGCGTTTCTTGATAAATATAAAACGGTCAATAAAAGCTTTTCGGAAAACTATATAAATCTTTCTATTGATCCCTGGTCTGCGGAGATAGTCAGGCATACCGATCTTGACGCTGTTTTCGCAAAGCGCAGGGAAAATGCCAAGGCTCTGCTTGGCGCGCTCAGGCAAAAAAACGAGGTCAGAGCGCTCTTTACAGAGCTTGCAGAAAACGCCTGCCCGATATTTCTGCCGATTTTGGCGGATAATAGGTCGCAGCTGCAAAAAAAGCTCGCAGAAAACAAGATATATTGCCCTGCGCACTGGCCAAGACATAGCGAAAAAGCAGTTTCAAAGCTTTACGATCTTGAACTTTCGCTTATTTGCGATCAAAGATATGGCGACGACGAAATGAAAAGAATTTCTTCTGTTTTGTCTTAAAACTTTACTAAGAAAGTGTGAAAAAATGAAGACGGTTTTGATTACAGGAATAGGCGGTCTGACTCCGAGATCGATCGCTAAAACAATAAGAAAAAAACACCCTGATTACAAGCTTATCGGTTGTGATATTGATAAGAAGGCCATGGGATTTTTTATGAACGGACTGCTTGATGAGTATTACGTATGTCCACGATGCACTTCTCCCGAATATTTTCCGTATATAGAGAAGCTCGTTAAGGACAGAGGCGTTGATTACGCCTTCGTTCAACCCGAGAGCGAGATCGTGGAATGGGGAGATTATTACGATAGGAACGGAAAATATCCCTGTCCGGTATTTATGGGAAGCAGACTTCTGTCCGCATCACTGAAAGATAAGTCGATTATGGCAGAGCTCCTTGAAGGAACCGAGTTTATTCCGAAAACCATTAAGGTAACTCAGAGTGATCCGAGATTTGAGGACGTCGAAAACGAGATCGGTTTCCCTTGTTGGATCCGTGCTACTGAGGGTACGGGCGGCCTTGGCTCGCTCCGCCTTGACGACATCGGAAGCTATAAGAGCTGGCTGTTTATAAACTCTCAGATACCGGAGTTTACGGTTAGTGAGTTCCTCACAGGACGCCATCTGGCAAACCAGATGCTCTACTATAACGGAGAGTACGTAAAGGGCGCAGCTCTCGAATGTGCCGAATACGTTATGGCAAACACCGCTCCATCGCACGTTACCGGTAATACCCATTTCGGCCGTTTTCTTAACGAGGATATGATAAATGAATTCTGCGACAGATGTATCAAGCATCTTGAAAAAAAGCTCGGTGTCCCTGCTCACGGAATTCTTTCGTTCGACCTTAAAGAGGATAAAAACGGAAATATTAAGGTAACCGAGGTCAATATCCGCCATATGGCTTATACCGGCGTCATGGCGCAGGTAGGATTTGACCTTATCGAGGATACTATTAGGATAATGGAGGACGGAAACTGCGATAACGTCGAACGCGCTCCGTTCTATCACTACGATAAGCCTTACGTCTTCCTTCGCGACGTCGATGTTGAGCCTATCGTTCTCGAAAGCGAAGAGATTTTTGAGAAATTGTTTAATGTCTAAATAAAAACACAAAACACCCCACACTGTCGGATAAACCGAGAATGTTGGGTGTTTTTACGTTATACTTTTATATTATATGCGAAAGGCGGATAGCCAAAAGTCCGTGCTCTGAGATCTGATCCTCGCTATATATCTGCGATATTTCGTCGGGAAAACGCTCGAACTTGGCAAGGGTATATCCGAGCTCAGCGGCGTTGAAATCACAGGTGAGAAGCGAAAGACTGTCGTAACGGTAAAGTCCGACTATGCGGCGCACAAGCTTTTCCTCGCGAGCTTCCGCGCAGGAAAATTCTATAATGTCACCGAGCGACAGAGCCTTGCGCTTTTCGTCAAGCAGACGTATTTCAACGGTCTTTTTTCTCTCCTTTATAAGGTCGAAGAATTTACGTTTCAAAGACATCTCGTGGTGTTTCGGGCAGGGAATATTATCCTCTGTGACGTAAACGTTGACCTTGTGAGTTCGAACGGTCAGAGAGTCTATCGCGACGACCTCGGGAGTCTGAAATATTGAAAAATCGTCAGGATCGCGCGAGTTGTCGATCTTGTAGGCGTTGCAGGCGGCTCTGTGACCGCAAACGACGGCTTTATCTTTGAGCGTCAGACCTGAATCGACTGCATGTACCCATTCGTAATATCTCGCGTTATGCCACTGACCTCTTTCGGCGTATTTTAAGTCGGGGTGAAGTGCGGATTTGTCCGCATCTCTGACTATCGGAAGCCAGGCGTGGGTAAAGGTGTGTCTGTCGGTTTCGAAAAAGTCGTACATCGAACCGAGAAAGTCTTTGAGAGCATTTACCGTGTCGGCGTGATGCGATAGATTTATGCGCCCGTTGCGATCTGTGCTCGCATCGCCGAAAAATTCGCAGACCGTTATGTCGGCGCCGTTGTAAATGTCTATACGGTCGAGTTGTCTGCATTCAAGAATGTTTTCAAGAATATCCTCGTGGTTTCCGCGAATTAAGATCTTTCTTTCAAGCGAGCTCAGATATTCCAAAACCATTCTGTTTTCGCTTCCTCTGTCGAAGCAGTCGCCGCAACAAATAAGTATATGATTTGGATCGCTACTGTCAAATCCCGCGTTGTCGAGTGCTTTTTTCAGTTCTGTATAATGCCCGTGTATGTCGGACACGGCAAAGATCCTCATCACATCACCTCTTTACTGCGCTAAATTATCACTATTATAACAACAACAAAAGGAGATGTCAAGTCGAAAACGAAAAAAAGTAATAATAACAGGAACAAAAATATATTTTTCTGTAAAAGTATTGAATATTATTTTAAACTGTGTTATACTCGGGGAGAAAATAAAAGAAATTTGTGAGGTCTTGCTATGAATGTGGCAACACAGGTCAAAACCAAGGATCCGTACGCTTTCAGTCGGCTTATGTATATAATCGAGGCGGCGCTCGAATATTTTATTTCGCTCGTCGTGACTGACGCTTATCTTGCCAAGGTCGGACAGTCGATAGGTATGAGCGACAGTCTTATCGGAATACTCAGTGCCTTCGTTTCGCTCGGTTGCGGAATGCAGATAGTTGCAGTTTTTCTGACAGGTCGTGATTCTGTCAAAAAGCTTGTAATATCGGGAACGCTTATAACAAATCTCGCGTTCGTTCTCGTTTATCTTACACCGTTCGTGCCTGTTGAAAACTCGGCGAGAAGTGTAATTCTGATAGTCGTGCTTCTCGGTGCACACCTTATAAAAAACATCGTGCATTCACCCAAGATGAACTGGTTTATGTCGCTCGTTGCCGACTCAAAACGAGGCGTATTTACGGCAAATAAGGAAATAATCTCGCTTATCGGCGGAATGATATTTACCTTTGTGATGGGTAATATCATTGACGCGTTCGAGGCGGCAGGTAATCTTAAAGGCGCATTTCTGACCAGTGCGATTACCATTATGGGACTTGGAATTTTCCATATACTTACTATGGTGCTTTCAAAGGAAAAGAGAGTCGAAGGAAGATCAGAGCAGGGCGCAAAAAAGAAGTTTCCGCTTAAAGAACTCGTGCTTAACAAAAATCTTTTGAAGGTCGTCGCGGTTTCGATTATATGGCATATAGCTTCAGGTGTCGCTACACCGTTTTACGGATCGTATAAGGTAGGCGCTCTCGGTTTCAGTATGACCTTTGTTTCGGTGCTCGGGATTGTATCAAGTCTGTCGCGTGCGGTCGTTTCACGCCCGATCGGACGGTTTGCCGATAAAAAATCGTTTGCCCTGTCTATGATACTTTGTATAAGCGTTGCCGCGCTTTCTTTCGGTATAAATATATTTACCGTTCCCGCTAACGGACTAGTGCTCTTCACGCTTTATTCTGTACTGCACGCTATCTCGATGGCAGGAATAAACAGCGGACTTACAAACCTCGTTTACGACTACGTTCCGCACGAGCAAAGAGTGGCGGCACTTGCACTTCAAAACTCGATAGCAGGACTTGTCGGCTTTGGAACGACCTGTCTTGCGGGAGAGCTCGTTGACTACATTCAGGCAAACGGAAATCTTCTTTTTGGAATGCATCTTTACGCGCAACAGGTGGTTTCGGCAATCGCGTTTGCAGTTTGCATTTTACTTGTTGTTTATCTTCTGCTCGTCATAAGAAAAATATCGAGAGTAAAAGAATAAATATAAAACACCCGAAAGGGTGTTTTGTTTTGCCAAAAATCATATATATTGTTAACTTTAAAAAAAGAGCTGTTTATTTCTTGAAAAGTTCAAAAATATCGTGTATAATAAATACTTATGTAAATAGTTAAGAAAGGAAAGTGAAAGTAAATGTTTAAACGACTGCTTGGTTGTGTAAGGGAATATAAGCTTGTGACTATTCTTACACTTATATTTATTACGGCAGAAGTCGTTATCGAGGTCTTTATCCCATTTATTACGGCAGATCTTGTAAACCTTATCGAAGAAGGCGCACATCTTACCGAGGTCGTAAAGATCGGACTCGTTTTGCTTGTAATGGCACTTGCCTCGCTTTGCTGCGGAGCAATTGCGGGATTTACCTGCGCGAAGGCGTCTGCGGGATTTGCTAAAAATCTTCGCGGAGATCTTTTCCATAAGGTCCAGACCTATTCATTTGAGAATATCGATAAATTTTCTTCGACCTCGCTCGTTACCAGAATGACTACCGACGTAAATAACGTCCAGATGGCGTTTATGATGCTCATAAGAATTGCGGTCAGGGCACCGCTTATGTTGATTTTCTCGGTAATTATGGCGTATATAATGGGAGGAGCACTTGCTACGTCCTTCGTTGTGCTCATTCCGTTCCTCGCGTTCGGACTCTTCATCGTTGCGCGTAACGCTATGCCCGCGTTCAAAAAAGTGTTTAAAAAGTACGACAGACTCAATGAGTCTATCGAGGAAAACGTCAGAGGTATGAGAGTCGTGAAGGGCTTTTCGCGTGAGGATTACGAAAAGGAAAAGTTCGGTGCGGCGGCAGAGAATATCAGAGCGGATTTCACAAAAGCGGAAAGAATAGTCGCTTGTAACAATCCGCTTATGCAGATATGCGT
>JAZOSN010000023.1:0-36553 GCA_045657105.1 Eubacteriales bacterium
CTTTATGACCTCTGCAAGACTTCCCTTTTCGCAGTTTGGGTTCGACTCCTGTGCAAGCTTTTTATGCTCCTCTGTTAGCCACGTGCTTGGATCGTCCTTCGATATTGCCCCGTTTCTATCGGCAAAAATAAGATTTTTCGCGCCGAACGCCATAAACAGACGTCCGATGGCAGTTCCTGCCGCACCTGCTCCGTTAACGACGATCTTGACCTGCTCAATAGACTTGCTGGCAAGGCGAAGCGAGTTTTCGAGAGCGGCGGTTGCGATTATAGCCGTACCGTGCTGATCGTCATGAAAGATAGGAATATCCGATATTTCTTTAAGCTTTCTTTCGATTTCAAAGCATCTCGGAGCGGCTATATCCTCAAGGTTTACACCGCCGAAGCTTCCGAGAAGCAGAGCTACCGTTTTTACAAATTCATCAACGTCCTTGGTACGTATGCAAAGCGGTATAGCATCTATATTTCCGAACTTATTGAAGAGCAGACATTTACCCTCCATTACAGGCATTCCCGCCTCGGGACCAATATCACCGAGTCCGAGGACCGCGCTTCCGTCGGTAATTACCGCCACTGTATTCCAGCGTCGGGTAAGCTCGTAGGATTTACTTATATCCTTTTGAATTTCAAGGCAGGGCTGAGCGACTCCCGGTGTATATGCGAGCGAGAGATCATCTCTGCTCTCAACGGGAGTATCTGAATCTATACGTATTTTCCCCTTCCACTTATAATGAAATTCAAGCGATTTTTCTCCGATTGTTTTTGCAGACATATTTTTTCCTTCTTTGATAAGCAAAATTTCCTGTTTTTTCTTATTCTAACACATTTATTCGGATATTACAAGTTTTTTTAGGAATATTAAACGCCATTAAAGCGAAAAATTTTAATGTAAATAAAAAGAAAGGAAGGTTAACAATGAAGAAAAGAAACTTTGCAAAAATCCCGACAGTTCTACTCACCTTTGTCTTGATTTTTTCTTCACTCTTAAATATTTCGCCGATATATGCAGCCTCCTGCAAGGCGTACAACTGGTATTGCAAAAAAAACGACTCCCATGAGATACCGACGCTTGATGCGGACCTTGCATTTATAAATAGGTACGACGGATATTACGTCAATACAAACGTAAAAGAAAACGACAAGGTAATATATCTTACCTTCGATGCAGGATATGAAAACGGAAACGTTGACAGGATACTGAGCGTTTTAAAGGATCATAATGCCCACGGAGCGTTCTTCATTCTTGAAAATCTGATAATAAGAAATCCCGAGCTTGTAAAGCGAATGGCAAACGATGGGCATCTCGTTTGCAACCACACCGCAAAACACCCCGATATGACGAGGATAACAGATCTCGGCGTATTCAAAAAGCAGCTTTCGGATCTTGAAAAAGCGTATACCGAGCTAACGGGCGAGGAGATGGCAAAGGTATACCGTCCGCCCGAGGGGAGATTTTCAGAGCAAAATCTTGAATTTGCCAAGAGTCTGGGCTACAAGACGGTTTTCTGGTCGTTTGCTTATGCAGACTGGGATAACGACAGGCAACCCGACTGTCAGAAATCACTGAAAAAGCTGCTTGCTCATACCCATAACGGAGAGATACTTCTTCTTCACCCAACATCTCAGACAAACGCCGAAATACTTGACAGCTTTCTTTCTTCGCTTGAAAAAGAAGGCTATAGGTTCGGTTCGCTAAGCGAATTATGGGAACAGTAAAGATATTTTTAAGAATTTTTGCAGTTTTAGTCACCGCTTTTTCTTTTATATTCTGCTTTTCCGCTCAAAAAGAGGTTTCTGTATCGGCGCGCAGCGACTCAAACAAATATATCGCTCTCACCTTTGACGACGGGCCTCACAAAAAATATACCGAAGAGATACTTGACATTCTTGACACCTACAATGTAAAAGCTACCTTTTTCGTAGTAGGAGTCTGTGCCGAAAAATATCCCGAGATAATTGCACGCGAGATAGCATCAGGACACGAAATAGGAAATCACACCTATTCACACATTCATCTTTACGGCACGAGCGGAAGCGTTATTGCGAGCGAGATCAACAAAACCGAGCAGCTTCTCTTTGAAAACAACGGATATTCGACAACCCTCTTTCGTCCGCCCGAGGGAGTGTGCAACGATACGGTACGCGCGGTAGCGAAGGATATGAACTATTCGCTCGTTCTTTGGACGGTCGATACCAAGGACTGGGTTCCCGTATCCTGCGAAAGCATAGTGAACACGGTTATAAAAAACACAGACGGCGGCGAGATAATCCTCATGCACGACTACGTCGTCGGTAAAAGCAACACACCCGACGCGCTTAGGATACTGATACCAAAGCTGCTTGACGAAGGCTACACCTTCGTAACTGTTTCCGAGCTTTTACAATGAAAAACGGCTTCAAAAGAAGCCGTTTTACTTTTAAATCGACATAAGATAGTCGCATATCTTACCTGCAAGCACAAGATATTCGTGCTTTATTTCCTTTGGCATATTCCTACCGTGTACTATTTCAAGCGAAAGGTTACCCTTATATGAGTTTTCGCGCATATATCTCATAAATGAGGGCCAATCGACGTTTCCGAATGTCGGAAGAGTATGCAGATCCATACCTGCCCAGTTATCGTGAACGTGAGTACAGCTTATATATTTGAATGCCTGCTTGAAGGCTTCAAAATGCTCCTCTCCGTACGAAAGCTGAGAGTGTCCGAAATCCCAACAACAGGAAACACACTCATCGTTATAGCTTTCGATAAGCGAAATTATCTCTTCTACCTTGCTTGAATATCTCGTACGAGGCTCGCCGTATATTGCTCTGTCCTCAAAAAGACTCTCGAATGCAATTCCGACGCCGCGCGCTTTTGCAAGCTCAACGTAGGGTGCATAAAGATCGTAAAGAATATCGTGCGCCTTTTTAGCATCAAAGGGATCCTCGGGTGTCGGATAGTATTCCTCGGCGTGCACAACACAGTATTTTGCGCCGAGTATCGCAGTATACTCAATAGAATTTTCAAGAAACTTTTTATATAATTCTTCATCGCCCTTGAATCCGCCGTTATTACGGCGAAAAGGCGCGTGAGTCTGATGTATCGTATAGCCCTTTTGATCCATAGCTTCTCTGAGTGCATGAGATCTATTCTTCCAATCTCTCATAGACAGAGAAAAATCAAGACTTTCAAATCCAAGACTTCTGCAATATTCTATACCTTTAATCACGTCGGATATCGGCTTTTCGGGATTATCGTATCCGAATACGGCGTCGGTATTTATTCCTTTTTTCATTTTGCTTTTCTCCTCGGTTTACTTCCCTGCACAGGTGATTTTTGGCGGCTATCTACGCCTTTGTTTTTCGAAGCAGTATTTCCTTGCTTTTTGCCCTTTCGACTGCCAAGCCGCGTATTTTTGCGCTCTGACGGCTTTTGAGATCCGTTTGCAGGTCTGCCTTTCTGATAAGCAGGGCGCACAAGACAGCTCGGAGAGTTTCCGATAAGATCCTCTCTGCCGCACTTATGAAGTGCCTCTCGGACTATATCGGCATTTTCCGGTCTGTTAAATTGAAGAAGCGCTCTCTGCATAGTCTTTCCGTGATAGTCACCCTCACAGTAGACCTCTTTCATTGTAAGCGGATCTATTCCCGTATAGAACATAACGGTAGATGCAGTGCCCGGTGTGGGATAATAGTCCTGAACCTGCTCGGGCGAGCAACCGATCCTTTTGAGATACTCTGCAAGACTTACCGCGTCAGAAAGACGGCTTCCCGGGTGACTCGACATAAGATAGGGCACGAGATACTGCTCCTTGCCTACCTCTTTTGTTATCTCAAAAAATCTCTTTCTGAATTTTTCGTAAACGTCTATCGACGGCTTACCCATACATTTAAGAACGTGATCGCTCGAATGCTCGGGAGCGACCTTTAACTGACCGCTTACGTGATCCTTTACAAGCTTTTTGAAGAAGGTTTCATTCTCGTCGTAGATCAGATAGTCAAAGCGAATCCCCGAGCGGATAAACACCTTTTTGATTTTTGGAATTTCCTCTACCTTTTTCAGAAGCTCGACATATTCACTGTGATCGACTTTCAGATTTTTACAGGGTGTAGGAGTCAGGCATTTTCGCTCCGAGCAGACTCCGTCAGTCAGTTGCTTATCGCAGGCAGGATAACGGAAATTAGCGGTAGGTCCGCCAATATCGTGAATATATCCCTTAAATCCCGGCATTTTTGTAATAAGCTCCGCCTCAGTAACAACGCTTTCTATACTGCGCGAGCGCACACTTCTTCCCTGATGAAAGGCGAGCGCGCAGAAATTACAGGCACCGAAGCAGCCTCTGTTATGAGTTATCGAGAACTCGACCTCTGCTATACCCGGAACGCCGCCGTCATGTGCGTACATCGGGTGCCACTTTCTCGTATACGGAAGCGCGTAAACTCTGTCCAGCTCTTCTCTTTCAAGCGGCGGCATCGGCGGATTCTGCACGAGCATCTTATCTCCGTACATTTCAGTAATCGCTCTTCCGCGAACGCTATCCTGCTCTCTGTACTGTATTCCGAAAGCCCTTGCATAAGCTTTTTTATGATTTTTGACCTCGTCGAACGAAGGGCAAGCGACCGACGGAAAATGAAGCGTATCGTCCGCTTTCGTGAGATATACCGTTCCGCGAACGTCGTGTATCTTCTTTATCGGAACTCCCTTATCGAGAAGCTTTGCGATACGAAGCAGAATATTTTCGCCCATTCCGTAGGTCAAAATATCTGCGCGCGAGTCAACGAGCACCGAACGTCTGATTCGGTTTTCCCAGTAGTCGTAATGCGAAAAACGTCTGAGCGAGGCTTCAAGTCCTCCGAGGATTATCGGCACGTCACCGTATGCCTCGCGAATTCTGTTTGAATAAACGATAGTTGCCCTATCCGGACGAAGTCCTGCCTTACCGCCGGGCGAATAGTAATCGTACGAGCGTTTCTTTTTCGCGGCGGTATAATGCGCGACCATAGAGTCGATATTTCCCGCACTTACGAGAAATCCGAGGCGAGGTCTTCCAAAACGCTTAAAATCCTCGCAGCTCTTATAGTCGGGTTGCGCGAGTATTGCGACTCTGAATCCTGCATCTTCGAGAACTCTTGAAATTATCGCCGTTCCGAACGACGGATGATCGACGTAGGCATCTCCCGTAACGTAAACGAAATCGGGGGCACTCCAACCGAGCGCACTGCATTCTTCTTTCGTAACGGGAAGAAAGCTCTCCCCGATATGAGGCGTATAGTTAATATTAGCCATTTTTTATTCCTTTTTTAGTTAAAAACCGCCGTAACAGAGGCTTATTTTAAAAGCTCCGATACAGCGGTTTCAAATTACTGTGCTTTTACTTCAACTATCTCGAAGGCTTCAAGAATATCACCGATCTTAATATCGTTGAACTTTTCAAGACCGATACCGCACTCGTAGCCCTGTGCGACTTCCTTAACGTCGTCCTTGAAACGGCGGAGCGAGGAGATCTTATCCTCGAAGATAACGATACCGTCACGGACTACGCGTATCTGAGCGTTTCTCGATACCTTACCGTCCTGAACGTAAGAACCTGCGATGGTTCCTGCACCCGGAACGTGAATGGTCTGACGAACCTCGATATGTCCGAGAAGCTGTTCCTTGAAGGTGGGCGCAAGCATACCCTTCATAGCAGCTTCGATCTCGTTGATACAGTCGTAAATAATTCTGTAAGTGCGAATATCTACCTTCTGTCTTTCTGCGCTATCAAGTGCGCCCTTATCGGGACGTACGTTAAATCCGACGATAATAGCGTTAGATGCCGCGGCAAACATAACGTCGCTCTCGGTAATTCCGCCGACGCCGCTATGGATAACGTTTACCTTGACCTCTTCGTTGGAAAGCTTGACAAGTGATGCCTTGACTGCTTCCGCAGATCCGCCAACGTCTGCCTTAACTACGATATTAAGCTCCTTGCTTCCCTCGTTGATCTGTGCAAAGAGATCGTCAAGGCTGACCTTGGATGCTGCTTTGAACTGCTCTTCCTTGGATTTTGCCTTTCTCTGCTCTGCAAGCTCACGAGCCATACGCTCGTCTTTTACTGCATTGAACTCGTCGCCCGCACTCGGAACCTCATCAAGACCGATGATTTCAACAGAATCGGAAGGTCCTGCAACCTTGACAGTTCTTCCCTTATCGTCTGTCATAGCACGAACGCGTCCCACGGAAGTTCCGGCGATAACGGTATCTCCGTGGTAAAGCGTACCGTTCTGAACGAGAACGGTAGCAACCGGTCCTCTACCCTTATCGAGCTTAGCCTCGATTATAGTACCCTTGGCAGCTCTGTTGGGATTAGCTTTAAGATCCTTTACCTCTGCAACGAGAAGCACCGATTCAAGAAGATCGTCTATACCCATACCGGTAAGTGCCGAAACGGGAACACAGATAGTATCTCCGCCCCATTCCTCGGGAATTATCTCGTACTGTGTAAGGCTCTGCTTGATCTGCTCGGGATTTGCAGTAGGTTTATCCATTTTATTTATTGCGACGATTATATCAACACCTGCCGCCTTAGCGTGGCTGATAGCCTCGACCGTCTGGGGCATAATTCCGTCGTCTGCCGCAACTACGAGGATCGCAATATCCGTTACCATTGCACCTCTGAGTCGCATCGAGGTAAACGCCTCGTGTCCGGGAGTATCAAGGAAGGTAATATCCTTTCCGTTGATATGAGTCTTATACGCGCCTATATGCTGAGTAATTCCGCCCGCCTCGCCCGCGGTGACGTGAGCGTTTCTGATGCGGTCGAGAATAGAGGTCTTACCGTGGTCAACGTGTCCCATAACAACGACGACAGGAGCTCTTTCAACGAGATTTTCCGCGCTATCCTCGCTATCGTCGAAGAGCTTTTCTTCGATAGTAACGACAACTTCCTTAGTAACTATCGCACCAAGCTCGGTACCTACGTACTCTGCGGTATCGTAGTCAACGGTCTGGTTTACAGTCGCCATAATTCCGAGTCCGAAGAGCTTTTTAATAACTTCTGCGGCGGTAACTTTAAGTCTTGAAGCGAGCTCGCCGACGCTTATCTCGTCAGGAACTGCGATAGATACCTGCTGCTTAACGGGCGGCATCTTCTCCTGCTTCTTATTATTTTTCTGATTCTGATTATGTCTTACTCTACCGTCACTGCCCTGAACCTGTTGAGGTTGCTTTTTAGCGAATTTCTGACGCTGAGCAGAATTTCTCGACGATTTATCGTCACTCTCGTAGCGTTCAAGCTTGGTATCGTACTTGGAAAGGTCAACACTGCTTGCACGAGTATCAACGACCTTCGTTCCCGCACGGCGTCCGGAGATCTCGTCCGAGCGGATAACGGTTACCGCCTCTTCCTTGGCGGTGTCGGTCTGAGGACGGACTACCTGAGGACGGTTATCGGTTTTAACTCTTTCTTTTTCTTTCTTTGCCTGTTTAGATGCACTTTGAGAAGGAGCAAGAGGATTGGCAAATCTATCCTTCTTCTCCACTACCGGCTTAGGAGTCGGCTTGAATGCAGGCTTCGGCTGCTCTTCCTTCTTAGGCGTGGGAGCACTCTCGACCTTGGGCTGCTCGGTCTTAGGTGCTTCGACCTTCTTCTCACTATCCTCAGGTCGCTCGATTTCTATCTTGGTAACGCCGTTAATATAGTCGTTAATACTTGTGACCTGATTGTTTTTAGTAAAATATTCGATAACGAACGCAAATTCCTCGTCGGACAGAGGTGAAGAATGCGACTTTCCGGCAAATCCGTTTGCCGCAAGCATCTCCAGAATTTCTTTGTTTTTAAGTCCGAGATCTTTTGCAAGAACGCTTATTTTACAAGTAGTTCCCTTTACCATTATGCTCTACCTCCCGCGGACTCTCCGTCGTCCGCCTTGATAAACATTGTTTTGTCAAGTTTTTCATTTACTGCTTTTGCCATGCCCTCGTCTGTAAGAGCAACGCAAACCACATCTGATCCTTTTCCGATCACTCTGCCAAGCTCCTCGCCCGAAATATCAAGACGGGCAAGCGGCGTATTATAAAACGCGCAGCTATCGGATATTCGCTTATATGAATTTTCAGATGCGTCCGACGCGAGCAGAACGAGAAAAGGCTTCTTTTTTCCTCTTATCGCATCTCTGACGAGCGTCGTTCCGAATACCAGATTTCCTGCGCGCCGCGCAAGACCGAGTATTCTTATAATGTAATTATCCATTCGTTTCAAACTCCGCTTCGAGGGACTGATATATCTCCTCGGGAATCTCACATTCAAGATTTTTTTCAAAGCGCTTTGCTTTTTTTGCTTTCGCAAAGCAGCTCTGACTTTTACAGATATATGCACCTCTTCCGGACTTTTTACCTGTGAAATCGAGCGAAAGCTCTCCTTCGGGTGACCGCACGAGGCGTATCAGGTCCTTTTTTGGAAATGACTGCATACAACCGAGGCATTTTCTGCTCGGTATTTTTTTCTCCTTAATCGGCATAAAAAATCACTCCGTGCAAATATTTTTTACTCGGTTCTGATGTCGATCTTATATCCCGTAAGTCTTGCCGCAAGGCGCGCATTCTGTCCTGCCTTACCGATAGCAAGCGAGAGCTGATCACTGTCAACTATAACGTGACAGAGCTTTTCGCCGTCTATAACTACCTCTTTTACGGTAGCCGGGGCAAGTGCGCTTGCGATAAACTCCTCGGGAGTTTCGCTATATTTTACGATGTCGATCTTTTCACCGTGAAGCTCGTTCACGATATTCTGAATTCTCGAGCCGTGAGGACCTATGCAGGATCCTACGGGATCAACGGCAGGATCTCTCGACTCTACTGCCATCTTTACTCTCGATCCCGCTTCACGAGTGATCGCCTTTATAACTACCGTTCCGTCCTGAATTTCGGGAACGTCATTTTCGAACATTCTCTTTACCATATGAGAGTGAGTTCTAGAAAGAGTTACTATCGGACCTTTGAGAGAATCCTTGCTTACCTCGGTAACGAACACCTTGATATGATCGCCTACCGAGAACATCTCTCCGGGGATCTGCTCGCTTCTTATAAGAGTAGCGATGCTCGTGCCGGTATCGAGAAGAACGTTTCCGTTCTGAGGATCCACTCTCTGAACGGTAGCGGTAATGATCTCTTCCTTTTTATCCTCGTATTCCTTTATCATCATTCCGCGCTCTGCTTCTCTGATGCCCTGAATGATAACCTGCTTTCCGGTCTGAGCGGAAAGACGTCTTACGTTCTTGGTCTTGATCTCGGTTTCAACCACGCCTCCGAGAGTGTGGCGTCTGCTAAGCGCCTTTGCCTCATCGAGGCGAATGTGAAGAAGCTCGTCGTACTCCTCGAAATCGTTTGCAACGACCTCGCGCACTTGATACATTTTGAGATCCTTCTTTACAGTATCAATAACAACTCTTACGTTGCTGTTTCCGCCGTACTCACGCTTGTATGCGCTTACGAGTGCGGCTTCGACCTTTTCGATCATATACTCCTTGGGTATTCCTTTTTCTGCTTCAAGCAGATCAAGAGCTTTAAAAACCTCTACGTTCATTTTTAAAACCGAACCTTTCTAAATATCTTTTAATATCTTTTATTTTTCTTAAATTGTTTACTCAAAATCAAAAACCGTATTTGCCTTTGATATATCGGCACGCTCGAATTCAAGCTTTTCGTTGCCCACCGTAATATATATCTTATCCGCATTTTCATCGGTATCGAGAATTCCCTCGAACTGCTTTGCCCCGTTTTTGGGAGCGTACAGCTTTATGAGCACCTTTTCTCCGACAGATTTCAGAAAATGCTCTCTGGTACGTATCGTACGTTCCAGACCGGGTGAGGACACCTCTAAATGATACGCGTTCTCGATAGGATCTGCCTCGTCGAGAAGCGGATCTATCGCTCTGTGGACCTTTTCACAGTCGTTTATATCAATTCCGTTTTCACTGTCGATAGTAATTCTGAGAAACCATTCGGAGCCTTCTTTAACAAACTCAACGTCCCAGACGTCGTATCCGAGCGAGTTTATCGGCGCTTCGAGAATCTCTCTGACCTTTACCGCAGTTTTGTTATCGTTTTTTGCCAAAGCGTGTTATACCTCCGTAATCATAAAAATCGGAAGAGTGCTTTCACACTCTTCCAACACACATGATCTTACTATAGTATAGTATACCACATTTTTTCAAAATTGCAATAGTTTTCCTCAAAAAAAATACGAAATATTTTATTTTTTTAAGTAAACGACATCTATCAGTTGCCGTCAGAATACTTTTTTTCGCAATTTGAACAAATCGAGTATCCGTCCGCGAGATACTCAGCCTTCTTACTGCTCGGCTCAACGGACTTATTTTCGCCCTTCATGTTTTTAGCGTACGAGCACTGATCGCTGAGATGTATCTTCTTGCTCGACGTATTGAGAATAATGCTCCCGCCGTCGGGCTCATCTTCAATCTCGGCGTCATCTTTGACCTCTTTGTCCGAGTCGTCGGGCGTATCGGGCAAGCCCTTGACGTCCGCAATCTTAACAAGACCGCCTCCCGATGCACAGGAAACGAGTGCCATAACAAGAACAACCGACAAAATGAATGCCGCAGATCTTTTAAACGACATAAATATTACTTTTTATTGTGTCTTTCAAGACGGATAATACCGAAATCGAGCGCTTCGTAAAGGCTCTTTTTGGTGAACTGCTCTACCATTCTCTCCGAGGTAGGCTTTGAGGTGTCGGTACTGAGTATCTGTCCGACTATGTTCTCGGGTATCTCGACCTTTATGTTAGGGTCTGCGGTGTCGATCTTTTTGCTGCCGAGGAGCATAAGAAAGAGCACGTGCTTATCTCTCATATCTCCATAGCAGATAAAGTTATTTTCTCTTACGAGAGGCTTGTTTTTATATACGAGGTATTTTCCCTCTACGGTAATTTCGTTTGCCATTTATTTTTTTCCTCCGTTTATAAGTTTTCGTTCATTTCACTATATAATAGCACAAAAAAATCATTTAATCAAGACGTTATTGTAAAAATTTTATTTTTTTACGTACGGTTTATTTCCTTCGTTTGACGGCAAAGCACCGCAAAAGGCAAAAGCTCTGTCCGCCTTTTCGGAAAGCTCATACTGTTTGAGAGCATCGGCATCAAGCATATTATGCGATGCTTTGGTAGAAAGCAGTGCTATTTTTGCTTTTTTTGAAAGCTCTCTGAGAGCCTTTCTTCCGCTTTCACTGCTTGCAAGAAGGAGCGTATATTCGGGCATTTGTTCGAGCGCTTCTCTACTGGCGCCGAGATATGCAAAGTTCACGGCTCTTCGTATTCTCGCATCGGTATATTTTTTGGTGGCTACGGCAGAGAGAAGCTCGCTTACCGTTTTATACTTTCCGCTTTTTGCCGCATTCACAAGACGCGAGGCAAGGTCAAAGCTCATTTCGGGTGATAGCGAAAGCTTTTCGGGATCTTCCTGTGCGAGGAAAAGAAGGATTGCGGCGTCCGGAAGATACTGAGAAAATTTCGGAGCCGAGATCGTCTTTTCATAAGCCTCTTCGGGAATGGTTTCTTTCAGCGTATCCATATTTTCTGCATAGATATACTTTCTGCTTTCGGTAGCCGAAAAATCCTTGTCACGGCGTATAAAAACAGGCTTAATATCACTGCCGAGCTTTTTTATAGCCGCAATGTATTCGAGTGCAAGAATATCGTTGGGCTTTATCGGCAGCTCTTTACCGTACAGCTTTTCGAAAGCCTGCGAGCGAATTGCGGCGTACGACAGCGAGCTGTTCTTATTTTCTTTGAGCATCTCGGCGAGCGTATTTTCAAACTCGTCACCCGATATTTTCTCGGCGCAGTATGTTATACTCTCCTCGTCAAAAGATTCGCTTCCGAAAGCCAGGCAGTCTATGCCGCCAAGCCGATCTGCTATATACACTCCCGACCTTGCAAAAGACTGTGCATACGAAGCCGAGTACGGAAACGGAAGCTCAACTACCACGTCGGCGCCCATATCGGCAGCTATCTCCGCGCGAGTATATTTTGACATAACGGCAAGAGTTCCGCGTTGAACGAAATTTCCGCTCATTATACAAACAAGACAGACTTCTTCGGGAGCAAAGTGCGCCCGTATCCTGTCAAAAAGAAGCTTATGCCCGTTATGAAAAGGGTTAAATTCACAAATAATTGCTACTTTTTTCATCGTTTTTTCCCGTTTTTGTAAATTTTTTCGAATTTATAGATATTTTCGCGTTTATCTACTTGAAATTTATATCGTTTTGTTATATAATTCATTTGTTAATATTATCATAAAATTTTATATTTGTCAAATCGGAGGAAAAAAATGAACGTACTCGTTGTAAACGCAGGAAGCTCCTCGCTGAAATATCAGCTCATTGATACTCAGAGCGGAGATGTAAAATGCAAAGGTATTTGCGAAAGAATCGGTGACGTTGACAATAGCGGCATCGAGCACAAAATAAACGGAGAAAAGTACGAGAAGAAGAGCGCTATGCCCAACCACTCGGTCGCTATGAAGATTGTCGTTGACACTCTTTGCGACGAAAAGATCGGTTGCATCAAGGACATTTCCGAGATCGAGGCAATCGGCCACCGCGTAGTCCACGGCGGACCTTACTTCTTTGAAAGCTGCCTTGTAACTCCCGAGGTTATTGAAAAGCTCAAGCTCTGCCATGATTTCGCACCCCTTCATACCCCCGCCCATCTTATGGGTATCGACGGTTGTACCGCAGTTATGCCGACTACCCCTCAGGTTCTCGTATTCGACACCGCATTCCATCAGACTATGCCCGAAAAGGCTTATATGTATCCCCTTTCGTACGATATGTACGAGGATTACAAGATCCGCCGTTACGGCGCACACGGAACCTCACACCGCTTCGTTTCGGGTATCATGAACGAGATACTCGCAAAGAAGGGTGTTACCGGCGACACCAAGATCGTAACCTGCCACATCGGTAACGGTTCGTCGATCTCGGCAGTTCGCGGAGGCAAGGTTCTCGATACCTCTATGGGACTCACTCCTCTTGAAGGCGTTGAGATGGGAACTCGTTGCGGATCTATCGACCCTGCTATCGTTCCTTATATGATGCAGAAGAAGGGTTGGTCTGCCGATGAGGTCGCAAGCTACATGAACAAGAAGTGCGGTTTCCTCGGTCTTACCGGAAAATCCGACTCACGTGACCTCGAGGACGCCGTTGCAAACGGTCCTTCCGATCCGCTTTACGAGAAGGCAAACCTCGCAACAAGCATTCTCTTCTATCAGATAAAGAAGTATATCGGCTCCTATACCGCGGCAATGGGCGGACTTGATGCTATCGTATTTACCGCAGGTCTTGGAGAAAACAATACCAGACTCCGTGAGAAGGTCTGCGAGGATATGGAATTCTTCGGCGTCGAGATCGACAAGGAGCTTAACGCCAAGACTCTCCGTCAGTCTAACATAGTAAAGCTTTCCACCGAGAATTCGAAGGTCGACGTTTACCTTATCCCCACGAACGAAGAGCTCGTTATCGCTCAGGATACCGAAGCAATCGTTTCCGCGCTTTAAGCAAAAAATCAAAAAAGCATTTACGCCTCGGTGTAAATGCTTTTTTATTAAAATTTTCGGATTTGGCTTGAAAAGTTAATAATTATATGATAAAATAGATAAAAAAGAACTATTTTTACAGAGAAAGGAGTTATATCGTTGCATTTACAGGAATCGGGAGAGATGTATCTCGAAGCAATACACGTTCTTTCGGTAGAACGAGGAGGCGTACGCTCGATTGATATTAGCGAGCATCTCGGATATTCTAAGCCGAGCGTCAGCCGAGCGGTCGGACTTCTGAGAAACGGCGGATACATCGTCGTAGACAAGGAAGGCTATATAACTCTGACCGAGGCGGGCAAAGAGGTGGCAGAAAAAATATACGAGCGTCACACCCTTCTCACGAAATTTCTCTGCTCTATCGGCGTTGACGAGGAAACCGCGTCCGAGGACGCCTGCAAGCTCGAGCACGCGATAAGTGACAAATCTTTTGCGGCAATCAAGCAATACGCGCAGAAGCAGCTTGAAAAAAGAGAACAAAAGTAAAAAAAGCTAAGCAGTCACATGCTTAGCTTTTTTTGTTTTTTCAGTTTCAGAAAGGAAATTCTTCCTCGTCGATCTCTTCGTTTACGGGAACCTCGAATTCTTCGTTAAATCCGTCGAATTCCATATAATCTCCGCAGAGAGAATCAAGCACGGTAAGACGCTTGTTTTCCTTCGATGCGCTCTTCAACATAAGAAATCCGCCTACTGCCGCGCCGATAGCGGAAATCGCAAGAAATGCGCCGGCAAGACTCTTACGCTTTCCCCACTGTGCAAGTGACATAATAAGGAACGATACCGACTGAATAAGAAGGATCAGAGCAATTGTAAATTTAGATTTTTCAATTGGGTTTTTCATAGTTTTTCCGCCTTTCTGTATATGGTTTATTTAGAGTTCATTTTAAGATAAGCATTGATGAAGCCGTCGATGTCGCCGTCCATAACCGCCTGAATATTTCCGTTTTCAAATCCGGTGCGGGTATCCTTGGCAAGCGTATACGGCATAAATACGTAGGAACGTATCTGCGCGCCCCACTCGATATTGGTCTTATTTCCCTGAATATCCTCGATACGCTCGAGATGTTCGCGCTCCTTTATCTCCATAAGCTTACTGCGAAGCATCTTCATAGCAGTTTCTTTATTCTGGAGCTGACTGCGCTCGGTCTGACAACCGACGACTATTCCTGTGGGAATATGAAGAATACGTATTGCACTGTCGGTCTTATTGACGTGCTGTCCGCCCGCACCGCTCGAACGGTGTGCGGTCACCTCTATATCCTCGTCGCGGATCTCGATAGTTCCGTCATCGGTAAACTCAGGCATTACCTCGACCGATGCGAAAGAGGTCTGACGTCTGCCCGAAGCATCGAACGGAGAGATACGTACAAGTCTGTGAACACCGTTCTCGCTCTTCAAATATCCGTATGCATTAAGACCTTCGATCATGATCGTCGCGCTCTTGATACCTGCCGCTTCGCCGTCAAGCATATCTATAAGCTTTACGTTATATCCGTGCTTTTCGCCCCAACGGGTATACATTCTGTAAAGCATAAGCGCCCAGTCCTGAGCCTCGGTTCCGCCTGCGCCCGGGTGGAAGGAAAGAATCGCGTTATTTGCATCGTACTCACCCGAAAGAAGCGCCGAGATACGCTCGGTTTCCATTTCCTGTGCTATCTTTTCGGTTTCAGAAACAACCTCGTCGGTAAAGGACTCGTCGTCCTCCTCGATTGCAAGCTCTGCGAGCGACATCGTGTCCTCTATCTTGGCAAGCAGTAATCTGAACTGCTCTATTTTATCCTTCGACTGCTTTAGCCTTTGCAGGATCTTTCCCGAATTTGCCTGATCGTTCCAAAATCCCTCTTCATAGGTCTTTTTTTCAAGCTCCTCGACTACCTGCTCGTGTTCACTTATTTTAAGCGCCTGTGCGAGCTCGTTCATATCCTCGCGCATGGTGCGAAGCTTTTGCAGTGCTTCTTCAAGCTGAATGATCAAATTTAACCTCCGTATATCTGTACTACTTACAGATTATGCTGTATTTTTTAGTTTTGTAATCGTTTTTGTAATTTTAAAGCGTTTTTATCGCGTTGCTTTCAAATATCTCGACCTCAACTGAGGAATCGAACTCCTCGACCATATCCGCAAGAAGATGAAGCACCTGATTTTCGGTATGGAAATGCCCTGCCTCTATGACGTTTATCGGAAATTCCGCCGCATCTATCATAGTATTATAAGACATAGTTCCGGTAATATAAGTATCTGCGCCTGCCTTATAAGCCGCCGCGAGAAGTCCCTTTCCGTCACCTCCGCAGAGTGCAACTCTTGATACTTCAAGTTGAGCGTTTACAAGATTTATCGCGCGCGCACCGAGCTGATCCTTAACGAAAAGTGCAAATTCCTCGGGATCGGCAGGCGTTTCGAGATTTCCTATCCTGCCTATCATATCGCTATCACCAGGAAGAATCTCGACGTCCTCAATTCCGAGAAGCTCGGCGAGCATGTCGTTCACTCCGCCGTCAAGCGCGTCAAGTCTGGTATGGAAGGAAAATGCGCTTATACCGCTTTTAATAAGCGTTATGACCTTTGAGGAAACTATATCGTCACCGCTTATATTTTTAAGCGGTCTGAAAACGAGAGGGTGATGCGAGATTATAAGATCAAAGCCCTCCACTGCCGCGTAATCGACTACCTCTGCGGTAATATCGAGCGCAAGAAGCGCTCTTTCGACCTTAGCGTATTTATCGGGACAGACCATCATTCCGTCGTTATCCCATTCGCAGGACAGACTGCTGGGTATAAGCTTATCAAGATAAGAATAAAGCTCGTTTACAGTAGGCATTTAGTTATCCTCCGTATGATCGGAAGCGCCGAGAAGCTCTCTGATGTCTGCGGCGAGAGAAATATCCGCAGAAACGTCGTAGCCTGCGCCACCCTTTGATTTTATCTTACGCTCGAGCTTTCGCAGATGAATAGAAGCATACTCTCTGAAAAGCTCGGTGTTTTTTTTGATATTCACAGGTCCGAGAAGCGCCTGAACGGGCGAGATCGCGCCCGAAACGCCGGTATAAGTAAAGACGGCGACCTGATAGATCATATGTCCGTCCCGAACGAGCGACTCGTCCTCTACCGAATATCCTGCCCTGAAAAGACCTTCGCGAAGCTCGGAGAACGAGGACATCGGCTGAATAAGAAGGCGCACTCCCTCTTTTCTTGTATAATCGCACTCTGTGACTATTCTGAGTATAAGCTCTCCGCCCATTCCGCAGATCATAATATCGTCGGGAGCGTGGCGCTCTATACCGTCAAGACCGTCCGCGCGGTAGACCGTAACCTTATCCGACACCTGATAGAACTCAACGTTATCCCGTGTGTGGACGAGCGGGCCTTCCCTCACGTCGGTAGCAACTGCACTTTTTGCAATTCCCTTTTTAAGCAGATATATCGGCAGATACGCGTGATCCGTGCCGACGTCTGCGACGAGTGCATCCTGTCTTACAAATCTCGCGACCTCCAAAAGACGCTTTGAAATGTCGGGAAGCGGAAAGCTTCTGCTTTTATTTATCACCTGAATTATTTGGTTGCGAAATGATCGTTAAGCTTGTCCACGAGCTCGTCTGCATCAACGCCGTGAACCGAGCAAGCCATTTCGATACTTTCACCCGTTGCCGAGGGGCAACCAAGACAGTGCATTCCTATTTCAAGAAAATATTTAGCGGTGGAAACGTCTGCTCTCAGTACGTCCCCGATTATTGAATCCTTAGTAACTACCATTTTTATCTCCTTTAAAAACCGTTATTTGATAATATTATTATAATTATTCAAACAATTATAACACAGAAAAATAACCCTGTCAAGCATAATTGAAATTATTTTCCATATCCCTCTTGAATTAACTGCGAAAATATGCTAAAATTAGAAAAAATCTCAAGGAGAAATCAAACATGGACTGCCTTTTCTGCAAAATCATAAACGGTGACATTCCTTCCAAAAAGGTATACGAGGACGAAAGCGTATTTGCTTTTTACGACATAGCTCCTCAGGCTCCCGTTCACATTCTTGTTATCCCCAAGACTCACATTCCCTCGATGGACGGGATCTCCTGTGAAAACGCCGACGTCGTAGCAAAGATATTCTCGGTAATTCCGAAGATTGCCGCAGATGCAGGGCTTTCAAACGGTTACAGAGTTATCTCTAACTGCGGAAGCGACGCCTGCCAGAGTGTAAAGCATCTGCATTTTCACATTCTCGGCGGAGCTCAGCTTAGCGAGAAAATGGCATAATAAAGCAAAAAACAAGCCGAAAATTCGGCTTGTTTTTATTTTTGCATAAGTAAAAATCTCGCGGCAATTTCACTATCAAGTCTGCCTACGGCGTACTGCCCTCTGAGTGTGCGAGGAAAAGATTTTCCGACGATCTCATCTTTGATCGACCTTTCGAGAAATTCTTTATAACTGCTAAGAGAAAACTCCTGCACAAGCGAAAGAAGCGTCATATCCGAAGCCGCGCTTCTCACAAGTCTGTTTTCCCGCCTCTCTTTAAGTGCGGCGCAAAGAATTTCCTTTGCTCTTTTGTCACCGATAAGCTCGCGCACGCGCTTATTTGAAAGCAGGACTCCGCTTGCCTGCGGAGTGAAGCATTTTTCGCCCTTCAAATGAAGTTCGTCGTCTTCGCTTCGACGGTAGCAGGACGGACAGACGTATATTCCCTGTCCGCTAAGCTCAAGCTCTCCGTAATAAACGTTCGAAAGACTACGCCTGCACATATCGCAGTCACCGTAAACAAATCTCGGTTTTTTGACAGAGCTCTCGCGCTCAGGCGCATTCAGAGAAACTCTGCTTCCGTAAGCGAAATATCCGACCGCACTCTCGAGCATAGCCCTCGCTCTTCGCTCTGCGCTTCCGCTATCGTTATGAAGCACGAGCGAATTTTCCTTGCAAAATTCGGTAAAACGAAGTATCGCGTCGGCGGATTCAACGGTTGCTTCAAGCGATCCGTGAAGCTGTACGCCACACCCTAAAATTTCGTCCGAAATATCTCTTTCCGCGCCCGAAAACGGCATCATACCGAGCGAGCACTCGCCAAGCTGAGCGTACATCGCGCTTTTCATCATCGCGAAATTTTCTTTGATAAATTCAGGGCTTCCGATATACTGTGCAAAGTCGAGCATCGCCGACATAAGTCTTGCACAAGACAGAGAAAAATTCGAGAAATACTGCTCATACTGAGAATCGAAGCTTCCGTATACCTGATAGAAGGTCTTGTCCTTTTTAAATCTGTTACAGAAAAATTCAAGAGCTCTTCGGGCGCGATCTGCAAGACCAAATTTCAGAAATGCACCGACGATTTGCTTTACCGACTGCATTCTGATTACCATCTCCGAGTGAGAAGCCAGAACTCCGCCCTCACGCGCCTGATGAGCTAAAAGGAGCAAAAGCGCCTCCTTCTCATCTTCATTATCTGTACGCGAAAGGATCTCGCTTACGCAGCTCTCGCTCTCGTCGGCTATTTTAGAGCTTCCCTCGAAATAGGATCCATCGTCAAGCGCGATACGCGCGTTTTTGAGGCAGTCTTCTCCGCTTCCCGAAACGAAAATGAGTCTTGATTTTCCTGCGAGAATATCCACCGAATTTCCGTCTGCGGTAAGCTTAGCGTCGCCGTCCGCAATAACGAGCATCTTCGTTTCCTTTGCAGTGGACAGATTTTTATAAAACCCGACACCCTTCGGCAAAACAAGGCAGAGGACGTCGTAATTTTTGCGCCCTATGCGATAACCCTTGTAAAGGCTCTTTCTCACGTAAGGCGCAATACTGAAATTCAGAGAAAATGGACGGATATTTTCACAGTACCTGATAAATATATCACTGTGACAGCTGACGAGATCAACCATACGGGCGTCCTCGATAATTTTAGTTATTCGGTCGCCGCGTGAAAAGTTATGATATATCCTTGAAAATATGCTATGTCGCAGAGTCGCGGCACTGTTTATACGCTCGCTTTGTGTATGATCGTAAAGCTCGCCGAAATCAGAATTTATCCCGAGAAATGGCGCGCTCGTATATCCGCCCGCGTATATTTCGGATATTTCGCTTCCCTGCAAGTACAGGAGCATATTTCCGTTTCCGATAAATTGTTCCTTATTCATTTTTCAAGCTTTTCGAAAAGCTCATTTGCAAGATTGGCCGCAGTAGAAGCAAAGTAGGCTACTATAATGATTTCAAGTGCACTGTCAAGTCTTTTCTTTGCTCCCTCGCAGGGCTCAACGTATTTTTCAGAGGTAGTCTGCATTATGAGGCTACGGAGCTCCTCGGTACTGCTAAAACCCTTTTCGGTGTAGCTTTCGTAAATATCGCATATATATCCGTAAAGCTCTGCCTCGGATATAATATCGTCGCTGGCGTCGTTTATCATTCCGTTTATATAATGCAGAATGTAGTCTATCTTTTCGAGCATCATCGTATTTCTCATCATATTTATTATGAGTATTCTCGCGAGCTGTTCCTTGGAATATCTCTTATTTACGGTATTTCCGAGCCAACCGCGCTTTACCCAGTTTTGAAGAGTCGAGCCGTCAACTCCCGATATTTCTCTTATCTGACTAAGCATAAGTCCGCTTGAAACGAAGAATATCTTATTTAGAAAATCAATTCCGCTTACGTTCCCAAACGCTTTCTTTTCAAGCACTGTGCCCGGAATAAGACCGGTATCAATAGTGTATTTCATATTTTATTTCCATTCCTTTCATCGTGTCTGAAAAAAGCTGTACTTTATCCTGAACTGACAAGATTATATCACGCGTTCACGGGATTGTCAAGCAAAGTAAAAATATTTTTACAAACTGTTTAACAAATTATTATTCTATTGACTTTTTTTGACCTATGTGGTAACATAATACAGTAATAAGTTAATTATAAGAAAAGGTATATATATGAAAGTCGATCAAAGAAAAGTAGGATCTATCCTATCCTACGTACAAATGGGGCTTGGCGTCATAATAAGTATAATTTATACGCCCGCTATGCTCCGCCTGCTCGGACAAAGCGAGTACGGTCTTTACAACACGGTAGCCTCGACTATCTCTATGATGTCGGTGCTCAGTCTTGGCTTTAATAGCGGATATATTCGCTATTACAGTAAATACAAGAGAAACAACGATAAGGAATCCATTTACAAACTAAACGGACTATATCTCACGATATTCTCGATAATCGGTATAATCGCCCTGCTCTGCGGACTTTTCCTCTCGTTCAATCTTCATATGGTGTTTGACGAAGGTCTGTCGGCAAGCGAGTACAAGACGGCAACCGTCCTTATGCTCCTTCTGACCTTTAACCTCGCAATTTCCTTCCCGATGAGCGTTTTCGGAAACATCGTATCCTCTCACGAAAAATTCATTTTCGCAAAGATATTCAGAATAGGAAAGACCGTTTTAGGACCTTTCGTCAACATTCTTTTGCTTCTCAGCGGTTACAAGTCGATAGCTATGGTCGCTTCGTCTGTAACTCTTGCACTGATAGTTGACGTGATCTATCTCTTCTACGTTTTCAAAGTATTAAAGCAAAAATTCGTTTTCGGTGTTCCCGAAAAGGGCGTTTTCAAGAGTCTTTTTGCTTACACCGGATTTATCGCGCTCAATATGATAGTAGACCAGATAAATCTAAACATCGACAAGGTGCTTCTCACAAGATTTCACGGTCCGGAGGTTACCGCCGTTTACTCGGTCGGATATTCTCTGCACCACTATTTCCAGATGTTCTCAACGTCAATATCCGGAGTATTCGCGCCTACCGTTCACAGGCTCGTTAACGAATCAAAGAACAACGTTGCAAAATTGAAGGAGGTTCTGACCACTCTCATTACCAAGGTCGGACGAGTTCAGTTCCTTATCCTTGCGCTTCTCGCAAGCGGTATCGTTTTCTTCGGAAAACAGTTCATTCAGTTCTGGGCAGGTGACGGATACGAAGAGTCATATATCGTTGCTCTTTTCCTCGTAATTCCAGCAACGATCCCACTTATACAGAACGTCGGAATAGAGGCTCAACGTGCTCAAAACAAGCATCAGTTCAGAGCTATCGCATACGCTATAATGGCAGTTATAAATCTTGCAATTTCTATTTACCTCGGTAAAAAATACGGTGCGGCAGGAAGCGCACTCGGTACTGCCATAGCGGTAACGCTCGCAAACGGACTTATTATGAACATCTATTATCATAAAGAGTGCAACATAGATATTATAAAGTTCTGGAAAAGCATACTCCGTATGTCGTTAGGTCTTATAATCCCGATAATTGCGGGAATTCTTATAACTCGCTTTGCGGATCTCACCAATATTTACGTGTTCATCGGCGGCATCGCCGTCTACTCGCTCATATACGCTATCTCCATGTGGTTTATCGGAATGAACGATTACGAAAAGGAACTCGTCACGACTCCACTTAAAAAAGTATTTAAAAAGCGCAGATAAGCCTTGCCAATCTCTACCCTCGCACCGATATAATTGCGAGGGTAGTTTTGTAAGAGTTCATCGCTTTATCTATCTAAATTGCACAATTATTTTTCTCGGTTTTATGCATATATACAAAATCTCTTGGTTGTTATTGACAATCTCGTGATTGTGTGTTATAATCTAAGCAAGGTAATAATTTTGGTTCAAGGGAGGCAAAGCAGATATGAAAAAACTTTTCACAAAGCTGCGAGGCATAAGTGTAATAACCTACATATTTGCGGCAATGCTCATCTTTCTTTTGCTTTTTGGACCCTTAGAGCCGTATGAGCTTGCCATAGGTTGGGGATTTAACCCCATCGAAAATCCCGTTCTTGCCCAGATCATAGGATACGCCAACATTGCGCTTATAATCGCAGGCGTTATAATCGTATATGCAATAATATTCCCCCTGCTTCGTTTGATACTCAGGCGAATAGGCGCGTACATTTCAATATTTTTCGTTTGTATAAGATCGGGCGCAAAAATGAAGCTGAAACGCCTGCCGCTTGCTTCCCTGTTAAGAGTCGGCACCAAAGGAGATATTCACATAAAGTCAAACGGCGAAAGCATTCAAGTCCATTTTATAGACGTTGTCGGAAGAGCGCGTATATTCACTCTGATCGACGACAAAAAGTACGATATATGCAAAACCGTTCCCGACAGGATCAAGGGCTTCGCTTTCGGATTTCGTGCAGGCGGTGTTATGATTGCAAACAGCAAGCCGTACAAAAGCCGCACGTTTTCCTTTCCCGATTTCCAAGAAAAGGACGGCAAGCATATTATCGTAATTGATCCTTTGCCTATGGAAACACGGTACGTTGACGGAAGCGTCACAAGACAACTTTACAGTGCTTACAGCATCGGAAATATAGTTTTTTACGAGCTTAGTGACTTGTTAAAACTGCTCAAAAGAATTTAAGGAGATAAAATATGAGGCGTCAGAAAAAACGCAGAGAGATAAGCGCCCTGCACGTTATAGCGTTCTTAACTATTTTTACGGTAATTGCGCCTTATCTCCTATATCTTCTTTTCGTTTTTATCGCTCGGATCGTCGAGATTGCAAACGATATAGAGTATTATATCCTCATATTTCGCTCTTTTGCGCTTATCGGTTTATGGATCACTCTGTTCTTTGTAGCTTGGTTCTTTGTTTTGCCCGTCGTTCTATTTGTTTTCAGACGAATGAGGTGCTACTTTTCCCTCTTTTTCGTTTGCAGAAAAAGCGGCTTTAAAATGAAGCTCAAACGCTTACCCTTTCGTTCGCTGTTCGGACCAGACTCCGGCGGCGACATAGAGATAACCGGTAGCGGTGAGTCTTTCGCTCTCCACTTTATCGATGTCGTTTTCAGAGCACACAGAGGCTTTAACTTAATAAGTGATAAGGAATATTCGATTATCAAAAGAGCGCCGAGCCACGGTATCTGGGGAGGCGGATTTAACAGAGGAAAATTTCTTTTTCCGATAGCCGTTTCCTATTCGAGTATGCCTATCTCATACACAGTACGCTCTTTTCCCGAGTTTGACACTCAAAATTCAAAGCATATTATAATAGTCCACCCCACTCCCAATCACTGCGTTTTCACCGACAGGTCGGCGGGAGAGGAAGGCACACGTCCTGTTTATAACGGTTACAGCATCGGAAATGTCACATATTACAGTATCCACGGATTTTTGAAGTTTTTAAAGCGCATCTGAGTAATATCATTTGCCAAGTTTAAAGGAGATTTTATGCTCTCATTTCTGTATTTTTTGATGCACACCTCACTTATGGTCCTGGCGCACGTTTTCCCCGATCTAATCGGACTTTTTCTGATATTATCGGTTATTATCGTTTCGTACGTCTGGTTTCGTCGAAGCAGCAGATTTCTCTTTAAAGCGCGCTTTTACAGAGGACTCTTCATTCTTCCCCTGCTCGTGCTCGCCATTATCGCGATAGATTCAAAGATAGGTTTTTTCGCGCTTTGGCTACTCTACGCGGTCGTGCTGCTTATAAACTACATTATTCCGATCTCTAAATTTATCATCTTCCGACTCCGCATCTATTTTCGAGCAAAAAGACTTGAAAGCAACTCGGACGCCCGTTCGGACATTAGCTTTTTTAAAGCGCTTCTGTTCGGATCTCACACGCCGTATATTTTCACCGTCGAAACGGCAAAAAGATCGGTAAGCATCGGCGTACTCGGATCTATAAGCTCTTCGAGGTACATTTTCGGGCGTAGCACGATCGTTTCACAGAAATTCGGAAACGGCAAGGCTTATATGATCGAGGACATCGCAGAGATCGAAAAATTCGAAGAGGATATGGAATATATTTTTCCGAGCATCGGACCGTCCTTTCTCGGCGGAAAGTACAAATGCGATCTTCCCGACACCTCAGACACCGACGAGGTTCTTCTTATCATTCACCCGAACAGTTACGTGCAGGAAGGCGACAATGTCGTCGGAATGGGCGTTCACGTCGGAAAATATATGCCCGTAAGCATTAAAACTGCATTTGCGATACTCAAAAGTTAAAAGAGGGAGAACAAAATGGATACATACAAAAAGCACTACGAGAAGTTCAAAGCTCTTAACGGCGATCTTTTCGTGTTCAGACGAAAGCGCAGAATAAAGCTTTTAGTTAAGATTGCTATCCTTGAAGCGTTTTTCGTGTTCTTTGCAATTATAGGCTCGTCGGTAGATCCCGTAAAGGCGGTAGTTTTCAGCGCGCTCTGCGGACTCCTGCTTCCCTTTCTGATATTTGATCCGCAGGATCTTTTCAGACATCCGTACATAGGCAAGATCACGGGCACGAAATATATGATGCGCTACGTTTTCCCAAAGGGCGTGCTTTACAGCACGATGCATATTCCGGGAGGAAACGTAAAATTCGGATTTCAGTCGTTTATCCGCTTCACCGTTGAGGACGAAAAAGGAAAAAAGCATCATTTCACACTGCCTCAACATTTCAGAGAAATTTACAAACAGGGAGATACGGTAATGCTTATTTCCGGTCTTGACTATCCGGTCTGCTACACCAAAAGAAAGCACGCGGTCTGTATGAAATGCGGTGCGATGTTCATTCCGCATAAGGACACCTGCGACGCGCTCTTCTGCGGTGCCCTTCTTCCCGTAATTCCCGAAAAAGAGGACGAGTACGGAACATACGAATATTAAAAAGGCAGCACTCTGTGTGCTACCTTTTTGTTTTATAAATTTACGTCAATTTTTCTCCTTGATCGCATCAAGATATTTCTCTTTATACGACTTATATCTGTCCGCATAAAGTTGATCCTTTTCCTTTACGCCGTTAAGATACTCGTGCATATCAAGCCTATCGTTTGCGATCTCGATCATACAACCCACTATATTCGAGCAGTGATCGGCAACTCTCTCGAGATTAGTTATAAGATCCGACCAAACAAATCCTGCCTCGATCGAGCAGTCACCCTTCTGCATTCTCTCGATATGTCGCGAACGTAAAGTATCTTTAAGAATATCGACTATCTGTTCAAGTGGCTCGACAAGAGCTGCCGCCTGCATATTTTCACCGCTAAACGCTTCTACCGTGTGATCTAATATCTCCTCGACTGCGGCAATCATCGAGTTCATTTCATTTTGTGCCGAGGGCGTGAAGGCTATTTCCTTGTCACTAAGCTCCTCGACCGATTCGAGAATATTGACCGCGTGGTCGGAAATTCTTTCAAAATCTCCTATAACGTGAAGGAGCTTTGAGGACTCTTTACTGTCGCGGCTACTCATCTCGTGTGAGCTAAGCTTTACAAGGTAACTTCCGAGAATATCCTCATAGTGATCTGCTTCCTTCTCGCGCTCGCGGACCTTGGCAGCTTTATCCGGATCAAACTGTCCCGGCACCATCGAAAGCGCATCTTTCAAAGCCTTTACCGAAACGTCTGCCATCGTGAGAGTTACCTTACGGCAGTTTTCGATTGCGATCGAGGGAGTGACCATAAGGCGTTCGTCAAGCTGAGTGATCTGATCCTTATTATCATCGTTTTTCGGCTCGGGAATAAGCTTATACGAAAGCTTTTCGAGAAGTCCCGATGCAGGAAGAAGCATTGCAGTACAAAGTATATTGAACACAGAGTGTGCGACGGCTATATTAAACTCACTCGCCTGCCCTGCAACAAACTCTGCTACCGTAGGAATAAACGCTTTTGCAATACAGAACACAGTGAGAAGAATGACAGTTCCTATAACATTAAAGAACAGGTGAACCACAGATGCACGGCGAGCGTTTCTGTTAGTACCTACCGAGGAGATAAGTGCCGTAACACAGGTACCGATATTCTGTCCCATAATTATCGGAATAGCCGCCCCAAGACTTACGGCTCCGGTAGATGAAAGTGCTTGAAGTATACCGACAGAAGCCGACGAGGACTGAATTATACCCGTAAGAACCGCTCCTGTAATCACTCCGAGAATCGGGTTATCGAACATTGTAAGAATGCCGGTAAACTGTGGAACGTCTTTAAGTCCGGATACTGCCGCAGACATGGCGTCCATACCGAACATAAGCGTTGCAAAGCCTAAAAGAATAGTTGCAACGTCGTGCTTTTTACTGCTCTTTGTACCCATTATCAGAACTATACCGATAAGAGCAAGAATCGGCGTAAACGAGGAAGGCTTGAACCATTGAAGTATTCCGCCTGCATCTATACCCGAAAGGCTTATGAGCCAAGCGGTCACCGTAGTACCGACGTTTGCACCCATAATTACGTTTATCGCCTGTCTTAGAGTCATAAGACCGGAGTTTGCAAATCCAACCACCATTACCGTCGTTGCCGAGGAGGACTGAATTATAGCCGTAACTCCAAGACCTGTAAGAAAGCCTGTGAGTTTACCGGTAGTCAGTCTTGAAAGAATTGCTTTAAGGCCTCCGCCTGCCGTCTTTTCGAGAGAGGAGCCCATTAGATTCATACCGAAAAGGAACAGACAAAGTCCGCCTATCAGATCAAGTACATCCCAAATTTCCATTTGATTTTCTCCATTTTTAATTTTTATTTTTTCTTTTCGACTTAAAATAACACGTTTTTGTATAATTACAAGCAGAATTATGTAAAATCGATGTTAAATCTTCACCTAAGAACAGTATTGGCAGAAAATTCAAGGATACACACTTATCGCAAATAAGAAAAACCGCCTTTCGGCGGTTTTAATATTTATCAGCACTTGATCAGCTTTTTAACGATCGGTATCTTAGACATTACGTATGACGCTCCAAACGAAGCTACAACACATATAAGCCACTCGACAGGCATCTCGACAATCAGATTTCCGATATTTATAGCCTTCGAAATAAGTGTGAGAAGCATCATATGTATAAGATAAGTACCGAAGGTAAGACCGGATAGCTTTGTTATCACGGGGGATGTCATTCCGCCGTCCTTTTCTTTAAACAGATAAAAGATAAACAGGAAAACTCCAACGCTATAAAGAAGTACGTTAATACTGCTATTTGCATAAAAAAGTCCGAGAGGTCTGCTTGTATCGGTAGAAAAGATCTGAGGTCCGAGGACGGTCGTGATCATTCCTGCTGCACCCAGAATATAAAGAGCTAATCGTATATTCTTTTTTATATCAACGTTTGAGATATACCAACCTATCAGATAATAGGTGATATATTCGCCGAGAACGTCAAGATAAAACTGATCCGCATACGCCGAAATAAGATTTTCGGAGGTCACGAAGCCGCCGGCTACTTTATCAAAGGCAAAGCTTGCAAGCGGAACCGAGAACTTGAATACCATCGCGAGCAGGATAAAATAAAGAACGTAATTTGAATTTTCTTTTTTCACAAAAAGTCTGAGTATCGGAAGAAGCAAATAAAGTCCGACGAGCATATAGAGATACCAGAGATGTGTGTGTCCGAAGATCGACTTATAGATAAAGTTTTTAATTGAAACGTCGTTTCCCGACAAAATTGGGATAACTATCTGATATACCGCCGCGTACGCCACCGACCATATAAGGAGCAAAACGAAGAACGATCCTGCCGTCTTAAATATCTTCTTTATCGGTATTTCCCTGCTTTCGTTTAGCATAAGTGCGCCCGAAAGCATAACGAAAAGCGGTACGCCTATACGGGAAATGCTGTCGAGAATATTTGCTATAATGAAATCCGCAGAGCCCGTCGGAGCACCCTTAACGGTGTCCGATGAGGCGTGTATCATCACAACCGCAAGAGTTGCAAGAATACGGATAATATCATAAGAAAAAATTCTGTTTGTCTTGTTGTTCATTTCAAACACCTTCAAGAATTTAGTTCAGTTACCTAGTTACCTTTAAGTTTTATTTTGGAAAGCTTCCTCTTTCCACCCTACAAGCCTGTCCAGTACTGATCCAAGCTTTTCTGTCAGACGGTTTATTCTAAGAAGCTTAAAGATCTGTACGCGTACAAGATCTATTACATAACATACCAGATATACCGCAAAAATAGCGCTTATTCCAACTCCTATACAGACAAAAATATTATTCTTTGCCGCCCAGATAACCATATTAGAGAAGATACGGTAGAAAATGAGTGGGTGAGTATGAATTATATATACCGAAAAAGCCGCAGAGCTTATCGAAAGCAGAGTCTTTGACAGAAATCTGTGCTTTTCGCCGTCAAAGCTTATTTTTTCAAAAAGCAGAAGCGAGGCGGCGGCGTTTACTACCATAAACGGTGAAGTATACTGGAAGAGATGATAAGCGAAGGTAGCCACAACGCCTTTTCCGAAAAACCAGAACGCCCAGACAACAAGCACGTTCAATGCCATAATACAAACAAGCCTCGTTTTGCTCAGATCAAAATATTTTTTACCGTACAGTTTAATAAAAGCTCCGACGAAATAGCAAAATATAAGCCAGAAGGAGGAATAGCCTCTGCTAACCTTAAAATAATCGTAAAATCCAAACGTAGTTATTACGGAAAGCGTTGCAAAAAGGATTGCAATAAGCATAGCAAATCTTTTTTCATCAAGAGCTCGGATAAATGTATTAAGATACGGAATAAGCATAAAGACGAGCGCATAGCAAACTACATACCAGTATCCTCCGGTTATGGGTGGAAATACAGATTCAAGACAAAGCTTAAGATTTCCTGCAAAAATACCGTGACGGAAAATCATAAAGCCTGCAAAAATAGTAACACAATAAAATGCAACGGTAGCAAGCAGATCCATCAGTCTTGCAGTACTGTTTCTTGTCTTATTCACACACAGATAGCCCGTAAGCATAGCGAAAACATCAACAGACGAATAGCATATTGCTCCAAGGAGCTTTGCAAACGCCTCGTTAACAGGCATATCACCCGAGCCTCTCAAAAGACCGCCTTTATTAACAATATGTAAGCCGAGTATTCCAAGCATAGCCCAGATACGAAGAATATCAAGTCCGTAATTTCTGTTTTTTGTCATAATGTCACCTTAAAATTCAAATTCAGTCAACACAGGTCATAATATCGAGTATTTCTCTATCGGTATCTCGCATTCCGTCACGGCCAAGTCGACCGATATTTTTAATGGTATTTTCAACTCCGGCAGACACTATTCCGTCGCCGCGGTAGAACTGCTGTCCTTGCAGATACATCTCATATCCGAGAATTCCCGCATCGACCGCAGTCGAAATCTTTGCCGCGCAGGACGCTTTCGCGCCGTCGCAAACTATGCCCGATGTTATAGCAAGCGCGTTTACGAGCGTATGAGCGATCTCTTTGTATCCGCCGCCGCGGAGATATGCAATACCCGCTCCTGCCGCAGCTCCTGCACTCACCGCTCCGCAATAGGCAGACAGGCAACCGATTCCCGATTTCAGGTGAATTGCCGACAAATTGGAGATAATAAGCGCTCTGTAAAGCTTATCCTCGTCCACGCCGAGCTCCTTTGCATATTCAACGAGCGGAAGTGATACCGTCATTCCCTGATTTCCGCTTCCCGAGTTGATTATAACGGGCAGCTCGCAACCATTCATTCGAGCGTCAGAGCCTGCCGCCGCTCTCGCCTTCGCGCGAGTGATTATATCTTTTCCGAAGGAGTCGAGCAGTACCGATCCGATATTTGCACCGTAATCGCCGTTAAAGCCCTCTTCGGATATTGCCACATTATATTCTATCTGACGGCAGAGCGTTTCCTTAACGTCCGAAATATCCGCAGTATTTGCAAAGTCGCATATATCCTCTATACTAAGAAGCGAGTAATCGGGAAGCCCTTCCTCTTCTACGCTTTCGAGTCCCTTTTGGAGCAGGACCTTAGAGTCTTTTTCTATATATACGACGCTCGCGTGACTGTTTGCTATTCTCACCTTCGCGCTCGAATTTTTACCGTACACGGTAACAACTATATCGAGAAGCAGATCGTTTTCCGCCTGCTTTACCGAGATCGGCGTAGCACTCAGATATTCGACAAACTCCTTCTTCTGAGCCTCGGTAACGTTTCTGAGAACCTCAAGGTCAAGCTCTGCCTGCCCTGCGACAACTCCGATGGCGACCGCGGCTTCTATTCCCTTTTGTCCGTTTGTATTGGGAACGATAACGCTTTTGACGTTTTTGATTATATTTCCGCTCGCGACGACATCTATTTTTTCAGGAAGCTCTCCGAGCACCTCTCTTGCCTTTGCTCCGCAAAGCGCGAGCGCGGTAGGCTCGGTACACCCTCTTGCCGGAACAAGCTCTCTTTTAAGTATTTCGGTGTAGGTCTGATATTTTAAGCAGTGCTTTTCCACAACAGTTTTCCTTTCCGTATGAAACCTTCGTTTTACGCCATTATACCACTTTATTTTACCAAATACAAGTGTTTTACCGTTATTTTGACACAAATAAGAAATTTTGCATAGTATTAAAGCCAACATTTACAAAGCACTTGAACTTTATTAAAATTAGTGGTATAATATAAGTGTTGTAGTACTATCCGGAAAGGAGAGCTCATATGAAGCTTTTAATAAACGCGCTTACAAAATTCCTCTGCGGGCTTCTGCTCGTCGGGCTTTTACTATTTTTACCTGCGGGGACGCTCGCCTATCCGAACGCGTGGCTATTCATCGCGCTTCTTTTTATACCGATGATAATACTCGGAGTTTTTCTGTTTATAAAATCCCCCGAGCTTCTGAAAAGACGTCTTGACACCAAGGAAAAAGAGAAAACACAAAAGGGCGTGGTGGCACTTTCTGCTCTTCTCTTCCTTGGCGGATTTATCGTCGCAGGGCTTGATTTTCGCTTTTCGTGGTCCGAGATATCTCTTTGGGCAGTTGTCCTCGCCTGCGCGGTTCTTTTGACCTCTTACGCGCTATATGCCGAGGTGATGAGAGAAAACGTCTATCTCTCACGAACAGTCAAGGTAGAAAGCTCTCAAAAGGTAATAGACACAGGACTCTACGCTATCGTGCGCCACCCTATGTATGCGGTAACTATCTGGCTTTTTCTGTCTATACCGATCGTACTCGGATCCTTTTATGCGCTACTCTGCTTCATACCGTATCCCGTAATCATCGCCGCGCGAATACGTAGCGAAGAAAAGCTTCTGAGCAGAGAGCTTGACGGATACGAGAAATACAAAAAGAAAGTAAAATACAGACTCATTCCTTTCATCTGGTAAAAAATAAAATTACGTAAAATACAAAAAAGCTTAGTTTAAGGAGAATTCAAATGTCAGAATTTTTAGCATCGCTTCACCCTGCCTGGGTATGTCTTATAGTTTGCGCCGCAAAGATAATAGAGATCTCTATCCAGTCGCTCAAAACCTGTATGATGGTAAAAGGTCAACGTCTGAAAGCCGCAGGGCTCGGATTTGTCGAATGTACCATCTGGGGACTCGTCATATCAACTATAATCGGAACGCTCGGTGACAACATATTTCTGCTCTTCTTTTACTGCATCGGATACGCCGTAGGTCTTTTCCTCGGCTCGACTATCGAGAGCAGGATCGCACTCGGAACGTCCAACCTCGAGCTTATCGCAAGCGATGAGAGCACGAAAAAGATCACCGCATATCTTAAAGAGCAAAACAGAGGCTACACCGTGTTTGAAGGTCACGGATCAAAGGACAAAATGAATATGATCTTCATAGTCCTGCCTCGCAAGGAAACACCGAAGGTACTGCGAGAAATACGGAAAGAATGTGACGGAAAGGTTTTCGTGGTTGCCTCAGAGGTAAGCAAATACGCCGGCGGATACGGTATGGTAAAATAAGTACAAGTAAAAAAGCGGAGCGATCGGACTGCAAGCTTGCAGAACGAAAACTCCGCTATTTTTTGTAAAATCTCAGTGCATACTGCGATTTATCGCCGAGATGAGCGCGTGTATCGACGAGGTAATAATGTCCTCGTGAACGCCTGCTCCCCAGACCTTCCTTCCGTCGGGCATCTTGATACTTACGTAGGTTATCGCATGGGTTTCGGTTTCTTTGTAGAGCGCGTGCTCCTCATAGGTAAGATCGGAAAATTCAATGCCGAGTCTTTCTTTGAGTGCCCTACTGACCGCAACGAGTCGTCCGCTTCCCGAAGCCATAAGCTCTTCGTTTTTGCCGTCTATTTCAACGGTAAGCAAAACCTTGACCGAGGGCTTTCGAATAAAATAATAGTCAACAAGCTTTACGCGATCCTCGATATTCACATAAGTATCGGTGAATGCTTTGAGTACGTCCTCGGGCGAAAGCTCGTTATGCGCTTTTTCCGAGATGTTTTTCACAGTATATCCGACGTCCTCGCGCATTTTTGCAGGAAGTACGTAACCGAATTGATGTTCGAGCAGGTATCCTATACCTCCCTTACCAGACTGAGAGTTGATACGGATAACGTCGGCATCGTACTCACGTCCGAGATCGCGCGGATCAATAGGAAGATACGGCACGGTCCAGGTATCTGAGTTCTCTTCCTCGTGCCATTTCATACTTTTCGCGATAGCGTCCTGATGCGATCCCGAAAAAGCCGCGAAAACGAGCTTGCCCGAATAAGGTTGACGATCGCTCACCTGCATTCTCGTAACTCTCTCGTAAATCTCGGATATTTCAGTCATATTGACAAGATCGAGTCCGGGCTCTACTCCCTGAGCGTACATATTAAGCGCAAGCGTCACTATATCAACGTTTCCGGTACGCTCTCCGTTGCCGAAAAGCGTTCCTTCAATTCGCTCTGCACCTGCAAGAATTCCGAGCTCGGAATCTGCCACCGCGCAGCCTCTGTCGTTGTGAGGGTGCAACGAAACTACAACCGAATCTCTGTATTTCAGATTATCACACATATATTCGACCTGATCGGCGTAAACGTGCGGCGAAGAAAGCTCGACAGTTACAGGCAGATTTATTATCACCTTACGGTCAGGCGTGGGCTTCCATACGTCGAGCACAGCGTTACAGATTTCAAGCGCGAATTCAGGCTCTGTGCCTGTGAACGATTCAGGAGAATATTCGTATCTGTAAATCGCTCCGCTTTCCTTGGCAATCTTTTCGAAAAGCTCGGCACCGTCGGTTGCGATCTTGACTATCTCTTCCTTCGATTTTCTGAAAACCTGCTCACGCTGTGTGAGCGAGGTGGCGTTATAAAGATGAACGATAGCGTTCTTGCAGCCTTTAAGAGCGTCGAAAGTCCTACGAATTATATGCTCCCTGCTCTGAGTCAGTACCTGAATCGTAACGTCATCGGGGATCATATCGTTATCTATAAGCGTTCTGAGGAAGGTATATTCGGTTTCGGAAGCGGCAGGAAATCCAACCTCGATCTCCTTAAAGCCCACCTTTACAAGGAGCCTGAAAAATTCGAGCTTCTCTTCAAGACTCATTGGTATAACAAGCGACTGATTTCCGTCACGAAGATCAACCGAGCACCACGTGGGCGCTTTTTCGATATAAGTCTTATTTGCCCATTTTCTCGTTGGATTTTTCACGGGAAAGAATTGCCGCGTGTATTTTGCGGAATTTATCATTGAGATTTCTCCTTTTTGATTTCGGTATCTTGATGACCGGCGAAGATCGCTGCAAAATAAACGAAAACGCCCTCGCCTCCCTGATATCTTACGATAACTAAGAGACGAAAGCGTTAAAAGTTAACTGTCTTCCGCGGTACCACTCTTATTCATTCGAAGCAAACTCGAATGCTCTTTGATGCTATCACATCTCTGCTCTTTTACGGGAGCTCCCGTCTGCACTTACTCTCCTCGGATTTCATCACAGCCACTCCATGGTGATCTTGGGCAAACTCACCTGACGCCTCGCACCAACCGACGTTTCTCTGTAAGGTATGAACTTGCTTACTTTTCCATTTCCTCATGTTTGATATTAAGTTGTACTGTCTTCTATAAACAAAGGCATTATAACACCGCTCGCGAAAATTGTCAATATCATTCACCTTAGTTTACAAAAAGTTCATATATAGATCCCCTGCCGTGCTTCATCGTGACTTCTTCCGCACTCTAAACACCTCCGACACCGTGCAGACGATAAAAATGGTACTATAATAATTTCGCCAAAACTTTTGTGCGGGATTAGTTTTTAATTATTTGTCCTAATTTTATATGCCGGAGGATACCTTATAAAATCATTATTGTTTTTTCATTTGTCTGAGAAAGCTGAGCACGGCAACCAATGTTATTCCAAAGCTATATAATAAAATCGGCAAAAAATGTGATGCTGCAACCTCAAAATCTCCGCCAAATAACGCTTTTTCCATTTCTGCTGCATGATAGAACGGGAGGAGATTTGCAATCCTTTCAAAGAACCCACCCACATGCTTTAAATCAAACCATACTCCCGAAAGATATGCAGATAGGTTAGTAAGCAACGCTCCGCATATACCGCCAACCTGCTTAACACTAAAAATACTGCCGCACAAAAGTCCAAGAGCTATATTGAAAATAGCCATAGGAATTATACCGACAACCGCATATATAACATTTACGCTGACCGTAAGCCCCAAAGGAATCGCAAAAATGAAACAGATAATCGTTTGACCGAGAGCTATTGGCAAAAGTGGAAGCATATATCCAATAATAAAATCAAATCCCGTAAGAGGTGTTGTATATAGTCTTTGTAAGAATGCACTTTCTCGGTCTTTGGCAATCAGTGTAGCTGAAAACAACGTCACAAATGAGAGTCCGAAGACGGTAATGCCGGGAGTTAATGAGTCAATTTCAAACAGACTTACAGGAATGTTTGCTTGTATAGCATTGAGAAGTATTAACAAAACCAATGGAAATCCCAAGCCAAAGCCAAGATTGATAGGATCGCGCAAAATTTCTTTCGTACATCTTTTGGCAAAAGTCATCATTCTCATAACGTCCCCTCCTTTACGATAGAAACGAATGCCGATTCAAAGTCGTTTGTGTTCGCCTTTGCGTTCAATTCGTCTACCGTTCCTATGGCAAGGAGCCTGCCGTTTTTCATAATACCGATGCGGTCTGAAAGCGCTTCTGCCTCTTCCATATAATGCGTTGTCAAAATAATCGTTACGTTGCCCCCCAAACCTCGAATCGTTTCCCAAAGCTCGTGTCTTGCAATAACATCAAGCCCAAGAGTAGGTTCGTCTAAGAACAGAATTTTTGGCTCGCTGATCAGTGCCATTGCAATACTAACACGGCGTTGCCAACCGCCTGATAGCTTTCCCGCCTTTCTGTTCAGAACATCAACCAAAGCAAATTGCTCGGACAGCTCTGCAATTTTTGCAGAGGTCTTTTCTTTCGAGATGCCGTGAATGCCGCAGATCAACTCTAAATTTTCTTTTACGGAAAGTCCCGGAGCAACGGCAGTTTCTTGCGGAGATACTCCAATCAGTTGTTTTACCTTTTCCGATTGCTTTGTAATACTATAACCGCCTACAACGGCATCTCCATCCGTGGGCTTTGTAAGACAGGAAAGCATTTTGATCGTCGTAGTTTTCCCCGCGCCGTTTACGCCAATCAAAGAGAACAGCTCTCCCTCGCGTATTTCCAAATCAAGCTTATCTACGGCAGTTATATTTTTGTACTGCTTGACAAGCGCGGTCGTTTTAATTGCTTGCATTATCTTTTTCCCCATTTCTTTTTCGCTTGTGTATATTATAGCAAACAAAAGTGGAGAATTGTTGATTTTTGCCTGTTCGGTCATTTTTGACGTGTATTCGGTTTTTTCTTTAAATATCAAGTATATGCAGAGTAAGAATCAAAAAACGCAGAAAAGGCACAAATAATTGTTCCTATTTCCTTCTTTTTCCTTGCGCCGATTAGCAATTCTTCGAATTGCCAGATTCAAGTGTGAAACACACAGATAAACGAAAAAGACCGACATTAGTCGGTCTTTTTCGTTTATGCGGGCGACAGGACTTACGAACCTAAATCGGCGCCGTCGCTTTCATTTTCCGCTTATTCTCTTTGCGCCGATTGGCAATTCTTCGAATTGCCAGATTCAAGTGTGAAAACTCAAACAAACAGAAAAAGTACGGCAACGCCGTACTTTTTCTGTTTATGCGGGCGACAGGACTTGAACCTGCACAACCTTGCGATCATAAGAACCTGAATCTTACGCGTCTGCCAATTCCGCCACGCCCGCGAATATTTTTTTATGAGCGGGAG
>JAZOSN010000024.1:0-16763 GCA_045657105.1 Eubacteriales bacterium
GCCCGATAAGCGCCGTTTCGAGCTTCGTAACCCCGATGCTACCTGCAACCCCTATTTCTGCTACGCGGCAATTCTGATGGCAGGTATCGACGGAATCAATAATAAGATCGATCCTCACGAAAACGGCTGGGGTCCGTACGACGTAAATCTTTACCACCTCAGCGACGAGGAAAAGGCAAAGCTGAAGCATCTTCCCACATCGCTCGATCAGGCACTTGACGCTCTTGAAGCGGATCACGATTATCTAACCGCAGGCGGAGTATTCCCCGAGGAGCTTATCGCTAACTTTATTAAAGGTAAGCGAGCAGAGTGCGCAGAGCTTGCAAAGATCCCTCACCCTGCAGAGTTTGACAGATATTATAATCTTTGATTAAAAGGATAAAAAAGCGGCTTTTCGCCGCTTTTTTGTTTACATACCTATCATAATATGTTAACCAAACCGGATATTCGCAGTGCTATAATATTACCGTGATATAATACGCAAAGGAGGATTTACTTGATGCAATATTTAAAGGGAAAATCACGAATAATAATCACATTTTCAATATTATTTCTTGCAGTAGCAGTACTTTTACTACTGATATTTTTGGCAGGAAAAAAGACCTACGTTGTAAAGTTTGACCTTGACGGAGGCACACTCATCAGCGGTTCGCTTGAACAGCATATAACGCAGGGCCAGGACGCCACGCCTCCCGTTGTCGTAAAGGACGGCGCATTTCTCCACTCGTGGAGTGCCTCGCCTCGAAGAGTGACCAAGGACATGGTGATAAAGGCTGTCTGGGAATACGAGACGACGAGCGGAATCGAGTACGTTACCTCCGAAGATCAAAACTATGCCGAGGTTTTAAAGGCGTACAAATATCTGAACGGCGAGGTTTATCTCGGTGCTTACTACAACGAAAAGAAGGTTCTGGGCATACGTGAACGCGCATTTTCAGGCTGTGCCAACATAACGAAGATATATCTGCTTGACGGACTTATTCATATCGGACAAGAGGCATTTTCGGGGTGTACCGGTCTTAAAGAGATCGAAATGCCCGAAACCGTAACGCATATCGAAAACGGAGCGTTCAGAGACTGCAAGTCGCTTGAGACTATTACTCTTAACGACGGACTTATGAAAATAGGAACTAACGCATTCAGCGGTTGCACCGGACTGCGCGAGATAATTTTACCTCCGAGCGTTCAAACGATAGACTCCGGCGCATTTGCGCTCTGCGGCTCTTTGATTATAAAAACAACTCTTTCAGAGGACGAGAAGCCCGACGGCTGGGAGGACGGTTGGAACGGAAACGCTCAGGTAGTATGGAACAGTACAGACGCGCTTCCCGACGAAGAGCCCGAAGAATAGGAGAAACGCTATGCACATATCGCAAATGCTTTTGGGACTTTCCATAGTATTTTTCGCGGCGATATTTTTGATGTGCCTATTTCGTGAAAAGCTGAAAAGAACGATCGTCAACATACTTTTCGTGCTAATTACAGCAATTTTCTTTTTCTGCTGGAATTACGCCGCTTACGAGTTTGGTTGGCTTGATGACGGATTTATGACACTCGAAAATATAAGCCCGTACATTTGCACGGTCATTATTCTGACTCCGTTTATGAACAAATGGGTAAAAGACTACGCTTACTGCGCGATTGCCTTTCTCGGATTCGGAATGTTCCTTGCACTGTTTGTAAGCCCCCAGGCTGAATATCTTCTTAATTACAGACAAGAAGCAAATTTTATGCACATCAGCGAGGGTGCGTGTCACCTCGTTATGGCGCTTTACGGATTTTATCTCATTCTTTCAAACAAGGTAACACTTCAGTTAAAGAATTTCCTCAAGGCGCTCGCATTTATTTACGCCTCGGTGTCCTTTGGTATTTTCATCAACATTTTCTTCCACCGTTCAAATTTCGGAATGGATATGTACGGTAACTATTCGATATACTTTCTCGACATCTTCGGCAGCTTCGGTGCTACACTTATTGCCTACGTATTCGGTATTTTGCTTACGATGACGCTTGGCTTTATGTTCGGCATCTTCCTTGACTGGGTGAGTAAGTCAAGAGAGGAAACGGGTAAGACGGAATAATATAAAACGAAAAAGACAGCACCTTTTGAGTACACAAAATCACAGCCCCGCGCGAGGCGGGGCTGTGATTTATCCCAAAGCTTGTAAGCGATTTTTTATTACCTGCAATCTTTCGTCTGCGTGTAAGACTTTAAAGCGAGGATTTTCATCTAAAGAACAAAGAAAACCATGAGCTATGCTATATTCGTCGCTACTTCCGCTCTGCGAAGAATCATATTTCAATCCACGAACCAAGGGAGATGTATGTTCTATATTCGTAAATTTTTGATATTTTTCCATATGCTCACACATTTTGTTAAGCTCATCAAAGGCTTGATCTACCTTGCCCATTTCTGACGAACTTATTGCCATATCTCGACAAAGCCTGCCTAATCTGTTTTCCAACCAGCCAAAATCCCCCTCGGAAAAAATCATATAATAAAATTTATATATGGTTTCTCTTATGGTATGTCTTTCCTCAGCAGTATATTCCGCCTCGGGACACTGTATCATGTTGTGAGATAATCTAAGCATAGTATCACAAACATTCCAAAAATAATGGCGGCAATGCTCAACCAATTCTTTGCCTTTTAACACGGAAGAAAGCAGATCTCTGTTGCACGGAACCATCTTTGCATATTCTACTGCTTTTTCATCATTTCCTAATTTTGAATAAGCAAAGGCAAGCATTTGAATAGCACCGTAGCGAATTTCCAAAGAATCACTTTTCAGAAGCTTGGTAGCAATACAAATAATTTCCTCGCTGTTCTTTGCGTGGTCAACAGCCCACAAATCATACATTAAGTTGTATAGCACATCTTCATCATTTGGATATTTCTTTTGCATCTCGCGACAAAGTTCAAGTCGTTCTTTACGTTTGCCCTTGTTAATCAGCACCTGTGTCTGCTTCTTGAAGGATTCGATATCCTCCTGCTTTCGCAAAGAATTACAGCCCAAAATATCGTCTACCGTTACTTCATAATAAGACGCAATATATGGGAGAAGTGCAATATCAGGAAATCCGTCGCCACGCTCCCATTTCGAAACCGCTTGCACGGATATAGCAAGATGATTCGCGAGATCGTCTTGTGTATTGCCGCGTTCTTTACGCAATTTTCTTAAATTTTCACTGATTTTGAGTTCCATAATTAACCTCCAGGGTATAAAGTAACAAGCGCTTGTTCTGATTAAATTATATCACATATTCAGCTTTATTCAATAACGGCGTTGTTTAATTTCGGTTAAAAATATCAACGGAAAGTATAAAAGGCGTACTTGCTTTATCGCAGGTACGCCAAGGTGATGTTTCTTGTTTACGGAGAGAGAGGGATTTACGAACCCAACGCGTGCGTCGTTTAGTGGTACCTATACTTTGTTTCCCGCACGCTTTTGTAAATTGCTGCGCAATTTACGGGGTTCTGCATCGCGTAGCTACATAAAACAAAAAAACACCACCATCGGTGGTGTTCTTTTGTTTACGGAGAGAGAGGGATTTGAACCCTCGAAGCGTTTTTGGCGCTTACGCGATTTCCAGTCGCGCGCCTTCGACCACTCGGCCATCTCTCCAAATATAAGATGACGCGCTGTTTGCTCGACCTCACAAGTATAACATAGAGATAAACTTTTGTCAAGATTAAATTTGAAAAAAATCGGTTTTTTTTAAAAAAATGGTGTTCTTGATAAAAATAGCGGGAGTTTTCGGCTAATTTTTTTGATTTCTCGCTTAAAATCGTTAAAGTACCTCTTGATTTTTTTAAATAAAAAGTGTATAATATACCAAATATACAATTTTTATATTGGTTTATTATTTTCCCATTCCTATTTTGAAAGGAGATATATTATGGCAACAATCCCAAAACCCAGAGAACTGATATTCTCTGAAGAAACAAATCTTCTCGAACAGTCGGCTTATCATTATCAGCTTCAGGAAAGAGCAGATCCGAACCTTTATCGCGATCTTTTTGAATATACAAGTATTCCGAAGGTTTCGTTCAACCACAGAACAGTTCCGATCAATATGCCCAAGGAAATCTGGATAACGGATACTACCTTCCGCGATGGTCAGCAGTCTACCTCTCCGTTCACTGTGAAGCAGATAGTGGATCTTTTCACGCTTCTGCATAAGCTTGGAGGACCTAAGGGACTTGTCCGTCAGAGTGAGTTCTTCGTATATACGGAAAAGGACAGACAGGCGATTCGCGCTTGTCAGGAACTCGGATTTGAATTTCCTGAGATCACAAGCTGGATAAGAGCAAACGATAACGATTTCGAGCTTGTAAAATCGCTCGGTATCAAGGAAACGGGAGTCCTCGTGTCCTGCTCGGACTATCACATCTATAATAAAATGAAGATGACCAGAAAGCAGGCGCTGGAAAAGTACCTCGGCATCGTTCAGAAGGTTCTTGATGCAGGAATCCGTCCCCGTTGTCACTTTGAGGATATAACGAGAGCCGACTATTACGGCTTCGTGCTTCCTTTCGCGGAAAGACTTATGGAGCTTAGCCGTCAGTACGACGTGCCGATCAAAATTCGCGCGTGTGACACGCTCGGATACGGAGTATCTTTCCCGGGCGCGGCGCTTCCTCGAAGCGTACAGGGCATTATTTACGGTATGCAGCACTACGTTGGCATCCCGTCGGAAATGCTCGAATGGCACGGTCACAACGACTTCTATAAGGTCGTCACGAATGCTTCTACGGCTTGGCTTTACGGCTGCTCCGGTATAAACTGTGCTATGCTCGGTATAGGCGAGCGTACAGGAAACTGTCCGCTTGAAGCTATGGCTATCGAGTACGCTTCTCTCAGAGGAACGACCGACGGTATGGATCTTTCGGTAATTACCGAGATCGCGCGTTATTTTGAAAGAGAGATAGGATACGATATACCGCCTCGCACGCCGTTTGTGGGAAGAAACTTCAACGTAACGAGAGCAGGTATCCATGCAGACGGACTTCTCAAAGACGAGGAGATCTATAACATATTCGATACTTCCTCAATCCTTGGAGTACCCGCAACGGTCGCAATAGACTCGCATAGCGGACTCGCAGGAATTGCACACTGGCTCAATAACTTCTTCCATCTTGACGGAGATAGAGTGGTCGATAAGCGTCACCCGATCCTTGTAGCAATGAAGGAAAAGGTTGACGAGCAGTATGCAAAGGGAAGAAATACCGTAATGTCCGACCTTGAGCTTGAGGTTATACTTAAAGAGCTTGACTACGATTTCTATACTCGCCTTATTCACGGAAACGATGCAAAGCATTTTATCGGATAAATAAAAAATACCGTTGCCGCGAGTGATCAAACAAGTTGAAAACAAATAAAAAGTGAACAGAACCGTTAAAAACGGAAAATGACAAAAAGCGCCCTCCTATGGTATAATAAAAAGCCATAGGAGGGAATTTTTATTCCAAAGTTAACACATACAACAAAAAGAAAAATAAATATTGGAATTAAAGCAAAGCAGAAAATTTCTTTTTAATTCTTAAAACATAATGCATTTAATTTGAATTGCGTTGACTCAGAGCAAATTGCTTTGGTGATATACCGACGGTTTTGCGGAAAGCGGCTATAAAATAATTGTATTCGGTGTATCCGCACTTTGAAGCTACCTCGTAGATCGGTGTGTCGGGATTTGTTTGGAGCAGCTCACGGGCATAATCCATTCTCATCTTGCGAACTACTTCTGCTACTCCCATACCGTATAATTTTTTTACTATATCATAGAGCTGGGTTTTTCCTACTTTGAATTTGTTGCAAATGGCACCTACCGATAGATCCGAATCCAGATTTGAGCGTATATAGCGGTCGATTTTAAGCGGAAGTGTTTCATATTTAAAGTAGAGGATTTTTTCCATACACAGATACGTCGCTACTGCCTGAAGCAGATGCGATGCGGCAATAAGATAATTTTGATTGTAAAGTGGCATTTGTTCGCACATTGAGGCTAGATGTGCCTGGTCGATATTGTATCCCTTGCAAGCTGCGAGAATCTCTTTTTTGGCGTTGTTGTAATTGGAATATGAAAGGAAGTGTGCAAAAAATATATATCCCACGACTACGTTTCCCAGAAAAAGCGGAGCTATTATTTCGGTAAGTCCTGCGTGGCAACGGTATATGTAAGGCTCTTTGCGCGCCGAAGCGATACGGCATGCCTCAAGATCGCATTTGCGGCAATTATGTTCGGCGAGTTTGTTTAAACGGATCGTGTCGCAAATTTCGGCGCGCGACAACGGATAAGATACGATTTCTTCAAAATTAGAGTTGAAAACCGAAATTCGAATATTGGTTACCGTGTGAAATTCTTTTAACCTTAAAAGCAATTGCTCAGTATTAAATAATGACTCCATAGATTTGTGCGCTCCTTTTTTGTAATATATAGATTATATCATCAAAAACGGACAAAATCAATATATTTCGTAAATATAGACCTATATTTATTGAACTAATTTTGATAAAATTAAATATAAGGAATGAGGGTGATAATTTAATGCTGAAAAATGAAATATTAAAGATTATTAAAGAGGGAAGAACCTATCTCGGGATCGAGCTGGGTTCAACAAGAATAAAAGCGGTTTTAAGCGATGAAAACGGCAGGTCTTTAGCATCCGGCTCCTTCACGTGGGAAAATCGACTTGAAAACGGCATATGGACATACCGTCTTGACGATGCCGTGAACGGCGTAAGAAGTTGCTACGGCGACCTTTGCAACGACGTTAAAAATAAATACGGAACTTGTTTAACGACTCTCGGCTCAATAGGTGTTTCGGCTATGATGCACGGATATTTGCCGTTTGATTCTGACGGAGAACAGCTTGCTCCATTTCGTACGTGGAGAAATACCATTACCGGAGAGGCGGCTGCAGCTTTAAGCAACTTATTTGAATTCAATATTCCGGAGCGTTGGAGCATCGCGCATCTTTATCAAGCAATTTTGAACGGTGAAGATCATGTTTCAAAAATTTCGAGTATTACCACTCTTTCGGGATATATACATAGGATTTTGACCGGCAAAAATATTCTGGGTGTCGGAGATGCAAGCGGAATGTTTCCCATAGATTCGACCACCGGAAATTACGATGCCGTTATGGTAGAAAAATTTGACTCGCTTTTAAAGGAAAACAAGCTTGAATATAGTATCATTGATATTTTGCCGAAGGTTAAATTTGCAGGTGAAAATGCGGGAACTTTGACGGCAGAGGGTGCCGCTTTACTTGATGAGAGCGGAAATTTACAAGCAGGCGCATTATTCTGTCCACCCGAGGGCGATGCCGAAACGGGTATGGTTGCAACAAACAGTATCGCTCCCAGGACCGGAAATGTAAGCGCGGGCACGAGTATTTTTGCTATGGCGGTTATGGAAAAGCCGTTGAAAAATTATTATTCGGTCATTGATATAGTAGCGACTCCCGACGGGCGCGATGCTGCCATGGTGCATTGTAACAACTGTTGTAGCGATATAGATGCCTGGGCGGGAATATTCGACGAGTTCTCGGCACTGACAGGCAGTAAACTTGATAAACATCAGCTTTTTGACGCAATCTACGACGCTTCCCAAAGCGGCGACCTCGATTGCGGTGGTGTCGTAAGCTGTAACTATCTGTCGGGTGAAAGCTTGACCGATATAAGACGAGGCGTGCCGATGGTGGCACGACGCGATGATGCAAAGCTTACGCTGGGTAACTTTATGAGATCGCAGCTCTATTCGGCGGTTGCCACACTTCGAATAGGTATGGATATACTTTATGAAAAAGAAAACCTAAGGCTTGATAGAATGTCTGCACACGGCGGATACGTTAAGGCGCAGGCAGGTAGAAAAGCTATGGCGGCAGCACTTAATTTGCCGATTACGGTATATTATAATTCGGGTGAAGGCGGAGCATGGGGAATGTCTATTCTTGCCGCTTATGCCGCTTGCGGAAAGGGAATGTCGCTTGCGGAATATCTTAACACTAAGATTTTTACCGATGCAAAATACGAGATTACGAATGCCGATGCAGCAGAGATCGAAGGATTCGCTAAGTGGATGGAGCAATACCGCAGGTTACTTAACACCCAGCGTGCGGCAGTTGATGAATTTTATCCTACGTCTATAAAGGAATCGGCGATAAAATCTCTCAAGGAGCGCGTTTATAAAGCCAATATGGATCTGGTTCGTAACGGACTTGTCGTATTGACTTGGGGAAATGTCAGTGGTATCGATCGTGAAAGCGGCTTGGTCGCAATTAAACCGAGCGGAGTTGATTATGATAAGCTTACGCCCGATGATATTGTTGTCTTAAATCTTCACGGACAGGTCGTAGAAGGCTCTTTGCGTCCGTCAAGTGATACTCCTACTCATCTTGAGCTCTACCGCGCATTCCCGAATATAGGCGGAATCGTTCATACACATTCAATAAATGCAACCGCCTTTGCACAGGCGGGCAAAGCAATTACCGCATTCGGAACAACACATGCCGACTGCTTCTTCGGTGATGTGCCTTGTACGAGAGAACTTAGCGCTGAAGAAATTGCAAATGATTATGAAAAAAATACGGGAGTTGTTATTGCGGAAACCTTTAAGGACCGTGATGAAATGGCGGTACCCGCAGTTCTGGTGAAAAATCACGCACCGTTTACCTGGGGGGCATCGCCCGAAAAAGCGGTCGAGGTTGCAATTACTCTTGAAAGTGCCGCCGAAATGGCGCTTAAAACCCTTTTGATAAATCATGAAACACAAAAGGTAAGTCAAAATTTGTTAGATAAACATTATTTCCGCAAGCACGGAAATAGTGCCTATTACGGCCAAAAATAAAGTTTTATAATGAGGTGATTTTTAATGGGAAAAATATTTTTCTTGACGGGAAGTCAGTTACTTTACGGAGATGAAACGCTTAATCAGGTTGAAAAGAACAGCAGAGAAATCGTTTCTTATTTGAACGAAAACGTCAAAAATGCCGATTTGGAATTTGCGGGAGTTATGAAAACATCGGATGAAATTACCGCAACTATAAAGAGAATTAATTTTGACGATTCCTGCATTGGAATTGTTATTTGGTGCCATACGTTCAGCCCTTCAAAAATGTGGATCAACGGATTGAAACTACTTCAAAAGCCCTTGCTTCACCTTCATACGCAGTACAACGAAAAATTGCCGTATGCGACGATTGATATGGATTTTATGAATCTTAATCAAGCTGCTCACGGTGACCGCGAATTCGGATATGCCTTGGCACGCTTGGCAATTCCGCACGAAATCGTTATTGGGTATTATAAGAGCGAAAAGGTTATCGAAAAGCTTAATGCTTGGGCTTCGGTCGTAGATGCTTTGGATTACAGTAAAAAAATGAAAATCTGCCGTTTTGGTGACAATATGAGAGAGGTTGCGGTAACGGACGGCGACCGTGTTGAAGCTAACATAAAATTTGGTTGGCAGACCGATTATTATGGAATTGGCGATATTGTTAACGAGATAGATCTTGTTGCCGAAGAAGAAGTGGATGCTCTTTATGACGAAATTTGTAAAATTTATACTATGGCAACAGATAATATTGCTTCGGTTAAAGAACAGCTTCGCTACGAAATAGCTTTAAGGCGATTTATGGAGAAAGGAAATTATAAAGCGTTTACAACTAATTTCCAAGCTCTGCACGGCTTAAAGCAGCTGTTCGGTATGTCTGCTCAGCGTCTTATGGCAGACGGGTACGGCTTCGGAGCAGAAGGGGATTGGAAAATTGCCGCGCTTACCGCCATTCTTAAAAGAATGGCGCAGGGTAAAAATGGTGCAACCGTTTTTATGGAAGATTATACGTACGATCTGACAAATGGCGAGGAGCTGGTTTTGGGATCTCATATGCTTGAGGTTTGTCCTACCATAGCAGTAAACAGACCGAGAGTCGAGGTTCATCCTCTCGGAATCGGGGATCGCGAGGATCCCGCACGCCTTGTATTTGACGGAGCTTGCGGTGATGCCGTGGCTGTTTGTATGGTTGATATGGGCGATCGTTTCCGTTTGATATGCGCGGATATCGAGCTTGTAGAGCAACCCGAGCCGATGCCAAATCTTCCCGTTGCGCGCGTAATGTGGAAAATCAAACCGAATTTTGATGACGGCGTACGCGCTTGGCTTGAAGCCGGCGGTGCACATCATACCGTGGTGTCAACCGCTCTTACGTCAAAGGATATCGAGATGTTCGCCTCTATGTTATCCTGTGAGTTTGTTCATATAGGCTAATATGACGTAAAATCTGACGGTAAGCTTAACGTAACGCTTTCTGCATATTTTTGGAATATTGTTGTTCTAGATAAATAAAAAATCCGCCCTGTGGGCGGATTTTTATTGTGTAAGGCTTAAACCTTTATCTTCTTGCCGCTTGACGCCGATTTGTAAGCGGCGGTCATTATCTCGGTAAGAGAGATTGCCTCTTCGATTCCGAACTTTTCGTTTGGCGTGTTGTTGATTATACTGTCGATCCAGTAGTCGAGAGGCTGCGGACAGGAGTTTGCAAACTCGGTCACCTTGACTCTCTTGTTGTTGGTATCAGGACAGGAATAGGAAAGAGAGCCGCCGCTTATGCGAAGATAGCCCTTTGTTCCCGAAAGCTCGATGGTGTAGGGATCTGCGATCGAAACAAAGCCTGTTTCAGAAACGCCGATTGTGCCGTTCTTGTATTCGAGCAGGCAGACTGCATTGTCCTCGACGGGACGCTTTGTGACGCTTGTAAAAGCGGACATAACGTATTTCGGATCACCAAGGAACCAGTTGATAAGATACATCGGGTGTGCACCGAGATCGATCATAGCACCGCCGCCACACTGCTCCTTGTTATAGAAATGAGCAGGCAACCAGTCGCTTATGCTTCCCGAGTGTACGTTGCGGACTCTCATATAGGTTATGCTTCCAAGCTTTCCGGTATCAACGAGATCCTTTGCAAAGAGCACTGCCTTGTCAGTCTTGTGAGGAAAGGATATTGTGAAATGAACCTTGTTCTTTTTGATAGCGCGCTTTACCGCTTTTGCATCTTTGTTGGTGAGAGTGAGAACCTTTTCGGTAAAAATGTGCTTTTTGGCGTTAGCCGCAGCGATCATAAGCTCTGCATGCATGGAAGTCGGTGCACAAATAGCAACCGCATCTATCTCGTCGTTTGCAAGAAGCTCCTCGTAGCTTTCGTAGTATTTGCATTTGAGATCACTTGCCCATTCGATTCCGCGAGCAGGCATTTCGTCCCATACTGCGACGATCTCGCAATTAGGATTCGCCGCAAGATAATTTGCATATCCCATAGCGTGGACGTGCCAACCGCTTATCATAGCAACTCTTACTTTCTTTGACATAGTGTTTTCGCCTTTCCAGTCTTTTATTTTCCTTCGGATTATCTTCTTTTGAGGTTGATTTTGCGTACTCGCTCGATGTCCATCTTGGGATTTCTGTCCATATCAAGCAGACCGTTTACCTCTTGGAAAACGTCGGTAAGCTGAGTATAGCAGTATCCGCAGAAATACTCACAACGCTTGAAGCCCATCGGTATATCCTCGAAACGCTCGAAGAATTTCTCTTCGTCAATGACTGTGTTACCGTAGCCCCAGTTTGCGCCTTCCTTGTCTTTTGCAAGGGCGATCCCCTTTTCGTCAAAAGCAAAATCCCACTGACCGTTAAGGCAGAGCCGGGTTTCTCTGACTCGATCAGGACGCGGGTGTTCACTGAGAGGCATAATCTTTTCGATGTTCATTGCGAACCACCTCCGAAAAATATGAATACAACTAATTAATTCTACCATAATATATACTTTTTGTCAATACAGTAAGCGCAAAATAAAAGCCTCCGATCTTGTCGGAAGCTTTTATTTTACTGTGAATTTCAGATTGCGTTTCCGTCTGCATCAAACAGAGGAAGCTTTTCAAGATAAATTATGTCGTGGCGGTCTGCCGCCTCACCTTCCGCGAGAATAGCCATCTTTCCTACTATCTCTGCGCCCGTTTCGTTTACGAGAGCTTCAAGAGATCTGAGCGACTCTCCCGTCGAAATTACGTCGTCAACGATGAGAACTCTCTTGCCGCGCATAAGCTCTGCATCTGCACCGTCAATGTAGAGATGCTGAGTGTTGGCAGTGGTTATAGAGTTTACGGTAACGTCAAGCACGTCGCTCATATAGAGCTTTACAGACTTTCTTGCTACCATATATTTTGCGTCGCCGTGCTGACGCGCCATCTCGTGAGCAAGCGGAATACCCTTTGACTCTGCCGAGAGAATGTAGTCGTATTCGGGAGCCTTTTTGAGAAGCTCGGTTGCCGATTTTTCGGTGAGCTCCGGATCTCCGATTATTATGAATGCGCCGATATAAAGCTTTTCGTTAAGCGGACAAAGCTTCAACTGTCTTTCAAGACCTGCAATGGTAATTGGATAAAATTCTTTCATTCTATATTCTCCTCGTGATGGTAAATTTGACCACAACAAATTATAACATTTATTTTTTCTGTTGTCAACCGTCCAAAGCCATCTTTTCAGTGATGAAAACCGATATAATTCGATGATTTTGAGAAAATAGACAAAAAGAATAAAAATTTTTTCGCATTTTTGTTAAAAAGGGTATTGACAAATGGAAATCGTTGTGATATTATAATGAGGCAGTTCGAAATGCGGGTGTAGCTCAGTGGTAGAGCTCCAGCCTTCCAAGCTGGCTATGTGGGTTCGATTCCCATCACCCGCTTTTAAAAAGTCTGCATAAGACAAAATGAGAGCCGCACCGTCAGTGCGGCTTAAATTTTGAAAAAACATTCGGTATGTACCCTTAGCTCAGCCGGATAGAGCAACTGCCTTCTAAGCAGTAGGTCGAGGGTTCGAATCCCCCAGGGTACGTAAGAAAAACGACAGGTTTAAGTCCTGTCGTTTTTTTTATTTCCAATAGCTCCCGTGCGCTTTATATTTTGATAACTCCGCACGCCATCTTTTCTCCTGAATTTCCAGACGGTTGACTTGTAAAATCATCAGGGGAGGAGTGGATTATTACTGCTCTTCCAATGATCTCTCCGATAGTGAAACGGTCGGTCAGAAATACCGAAAGTGCATATCCGTTTACCGAGAAAAGAGGAGGGAGATCTCCCGCGTGGTTAGGGTGATCGCAGCCGTTTGTGTCGTAATGCGAGCCTACGTTTGCAAACGGATCTTCTGAATTTCCGCTACACTCGCCGTTTTCGTGTATGTGAAAGCCAAATATCGGTCTTTTAAAGGCCTCACAGGACCGTGGAAGTCCGCATATTTCCGAGGCAATAAGAACTCCGCAGGAGGCCTGATAAAAGCGAACCTCGCCTCTGATACAGTGATACTTTTCGCTTCCGGAAATGACGGCACGCGCTTGCGGACGTCTGCGAAGCAGGGAAGTAAAATCGGGATAGGTACTGATCTGCATAAAATTATAATCCTTTCGTCGGTCTGGGCTTAACGCCTTTTATAATCATATATGCCGCAGTGGCGAGATCTGTTAAAATTACGGCAAGGAAATATAACGGAAAAAATAAAATATTTTCGTTTTTCCTATTGACAAGCCGATTTTTTTATGGTATAATCGCAACGTTGACCGAAGAAAGGTCGAAAATACGGAGGGCGTAGCTCACTTGGTTAGAGCGCCAGGTTGTGGCCCTGGAGGTAGTGGGTTCGATTCCCATCGCTCTCCCTTGAAAACAGCACCTTGCAGATGAAGGTGCTGTTTTGTTTTGTCTGTATATTTGTGTACTATTTGTTAACTTTGTTAAAAAGTGTAACAAAAAAGTTAATTTGACGATTTAGCTATTGTAATTAAAAAAAATATATTGTATAATATGTTGTTAAATTAGGTTTTTGTGCGCTTTCGCGCATTTGAAAGCTTAATATAAGAGTCGAAAGGACGCTTTACTGTTATGGAAAGAATCAGCAAACCCAATTATTATCTTGATATTGCACGTACCGTAGCGACGAGATCCACCTGTCTGCGCAAGAAATTCGGCGCGGTCATAGTTAAGGACGATACTATCGTTTCCACCGGCTACAACGGCGCGCCTCGCGGCAGAAAGAACTGCGACGAGATCGGAAACTGTATGCGCGATAAGCTCGGTATTCCGAGAGGGGAGCGCTACGAGCTCTGCCGTTCGGTCCACGCCGAGCAGAACGCTATTATCGCCGCATCGAGAGAGCGTATGATCGGCGCAACGCTTTACCTTGCTTGCCTTGACAGTAAGACCGGTGAGCTTGTAGGTGACGTTATGTGCTGTATGATGTGTAAGCGCACCGTAATAAACGCCGGAATTGACGAGGTCATTATCAAGACAGGAGAAACCGACTACAAAACTATCAGAGTACGCGACTGGATAATAAACGACGATAGCCTTTCGGGTGTTTTCGGATACTGATTACATATCTTTGCATAAGACACAGAGTGAAATATGAGTAAAAAAATCAAGAAAAAGACCGTCATAACGGCGTCTGAAAAGGAAAAATTCAATATCAGGCCTTGGCTCATCGTTTTCGGCGCAATACTTGCACTTCTCGGTATAGTGTTCGTTGCTTACGTTTTTGAGGATTTTCACTACGTCAGAAAATTTGACTTTGATTATTCGACGGGCGAGCTTACCGACAGGCAAAACGGTATAACCTACGTAGAGGCACCGATCTGCTATGAGCCTGTCAGGATCTCCAAGAAGCCTTACGCCAAGGACGGTGACAGGGAATATTACAAGGTAGGATACCTCGATAAGGACGGCAACGAGCAGCTTATGGATACCTCGAAAATGCTCGCTACCTCGAAGGATCAGGGATCGTATATTTACTATAATCCCGAAGAGGTGACGCTTCCGTCGCTCGAAGAATTCGGCGCAAGCTCGGTATTTATATGTGACGTTGATTACAACACGAGGGACGAGCTCGACTCAAGCGAAACGAAAATTCTTGTAAATGCAATAATAAACGGCGAAAAAACGCGCGTTGAAGGTGCAGATGGAGTGTTCGTACTGAGATTTCGCTCTACCGAGTATCCGTACTTCTCTTACTGCCTCGACCTTTACCTGAAAAACAAGGAATTCTATATATACGATATGTCGGAGAAGAAGGCTACCGTTCTTTCGCCGAGCGTGCAAAGGCTCTTCGATAAGGACTTGCTTTCTGTGTTTGACCGATAAAAGCTCGGAGAAGGATATATGAATCTTACGATAGTTCCGTTTACAAAGGCATATCTGGAAGATATAGTGAATATCGAAAACGCTTCTTTTACAGATCCTTGGTCACGTGAAGCATTCGAGAGCAGCAGTAAAATGCCGCTTACCGAAATTTATCTTGCGATCGATGAAAACGGAGTACTCTGCGGATATGTTGTTTTCATCTGCATATCTCCCGAATGTGAGATACTGAACGTTGCGGTTTCACCGGAGTACAGACGTAAAGGCGTCGCAAATGCTCTCGTTTCGTTTGTCTGTGAGCGCTCTCGCGAAAAAAACTGCGATACGCTTATGCTCGAGGTCAGAGAGTCGAATATCTCTGCAAGATCGCTTTACGAAAAGCAGGGATTTGAGGTCGTCGGACGTCGAAGAGCATATTACAGAAATCCCACCGAGGACGCGATCCTTATGGATAAAAAATCAAATAAAAACATATAAAGGAGAATCTGCTTTATGAAAAAGCTTTTTCAGGACGCTTTGCAAAAGCTCGGAATATTTTTTCTTCTGAATATTGCGGTTATACTCGTCTACGTTCTCGTCTGGATTCTTTTCAAGATCCCTGTAATTGGCGAGCTTACCTACAGATTTATTGACATAGCGGCTCTCGATGCGGTTCTTTATCTTCTTTATGCGATCTCGTATTACGTTTTTATAGCGCTTCTTATATTCAGGAACTCTTCTGCAAGAGCGGCGTATCTTAATGCCACGGCAGACGAAAAGTATAGCTTTAAAAGAGAAGTGCTCGACTATTTCAGAGAGAATTTTGCAAGTGATATTATCGCTTCGACGGCACTTTCGGCAATTTCATTTCTTCTTTTAGGTGTTTTCAGTACAAATAAATTTTTGCGCCTCGTTTTTCTTGCACAGTATAGCATCTCGCATTTTGTGGGCGTGATCGGCGGAGCACTGTTCTATGCGATATTCACCGCACTCTTTACCTTTGCTCTTACCGCACTTGCACAAATGGCTTGGAATAAGGGCAGACTTGGCGGTAATACAGAAAATAAATAATTTCGTAAATATACGAAAGGAATTTCCAAAATGATAATTTTGGCTTTTGAGTCCTCTTGCGACGAAACCTCGGTTGCCGTTGCGGAGATAGACAAAAATATATATAAGATACGCTCGAATATCGTTGCCTCGCAGATAACGATGCATACGCTATACGGCGGCGTCGTGCCCGAGATAGCAAGCAGAGCGCATACCGAGGCTATATCAAAGCTTACTTACGATGCGCTTTCCGAGGCAAACGTCACCCCTGACGATATTGACTGTGTTGCGGTGACCTCAAATCCCGGACTTATCGGTGCGCTTCTCGTAGGCGTTGGATATGCGAAGGGTTGGGCGTACGCTCACAAAAAGCCGATAGTAGCGGTAAACCATATAAAAGGACATACCGCCGCGGCATATTATTCCCATGAGGGACTTGAAGCACCGTTCTTTGCGCTCGTCGCGTCAGGCGGACATACGTCTATGATAGATGTAAAAAGTCCTACCGAATATATAACCGTCGGTCGAACGCGTGACGACGCCGCAGGAGAA